>CBFHXC010000068.1:0-14761 GCA_965659695.1 Rhodospirillales bacterium
GGCGATCGACGCCATCATCGAGGGATTAGGCTGGCTTGGCCTGGATTGGGATGGCGATGCTATTTCTCAGTACGAGCGCCGCCCTCGCCATCAAGAAGTGGTGCAAGAGCTCTTGGATAAGGGCATGGCCTACAAATGCTATTGCACGCCCGAAGAACTGACAGAGATGCGGGATACGGCCCGAGCTGAGGGCAAGAAACGTATGTACGATGGGACATGGCGCGACCGGGACCCATCCGAGGCACCTGAGGGCGTGGCCCCAGCCATTCGATTACGCGCGCCGCTCGAAGGATCAACAGTTATCGAAGATTTGGTCCAAGGCCGCGTCGAAATCGAAAATGAACAGCTCGATGACATGGTTCTTTTGCGGGGCGACGGGAATCCGACCTATATGCTGGCGGTTGTTGTCGATGATTTTGATATGGGCATTACCCATGTCATTCGGGGTGATGATCATTTGGTGAATGCTTTCCGCCAAGCGCAGCTCTTCAATGCCATGGGATGGGATCTGCCAGAGTTTGCCCACATTCCGCTGATTCATGGCCCTGACGGAGCCAAGCTGTCGAAACGACATGGGGCGCTCGGGGTCGAAGCCTATCGTGACATGGGCTATCTGCCCGAAGCGCTTCGAAACTACCTCCTCCGCCTTAGTTGGTCGCATGGTGATGACGAGATTATTTCGACGGAACAAGCGATTGAATGGTTCGGCCTGGATGCCGTTGGCAAAGGCGCCGCGCGTTTCGATTTTGCCAAGCTCGAGTCCCTGAATGGCCAATACATGCGTAAAACAGACGATGCGCGCCTGACAGACTTGGTGATGACACATCTTCGTGAAAACCATGACAGTGCGCTTGCCGAGAATGCGGCTGAACGGATAAAAAGCGGCATGTCGGGGCTTAAAGAACGCGCAAAGAATATCAACGAATTGGCCGAGAGTGCATTGTTTTATGTACTTCCCCGCCCTTTATCGTACAATGAGAAAGCGTCTGCACTGCTGAACGAGGATGCCAAGGCGCACCTCTTGGGTTTGAAAAATGGCCTGGCCCAGCTTGAAGACTGGTCGGAAGACAATCTGCAGACAGCTGCAAAGGAATTTGCTGAGGCGAACGACCTCAAACTCGGCAAAGTCGCGCAACCCCTTCGGGCTGCGCTTACGGGCACAAATGTATCGCCCAGCATTTTCGAGGTAATGGCTGTACTTGGCCGCGAGGAAAGCCTCGCCCGCCTGGATGACGCCTTGTAAGGATCACCAGCCAGTATAAGCGATCAACGAATGATCGCGACCGTCGGTGCGGATTTCCGCTCGGCGCGTTGGAACAGAGGAGAGAACCGAATGAGTAACGAAAAAACATTTACGCTGACCGACAATTCCAGTGGTGAAAGCTGGGAATTGCCCGTCTTGCATGGCTCGTTGGGCCCGGATGTGATTGATGTGCGCAAGTTATATGCGCAGACCGGCTGCTTTACGTATGACCCAGGTTTTACGTCAACAGGTAGCTGTGAATCGAAAATCACATACATCGATGGTGACAACGGAGTGCTGTTGTATCGGGGCTATCCGATTGAGCAACTGGCAGCAAATTCTGACTTTATGGAAACTTGCTATTTGTTGTTGTACGGGGATTTGCCAGGCCCAGACGAAAAAACTAAGTTTGAGCACGATATTACATATCACACGATGATCCACGAACAGATGCAGACATTCTTGCGTGGTTTCCGTCGTGATGCGCACCCGATGGCGGTTATGTGCGGTATGGTCGGCGCGCTTTCAGCGTTCTATCACGACTCCACCGACATCAGCGATCCAAAGAACCGGATGATTTCGTCCTATCGCATGATCGCAAAAATGCCGACCATTGCGGCATTGGCCTACAAGTACAACTTGGGTCAACCCTATGTGTATCCGAAGAACACACACGGCTATGCGGAAAACTTCCTGCACATGATGTTCTCGAACCCATGTGAAGAATATGTCATCGATCCCGTGCTGGCGAAGGCCATGGACGTGATTTTGATCCTTCACGCCGATCACGAACAAAATGCATCGACATCGACTGTTCGTTTGTCCGGTTCATCAGGCGCGAACCCATTCGCATGTATTTCTGCAGGCATCGCATCACTTTGGGGGCCTGCACACGGTGGTGCTAACGAAGCGGTATTGAAAATGCTGGAAGAAATTGGTTCTGCTAAGAACATTCCTGCATTCGTCGAGAAAGCCAAAGACAAAGACGATCCATTCCGCCTGATGGGCTTTGGTCACCGCGTCTATAAAAACTTTGACCCCCGCTCACGTGTGATGCGCGAGCAATGCCACAAGGTCCTGGATGCGCTTGGTGTCCATGACGAGCCATTGCTTGAAATCGCGCTTGAGTTGGAAAAAATCGCTCTCGAAGATCCATACTTTGTTGAGAAAAAGCTGTATCCGAACGTCGATTTCTATTCTGGTATCATCTTCAAAGCGATGGGGATCCCGACAACCATGTTCACGGCGCTGTTTGCAGTTGCACGGACTGTTGGTTGGATCGCGCAATGGAACGAGATGATTGAGGATCCGAGCCAGAAAATTGGCCGTCCTCGTCAGTTGTTCACTGGGGCGGAACAACGCGACTACGTTGATCTCAGCAAGCGCTAAGGCGCCTGCGACGGTTCTCAAAAACTGGCGTGGACCTTCAGGTTCACGCCTTTTTTGTGACTAATCTCTAGATTGGCGCGCGACGTTATAGACGACTTGGGCGGCAGCGTCAGATGGTTTTGAATCTTCGGCGCGCAATTGGGTTAGTGCATCTTTGAATGCTGCCTTTTGTCTGCTTTGCGCTTCTTCGGAACGTAATAACTCGCTAACCGCAGGTGTCAGTTTTTCAACCGTGCAGTCCTCCAATAGCAACTCTGGCATGGCCTCGCGCTTTAAAATCAAATTGATGATCGACACGTAATCTAGTTTGACGAATTTGCGCGCGATATAGGCAGATACACGGGCCATCCGATAGGCAATGATTGTCGGCACGCCTGCCAATGCCAATTCCAGAGAAACAGTTCCGCTTGCAGCGAGAGATGCATCGGCCGCAGCGAACGAATCGTATTTCTCTGTATCACCTTCGACGACCAGCGTATTCGGCCAATCGGTTGATTCCGTGCGCACATGATTGGCGACGGACGCGATGGTCGGGATCACAATGTGAAGCCCATCAATTTTTGCGGACACATTTCTGAGTGTTTCACCAAAGACGCCCATCAGACGTGATACTTCACCATGGCGGCTGCCGGGAAGCACACATAGCAATGCCGCGTCTTGAGGGATGTTATGACGAGCACGAAAGGCTTGCCCGTCGCCGCCATCTGCGCCGCTTTCGAGTATCGAGTGGCCGACAAAAGTTGCATCTACACCTTCGCGCGTAAAATATGGCGGCTCAAACGGCAATAAGCACATTACATGATCGACGAGTGCGGCGACTTTCTTTGCCCTGCCCGGCCGCCACGCCCAGACCGATGGCGCAACGTAATGAACAATCGGGATGTCATGCCCCGCCAATCGTTTGGCGACACGAAAGCAAAAGTCCGGCGCATCGATGGTCACGACCACGTCTGGTTTTTTATCGATGATATCGGCTGTGGTTTGTTTGATCCGGGCCAACAACGTGGGGATTTTTGGCACCACCTCGACGATACCCATGACGCTGAGTTCTTGCATTGGAAAAAGCGATTGCAGCCCCTCGGCTGTCATATTTGGGCCGCCAACACCTGAAATCGCGATGTTATCCCCGGCCAGCGCTTTGAGCCCCGTAATCAATCGCCCCCCCAGGACATCACCTGAAGGTTCGCCCGCGATCAGGTAAACTGAAATTTGCGTGCTCAAGACCAGGCACCGTCGGCATCGACGCCGATGACAAATAAGCCCAAATGATCAGCCAACGCGATGGCTTCTTCGCGTTCATAAAAGAACGCGTTTCCGGCTTCGACAACAATGCCGCTTAGACCCGCTGCATGGGCATTTTCGATGGTTTGCTTGCCAATCGTCGGCAGATCTACACGGCGCTCTTGGTCGGGTTTGAGTGCTTTTGCCAATACACCGCCAGCATTTTTTGACTCTGCTAAACGGCGGAGCATGGCATCCGTGCCATCAGACTGTTCCTCGGCAATGATGTTGCTGCCAAGTACAACGGCGGCTTGACCCTCGTCTCGTTCACCCAAGGCGCGCGCTGCGCGGAGTGCCTGTGGAATATCTTCTGTGCTCTCTTCGGTGGGCGAAACGGTGCCTAACAAACCACGCGGGACCAGGTATTCGGGCACAATCTCATCGGCACCGATGACGTCAAAACCTTCACTCTCCAGGGCTTTTACCAAGGCTGATATCAGGCCGTCATCGCCAAGCGCCATGGCCCCCGTTTTGGCCAAGAATTTAACACCCCAAAGATCAGGCCTGACATCTTTGGCGCTCGGGCGGCGGATTGTCCCAGCCATCACCAGTTGGTCACAGTTTTGTTTATTGAGCGCTTTGATGATACCGCCTGCGGCCCCAAGTCGTGACACGATATGCGGATGATCTGAGAAAACGTCGGGATCGCCCTGGTTTTCAAAGACGATAACGAAATACGCTATTCCGTATTTTTGACATCGCTCTGCAATCCGAATGGGGAGAAAGCCCCCACCGGCGAGGATGCCGAGCTTGCCCTTAAGTGGCATCTTCCATGTGCGGTTTGCAAATGCCCCGTGACGAGTCACTGCGGATGAAATTCACGATTTCCATCACTGGCTCGTTTTCAGAAAAATCTTCAACGACGTCTGCGACGCGTTCGGCCATTGTGCCCTCTTCGGCAAAGATCAGACGATAGGCTTTTCGAATATCGTGGATCTCGTCACGCGAGAAACCACGGCGTTTCAGGCCCAAGATGTTTAAGCCCTCTAGGCGTGCGCGGTTACCCGTCACGGTGCCATAAGGGATGACATCGTGCTCGACGCCAGTTTTGCCACCGATCATGGCGTGACGACCAATGCGTACGAATTGGTGAACTGCCGCCAACCCGCCGATGATGGCCCAATCGTCGATGACAACATGGCCGCCTAGGGTCGCATTATTCACCAAAATGACGTTGTTGTTGACGATACAATCGTGGGCTACGTGTGCTCCCACCATGAAAAGACATTCGTCACCGACTTTTGTCAGCATGCCGCCGCCTTCGGTTCCTGGGTTCATGGTGACATGTTCCCTGATCACATTGCGTTCCCCAATTTCAAGTCGTGAGGGCTCTCCGTGATACTTCAGGTCTTGGGGTTGATGCCCAATCGAGGAGAATGGAAAAATACGCGTTCCAGCGCCAACGGACGTATGCCCTTCAATGACGACATGGGACATTAATTCGACCGCGTCACCAAGTACGACATTGGACCCCACGACCGAATAGGCACCAATTTTCACATCCGTGCCAATTTTGGCTGTGTCACTGATGATCGCAGTCGGATGTACTTCGGTCATGCGTTTTCACCAGAAGGGCTGTCCACAATCATTGCAGTGAATACGGCCTCTGCCATCAGGTTCCCGTCAACGCGTGCCTCGCCTTTGAATTTCCAGATTTTACCTCTCCCCTGTTCTTTGCTGACATGCAGCTTGACCGTGTGCCCTGGTAAAACAGGTTTTCGAAATTTCGCACTATCGATGGACATAAAGTACACGAGTTTCCCAGCCGCGTCGGTTTGACTTTCGATCACAACGATCGCGGCGGTCTGGGCCATCGCCTCGACGATTAGCACGCCCGGCATTATGGGATGCTCGGGGAAATGACCTTGAAAGAAAGGCTCGTTCACGGAAACATTCTTGATACCAATAGCCCCTTCGCCGGCGATGATATCTTCAACCCGATCAATCAATAAGATTGGGTAGCGATGAGGTATGCGCTCCATAATCCCAGTAATATCGACCGACACTCCAGTCTGGTTGTTTTCGGCGTCCACGATTACCCCCTATTCTTTCGTTTCTTGGCGGCTCGCTCTAAGTCAGCGAATTCTTTCAACCATTGTTGCACAGGGCGTGCGGGTGTGCCCGCCACTTTTGCGCCCGGTGGTACATCTCGAAGTACCCCGCATTGAGCGCCGATTTGTGCGCCCATTCCGACCTTTATGTGCCCTGCCAATCCTGACTGGCCTCCCATTGCGACAAAGTCACCAACCTCTGTG
Organism: Rhodospirillales bacterium; assembly: GCA_965659695.1. GTDB lineage: Bacteria > Pseudomonadota > Alphaproteobacteria > Rhodospirillales > Casp-alpha2 > UBA4479. The sequence continues at coordinate 6,169 of CBFHXC010000068.1, forward strand.
CTACCTGAAATACCAACCTGCCCCGTAATGATACAAAATCGTCCGATCTTTACGTTGTGCGCAAGATGAACAAGATTATCGAGCTTCGACCCATCACCAATTTCCGTATCCGGTCCTGCACCACGATCAATTGTGGCGTTGGCACCAATTTCGACATCGTTACCGATGATGACGCGGCCCAGTTGTGGGATTTTAACATGGCCCTTTGGGCTCATCGCAAATCCATACCCATCTTGGCCGATTTGGGCCCCCTGATGAATGATGACTCGGTCACCGATGAGTGCGTGAGAAATGCCGACGTTCGCGCCTATTTGAGTGTTTTCGCCGATGACGACACCGTCACCAATAACCGCGTTGGCACCGATCACACTGCCAGACTTAATCTCCGACCCAGCGCCAATGACGGCCCCTGGCTTAATATCAACATTGTCCGCTACAATTGCACTTGGATGGATATGCGCGTGTGGCGATGTCTCACCAGTTCCCATTGGGGGCGGGTAGAACATTTGCGCGACATATCCATATGCATGATACGGCGTCGGCGTCATCAATAGAGTCATGCCATCGGGCGCGATTTCTGCCATTTCTGGCGCAACGATGCACGCGCCTGCAGCCGAGTTTATGAACTCGTCCTTATATTTCTTGTTATCTAAGAAGCTGACATGATCGGCTGCTGCCAGATGAAGGGGCTGCACGTCATCAATCAATTGAGATGGATCAGCACCCGCAGAAAGTTCTGCGCCTACACCCTCGGCAATGTCTTTTAGAGAGAAAGGCCCCGCGTTGCGGTAGAACCGTGAGTCAGCCATTTTACCTACTTAGCCGGAGGCTCGACCGCCACTGTTGGCAACTTCGCGTTCAATTCTTCCAGAACAGCGGAGGTGATATCCAATGATGTATCAACAATAACCACTTGTGAGCGTCTTAGAACAACTGAATAACCATTGGTTGCTGCCATGTTGGCGACAATCTCGTTCAGGGAACGTTCCACTTGGAGCATGGCTTTGCCTTGACTGCCTTCTAAATTACGACGGCGGTTCTGGACCATTTGTTGAACGCCGACAACACGTTGCTCGAATTTTTGACGTTCCTCTGCAAAAGCTTCGGGCGATAACAGTGCTTGTTTTTTCGCGAGGTCTTGTTGCGCTGCGGAGAGTGCTTCTTGTTCTTTTTGAATATCGCCTTGAAGGGCTTCTTGGAAAGTCACGATTTGGTCGCGGATGGATTTGACGGACGCAGCATCGCGACGGATCGCACCGATATCAAGAACAACAATTGTGGGCGTGACGACGGCGCCGGCACCTTGAGCAACGGATTCAGATTGCGGCCATAAGAACAGTGCGGCAACCAGGCCGATAGCGGATATTTTCTTAAACAAAATGACCTCCCCGAAGTCGTTTAGAATCTGGCGCCAAAATTAACTCTGACGAACTCTTTTTCGTCAAAATCTTCTTTCAGGACAGGGTATGCGAAGTCTAGTCCCAGCGGACCAAATGGCGAGTCCCAAGTGACACCCACGCCGACACCCATTCGAAGCGACGCCTCATCTGCTGTCGACGAATTGGTCGGCGAGAGCCCGCCTGAAGAACCAAAGTCAGTGAACATACGTCCGGAAACACCTAGATCAGGTGGAAGCCCGGTTGGGAATTTAAGCCCCAAAGATCCGGCATACATCCATTCACCGCCCAATGCGTCATCGGTTGCCGTATCACGGGGCCCGAGACCTGCAGTTTCGAAACCTCGAACATCGGTGCCGCCAATAAAATATCTCTCTGATAACAAGATATCCTTGCCCAATTCTGTGATTAAACCGGCTTTACCCGTCAATGACACGATCCATTGGTCAGCTAGTGGATAGAAGGTCGATGCCCGCGCTGTATTCCTGAGATGCCGAACTGATCCGCCAATGCCCGCGAAATCAGTCTCGAGTTGCATGAAGTACCCATTCGTCGTGTTAAAGCTTTGATCTCGCTTATCATAGGAAATCACATGGCTGATTTGAGATTGAGTTTCAGTTCCCTCTTGCGCTTGAATCAACGTTGAAGCGTCGCCATCAACGTTCGATATCTCAGACAAACGGAACATATAGCGCCAATTCTGAACAAGATCTTCGGTTATCCGATAGCCTGAACGCAAACGGAAACCTGTGCGCTCCAAATCGAATGAACTCGTATCCTGCAAATCGCGTGCTGTTCTGAATAGATCGAACCCTGCGGCGATTTCGCGTCCTAGGAAGTATGGCTCTGTGAAGCCGATATCAATTTGTGATGCTTCCGCAGCGATCTGAAGTTGAAGTTTCAGATTTTGGCCCTTGCCCAGGAAGTTTCGTTCTTGAAGTTGAATATCACCCAGCACACCAATTTCGGACGAGAAGCCCGCACCCAGTGTGATCTGGCCGGTCGGTTTCTCTTCGACTGTCGCGTTCAGAATGGTTTTATCGGGTGCAGAGCCAGGGATTTGTTCCACGTCGACAGTCTCGAAAAATCCGAGATTTCGAATGCGCGTGCGCGAACGACGGAGTTTTGAAGCGTTAAAGGCATCACCTTCGACCAATCGAAATTCGCGTCGAATGACTTTGTCCAGCGTTCGGACGTTGCCAGCGATATTGATCTTTTCAACGAAGACTCTCGGGCCTTCGTTAATCACATATGTTACGTTGATTTTGCGGTTTTCACGATCACGATTGATCCGTGGGCGCACGTCTACAAATGCGTATCCTAATGTGCCCACGACCTCTGTCAGGCGGTCAATGGTATCTTCGATCTCTTCCGCGCTGTACCAGTCTTCTTCATCGACTTCGATCGCGTCTTTTACATCCTGAGGCTCAAGGTCCTTCAGTCGTGCATCGACTTCGATGGTTCCAAATTGGTAACGCTCTCCTTCATCAATGCCGAACGTGATGAAAAAATCGCTTTTGTCCGGGGTAAGTTCAGCAATTGCTGTATTTACCTTAAAATCGGCATATCCGTTGCTCAGATAAAAACGTCGCAGCAGTTCTCGATCCAAATTTAAGCGATCAGGGTCGTATACATCATCCGAGGAGAAAATTCGCCACCATGCGTTTTCTTTGGTTTGGATGACTTCCTGCAAACGCCCGTCATCAAATTCCTTGTTGCCAACAAACCTTACATTTCTGACTTTTGTCTCTTCGCCTTCGTTTATTTCAAAAACGAGGTCAATGCGGTTTTGCTCAAGCTGAATGAGTTTTGGTTCTACAGAGGCGCCAAACCGCCCGCTCTGGCGGTAAATGGTCAGAATACGCCGTACGTCATCCTGTACTTTGGTGCGCGTATAAATCACGCGTGGGCGCAGCGAGACTTCGGTTTCGAGTGTATCATCACCGAACGCGTCATTGCCTTCGAACGCGATCCGGTTGATGACGGGGTTTTCGACCACGTTAACAACCAAGGTACCGCCTTCCCGTCGAAGCGAGATATCGGCAAACAAACCAGTTGCAAAAAGACTTTTGAGGGAGCGGTCAATTCGTCTTGGATCAAACGGATCGCCCCCTTTGATCACCATGTAGGATCGTACGGTACCGGGATCGACACGTTGTGCGCCTCGCACCTCGACATTTTGAATGATGGCGTTTTGCGCGATCTCAATCGGCTCTGAAGCAGATACAGGTATGGTTAACGATAAAAGCGGCCCCTGAGCCGCTATTATTATCCCCAAAGCTGCTAAGATTACCCTAGATCGCACACCTGTCTCCCCAGAGGGTTCCTCTTCGACCCGTATTTGCTAACCACTTACGAGTCCTGAACTTTTTCTCTACGAGCTGAACGCCCGTACAATGTCATTCCACGTTACAGATAGCATGAGAAGCAATACCAAAGCCAGCCCGATTCGAAAACCGTATTCTTGCGCCCGTTCGCTCAGAGGTTTGCCACGAACGGCCTCTATTCCCATGAACAATAAATGCCCACCATCTAGGATTGGGATGGGGAATAAATTGATCAAACCCAGATTAATGGAAATGACCGCCATGAAGAAGAACAGCTGCAGCGCACCTTGTTCTGCCGCTTCTCCAGACATCTGTGCAATCGCTATGGGACCGCCCAAATCCTTGAAATTACCCTGCCCGATGAGCAGCAATCCAATATTCTGCAGCGCCTGCATTGTAACGGATGCGGTTTTTTCGATACCAAACCAGGCAGCGGAAAGTGGATTAAGGCGTTCATAATCACCCATTACCCCCTGCATACGGATACCCAGGCGCCCGACCTCGGTGCCATCTTGGTCAGCGCTCTGAAGTGTGACGCTTAGCTGAACTTCTTCTTCGCCACGTAGAACTACCAAAGGCAACGTCGCGCCAGGGTTATCAGATACGATGGTTTGGATCGTGCGAGGGTCTTCGATTTCAGTGTTATTCAAGCTGATCAACGTGTCGTTTGGTGCGAGGCCAGCTTGCTCGGCTGCAGACCCCTCCATGACGTCGGAAATAGATACTTTGACTTGAGGGACACCAACAGAGACCGCAATCACCGCCAACACCAACATCGCGAACAAGAAATTGATCGCCGGGCCCGCAGCCACAATCGCAGCGCGTTGTCCTACGGTCTTATAGGCAAAGGAAACGGCTTTATCTTCCTCGCTCAACGGTTGATCGTCATCGTTTTCAGGGTCTGCTTTTCCCTCTAAGAAGTTGACCGCACTATCTTTTTTTTGCTTGGCATCGTCTTCGGCCCCGGCATCATCGGCCATGCCGAACATGCGGACATAGCCACCTAATGGTATCGCGCTCACACGCCAGTGGGTGCCTGATTTATCGAACCAGCCAAAGATCTCGGGTCCAAACCCAATAGAAAAAACTTCAACGCGGACTTTATTGCGTTTGGCAACATAGTAATGCCCCCATTCGTGCACAAACACGACAATCGATAATACGACCAGAAACCACCAGATTGTGCTCAGAGTACCGAGATCCATTTTAAGTCCTTCATAAGCGTGCCACGAGAGGCATCGCCCTTTTAGCTCTTTGAGCCGAATGCTCAACTAAACTTGTTGTTAGAAGTATTTAATCACGTCGAGACGCTTGTTCCAGGGCAATCTCTCGTGCCTCACGATCGATTGAATAGACGTCATCTAACGAATTCAAATCCTGCCTTGGGATCGCGTCCATTGTTTGTTCGACGACGACAGGTATGTCTAAGAACGCGAGTTGGTTATCCAAAAACTTCATGACAGCGATTTCATTAGCGGCATTCATCACTGTCGGCATGGACCCACCCGCAACCAGGGCTTCGCGCGCCAACCTGAGAGCTGGAAATCTGTTTGGGTCGGGCGCTTCGAATGTGAGTGTCGCGATGTCTTCCAACCTAAGCGGCTCTGACGGCGCGTTCATTCGTTCGGGCCAAGCCAAAGCATACGCGATTGGGGTCCGCATGTCTGGGCTGCCGAGCTGCGCCAACATAGAGCCATCGACGTATTCAACCATGCTGTGAATGACCGACTGGGGGTGAACCAGAATATCGATCTGCTCGCCCTTCACCGGGAACAAATGATAGGCCTCAATGAGTTCTAAGCCTTTGTTCATCATGGTTGCAGAATCAACGGAGATTTTTGCACCCATGGACCAATTAGGATGCGCAACAGCTTGCTCCGGGCTCACTTCAGTAAGCGACTCGACCGAACGAGATCGAAACGGGCCGCCCGATGCGGTTAATACAATTCGGCTAACACGCTCCGCCTGATCAAAATCAAAGACCTGATAAATCGCGCTGTGTTCGGAATCCACGGGGATGAGTTTTGCATTCCCCATCGTCACTTCGCGGCAGAAAAAATCACCTGCAGAGACCAAGCATTCCTTGTTGGCGAGTCCGACAATCGCGCCCCGTCGCACAGCGGCCAAAGTGGGTTCAAGCCCGGCCGCCCCGACGATAGATGCCATGACCCAATCACTGGGCCGAGAGGCAGCTGCTACTAAGGCGTCTGGCCCTGCCGCCACTTCAATCGGATGCCCAGAGAGTGCATCTTTTAAGTCTTGATAACGCTTGGGGTCTGCGATGACAGCCAAGCGCGCGTTCACCGAGATCGCTTGTTGGGACAGCAACTCGACGTTGCTGTGTCCCGTTAGCGCATCAACGATAAAACTGTCGGGTGTGCGGGCAATCAGATCAATCGTGTTAGAACCAACAGATCCTGTGCTGCCCAAGATGCACACGGATTTGGGTTGTTCGTCCAGTCTTTGCGCGGGTTCGCCTAGTACCAAGGTAATACCCCCTGTCCGAAAATCAGCAGTATCATGGCGAGCGCGACGGCGCCTATCACCAAACCATCAACTCGGTCCAAGACCCCACCATGTCCTGGAATCAAATTGGAACTGTCCTTCACGTCAAAATGCCGTTTTGCCATACTCTCCAGAAGATCACCGAGTTGACTGGCGAGCGCAACCAAGAATCCAATCACTGCCAAATTAAGAATGTCGCCGGGGGCATAAAAGTGGAAGGCCACGGATATCAGACTCGCGATGAATATGCCTCCAACGAATCCAGCCCAGGTCTTTTTAGGGCTAATTCGTGGTGCGAGTTTTGGACCGCCTATTGCCCGCCCCGACAGATAAGCACCCGTATCCGCACCCCAAACCACTAAAAACAGCCAAATGATCGTGGTCATGCCAGGAATATCATCACCACGAAGCCATATCATCGCAGCCGTCGGGATCGCGATATAGACCAAACCCAAAACCATCCAGCGGCCGCGACGGTTGCACATGCCTGCCCATTCCCACCCCATCAAAGCTGCAACGACGATCACCAATAGTGTAAACCACGGTGGCCCCAGATAGACGTCTGCCAAGACAGGAACAGCCAACACCAATGCAGACGCGGTGCGTAATCCCAAGCCGCTTGAATTTGGTTTTTTAGATTCCGCTTGATCCGAAGCGTCGCTCACGGCGCGCAAACTCCTCTACCGCGTCTGACATATCGGATATCGAAAAGTCCGGCCAATGCTTATCAATAAAGACAAACTCGGTGTATGCGAGTTGCCATAACAGGAAATTACTGATCCGCTTCTCTCCACTCGTGCGGATTAGCAAGTCTGGATCTGGGATGTCGTGCGTGAACAATGACTGCTCAAACACATGCTCATCAATATCATCTGGCTTTAAGCGACCTTCGAGACAATCGGTAGCCAAGCGTCTGGTTGCGCTCAGGATTTCATTGCGGGCACCATAGCTCAGGGCGAGAACCAATGTTAGCCCCGTATTGGCTTTGGTTTTTTCTTCACCTTTTGTGATGAGATCCTGGATGTCCTCAGCCAAACGGCGACGATCCCCAATCACCCGAAGTCGAACGCCCTTTTGATGCAATTCAGAGATTTCCCGGCGCAGATAGAGTCTCAGTAGACCCATCAGGTCCGATATTTCGGAATCTGGTCTGGTCCAATTTTCAGATGAAAAGCTGAAGAGCGTTAAATATTGAATACCAAGCTCAGCGGCCGCTTCGACGGCGCGTCGCACCGCTTCTGCCCCGGCATTGTGACCAAAAGTTCGCTTTTTACCCCGTGCCTGCGCCCAGCGACCATTGCCATCCATAATAATTGCCACATGGATGGGAACCCTTGTATCTGTGCTGATGGGTACAGGCGCGATGCTCATAGTTAAATCTGTACGATCTCTTCTTCTTTGCTGCTCAGGGCTTCGTCAATATTGGCAACATACTTGTCGGTTAGCTGCTGCACTTCGTCAGAGTACCCATGAAATGCGTCTTGCGGGATTTCGCCGTCTTTTTCCATTTTCTTCAAATCGTCCATCGCATTGCGTCGGATATTTCGCACGACGATCCGTGCATCCTCTGCATACTTCCTGGCAACTTTGGCAAGTTCAAGGCGACGTTCTTCGGTCAACGGTGGGATCGGCACACGAACAAGTGTGCCATCTGCCGCTGGATTAAGACCCAAACCGGATTCGACAATCGCCTTTTCAACGGCTTTCACGTTGGCTTTGTCCCAAACTTGAATCGATAACATCCGCGATTCAGGGACTGAAACGCTTCCCACCTGGTTGAGTGGCATAGGAGACCCGTATGCATTAACTTGGATAGAGTCGAGCAAGCTTGTCGAAGCTCGCCCGGTCCGAAGGCCAGAAAAATCTGTTTGAAGCACTTCGACGGCACGTTCCATCTTGTGTTCGATATCCTTTTTTAGACCGTTGATATCACTCATCTTCGCCTCCCTTTAATCGCTTCCATCATTGATGATGGTATGTAAACCCTCGCCACGCACGACATCTGCGAAAGCACCAGAATTGTGGATGGAAAACACCAAAATGGGAACATTGTTTTCGCGCGCTAGCGCGATCGCTGATGTATCCATCACCTTGAGATCATTGGCGAGAACATTTTGATAGGTCAATTGATCGTAGCGCTCTGCGTTCGGATCTTTTTTCGGATCCGCAGAATATACCCCATCAACTTGCGTGCCTTTTAGCAAGGCATCGCAGTTCATTTCTACGGAGCGCAATGCCGCCGCTGTATCTGTTGTAAAAAATGGATTGCCCGTCCCTGCCGCAAAAATCACAACACGGTTCTTTTCCATGTGTCGAATGGCGCGACGGCGGATGTAGGGCTCGCACACGGACGACATGGGAATA
>CBFHXC010000069.1:0-14742 GCA_965659695.1 Rhodospirillales bacterium
GTGTTTCATCGAATTTATTCGCGGTGTGCCTTTGATTACCTTGTTGTTTGTTGCATCGACCATGCTCAACTACTTCCTGCCGCCGGGGACGACCTTTGATCTCCTGCTTAGGGTGCTGATCATGGTGACGCTTTTTGCGTCCGGCTATATCGCCGAGGTTGTTCGTGGTGGTCTGCAAGCCATTCCGAATGGCCAGTACGAAGCCGCTAACAGCATGGGCCTCAAATATTGGCAATCGATGCGTCTCATCATTTTGCCTCAGGCATTAAAGATTTCCATTCCAGGTATCGTGAACACCTTCATTGGACTGTTTAAGGACACCACGCTGGTCCTGATCATCGGTCTATTGGATGTTCTGGGTATCGGACGGTCATCGCTAGCAGACGCAAAATGGAACGGCCTTTCAAACGAGGTCTATGTCTCCATTGCGATTTTCTTCTTTGTAGCTTGTTTCTTGATGTCGCGTTACTCGATCTATCTCGAAGGTAAGCTCGAAAAGGGACACAAGCGGTGATCCGCTTTTTGAAAGGATAACTCATCATGGGTGAAACAAATATTTCCGAAGCACCGAAAAATGCCGTTCAATCATCAGCTGGTGACGAGGATTTGATTCAACTGATCGACATGCACAAGTGGTATGGCGATTTTCATGTTCTAAAGAACATCAACCTTAACGTTAAGCGGGGCGAGCGGATCGTCGTTTGCGGGCCATCCGGTTCCGGTAAATCGACTATGATCCGATGCATCAACCGTCTGGAAGAACACCAGCAGGGTCAAATCATTGTCGATGGCATTGAACTGACCAACGACTTGAAGCAGATCGATGCGATCCGGCGCGAAGTCGGGATGGTGTTCCAGCACTTTAACCTGTTCCCGCATCTAACTGTTCTTGAAAACTGCACGTTGGGTCCGATTTGGGTACGCCAGACACCAAAAGCCGAAGCAGATGCGACAGCGATGGAGTATCTGGAAAAAGTGAAAATTCCAGAACAAGCGCTCAAGTATCCAGGCCAATTGTCTGGTGGACAGCAGCAGCGTGTGGCTATTGCCCGCTCGTTGTGCATGAACCCACGCATCATGCTGTTTGATGAGCCGACATCTGCGCTAGATCCCGAGATGATCAAAGAGGTTCTCGATACCATGGTCCAACTCGCGGAAACTGGCATGACGATGATTTGTGTGACGCACGAAATGGGCTTTGCCCGGACTGTTGCCGACCGCGTTATCTTCATGGATGGCGGCGAAATTATCGAATCAAACGAACCAGAGGAATTCTTTGGCAATCCGCAGCACGAGCGGACGCAGCTGTTCCTCAGTCAAATTCTCGGCCACTAAAACGGTCGATAAAACCCATCCGTTCCAGAGGGGGGATGGAAAGGCGGCTCGCTCAATCTGGGAGGATAAGGCGGGCCGCCTTCTTGTTTGGTGGATCAGTTAAAGTATCCCGCCAGATGGGGGTCTTCGATTTCGAAGGTATCTTGAGCATACGGAACGAACCCCGCGCGCTGGTAATTGGGCAGGGCATTAGGATGATCAAGCGTGCACGTTTTGACTGTCACGCGACTTGGGTTACATGACCACGCATCATCAATAGCCACACGCAGCAGATAGGCCCCCAGGCGTCTTCCGACAAATTCCGGTAACAAGCCGAAGTAGCCAATATCCACCTCGTCCTTGTCTTCATACGTGACGAGTTCGTAGTAGCCCGCTGGATTGCCCTCAACATACAAAACATACACTTCAACATTGTCGGCAGTGATAATGTCGTGAAGTTCGCCGTCGGATAAGGCGCGACGTTCCCACCACACATAACGTTCGCCAATTGTGTGATAGAGATATTTGTAGAATGACACCGCGGGGTTATGAGCGCGCATGATGGCATGCGATTCAGCAGGGGGCCTGGGTGGAACAGATGTCGGCTCAGTGCGCATCTCCAGATGCGTGCGTGTCACCTGGATCGTCTGAGGGGTCTTTGCCATGAATGCTAGGTCGTGATGGGTGTATCGTGACGACGTCCCCATTCGGACCAGGAACCGTCATAAACCGCAATATCGGCTTTGCCAATTAAGTACCCAGCAAATGCGATGACACCTGCCGTCACACCCGAACCACAACTCGCCACCACAGGCTTTGAGAAATCGACGCCCGCATCCGCAAAAATCTTTTCGATTTCTTCGGCGCTGCGCATCACGAAATTATTGTCCTTATCCATCAGATCGACAAACGGCAGGTTAACGCTATCTGGAATATGACCTTTGCGTAGACCGGCACGTGGTTCATCATCGGTTCCTGCAAATCGTCCCGCACCACGCGCGTCGACAACAAGTTCCTTGCCACTTTCGACATTGTCGATCAATTGATCAGCCGTGCGCAACAACGTGTTGTTCATACGCGCGGTAAAATGGCGTTGGCGGGGGACGGGAGGCAGATCGTCGGTCGGACGATCTTCAGCCAACCATTTTGGCAATCCGCCATTCAGAACAACCACGTCATCATGCCCATATAGTCTGAACATCCACCACACACGACAAGCCGCTTGGCCGCCACCGTTCGCGTCATACACTACGATCTTGTTGCCATCACCAAGACCCAGCTTACGGACTCGCGAAGAAAACTTCTCTGGTGACGGGACGGTATGTGGCAGGTCTGTATTTTCGTCGGCGATGTCATCAATATCGAAAAACACAGCGCCGGGGATATGGCAATCTCGATACTCGGCCTTGGCATCACGATCAACGGTCGGCAAAAAGCTTGTGGCGTCAACGACGCGGACATCGGGGGCATTCATGTGTTCAGCCAACCATTCGGTTGAAACCAAAGCGTCTGGATTTGCATATGTCATGATGATTACTCCAACCAAGTCGGAACTGGCAGTCCTTTTTCACGCAGGAATGCCGGGTTGTACAATTTGGATTGATAACGGTTACCGGGGTCGCACAAGATGGTGACGATGGTGTGCCCAGGGCCCATTTCTTTGGCTAGGCATATGGCACCTGCCACGTTGATCGCGCTCGACCCACCCAGGCATAGGCCTTCGTGCTTCAACAAATCAAACACTACAGGTAATGCTTCGGTATCCGGGATCATGAAAGGGTGCTCGACCGTGATGTCTTCGATGATTGCAGTCACGCGTCCCAGGCCGATACCTTCGGATATCGAACCGCCCTCTGATGCTTTGGGCTCGCCGTTTTTAAACAATTCGTACATGGCGGCACCCAGAGGATCTGCACAGCCAATTTGGATACCTGAATTTTGTTCTTTCAGGAATGTCGAAACCCCGGCCAGCGTGCCGCCTGTGCCCACGGCACAAATGAAGCCATCAACCTTGCCATCCGTTTGCCGCCAGATCTCTGGGCCTGTCGTCAAATAGTGCGCTTTGCGGTTTGACAAATTATTCCACTGATCCGCGAACAGGCAGCCACCCTCGGCAGTGGCCGCTGTTTCTTCGGCCAAGCGTCGCGCAATGTGCTGATAGTTGTCAGGATTGGAAAACGGCAAGGCAGGGACTTCGAGCAGTTCCGCACCACACAGCCGGAGCATATCTTTCTTTTCTTGGCTTTGGGTATTGGGCATCACAATCTTGCAGCGGTAGCCGCGTGTGTTGGCCATCAATGCCAATCCAATACCGGTATTGCCTGCGGTCCCTTCGACGATAATGCCACCGGGGCGTAGTGTGCCTGCTTCTTCTGCGTCTAAAACCATTTGGCGGGCGGGACGATCCTTTACCGATTGCCCGGGGTTCAAGAACTCTGCTTTGCCTAAAATTTCACAACCCGTTAATTCGGATGGGCCTTTAAGTCGGATCAGCGGCGTGTTTCCGACAGTTTCCTCGAAGCCAGATTTTATTTCCATGGATGTTTACCTTATCGATAAGCGCATTTGCGTCGTTGGATAAACATTATCGGTGCCCACGATGAGGATCAAGCGTACCGCGCAAATCAGTGCCCCAGATCACGTCAATAATCAGTGAAGGAGCAAATGCGGCCTAACGCCAAGCCTCATTCACTTGATCCTTATTTAGCATCAACCATTGCAGGGCAATGATTGTCAGACCGTTGATAATGCGGCCGCCTGCAATTCCTTGATAGGCGTCTAACAACGGCACTGCGAAGGGTCGAATGTCTTCGCCTTCGGAATCTAGGCCATGAAATCCAGCAACACTTTGCGAATCAATACGACCTGCGTAGACCAGGACGGATTCGGTGCATCCGCCAGGGCTCACCAGATAATGGCAGATCGGCATCAACTCACTGATCTGGGCACCGGTTTCCTCTCGCGTCTCGCGAATGGCGACTTCTTCGGGTGTTTCGTCCGTATCGATCATCCCTGCAACCGTCTCAAGTAACCAAGGGGACGCCCCGTCATCAAACCAAGGGCTGTTTTCCATGGCAGCATATGCGCCCGGACGAAATTGTTCGATCAGGATCACTTCATCGGTGACGGGATCATACGGCAACACGGCAACCGCATGACCACGCTCAAATATCTCGCGGGTGATTTCAGGCCCCGAACCGCCAGCAAATTGCTGATGGCGCAGGGTATATTTTTCCATTTTGAAAAAACCGTCGAACAGCGTTTCAACATTTCGCACATCGACGTCAGCTTTTTTGAATTTTGGCTCGTCCATCATCTGTCTTTTCTGGTCTCACTTGATATTGTCTGCGCTACAATCGGCTAATTGATTCACATCATAAATTCACGTTGGGAGTATCTTTGAATGTCTGACCCCGAAACACCTGTTCTCTGCGAGATTGACACTCGCGGTGTAGCCACAGTTACCCTGAATAGACCCCAGGTCAACAATGCCTACAACGGCGAAATGGTCCAGGCATTGCTGGATGGTGTTGCGGCGTTAAAAGCCAACATAGATGTTCGGGTCATCGTCATCAAAGGGAATGGCCGTCATTTCCAAGCTGGGGCCGATTTGGCATGGCTCGACTCCGTAAGGCACCAATCACCAGAGGAAAACCTGGCTGTTTCCATGCGAACAACAGATGCCGTCCGCTATTTGGATGAATGCCCCATACCCACAGTGGCGTTGGTTCAAGGCGGATGTTTCGGCGGCGGCACCGGCATCATTGCGGCGTGTGACGTCGTATTTGCTGCGGACAACGCCATGTTCTCGATCGCCGAAGTCCGCTGGGGTTTGCATGCTGGGCCAATTATTCCACAACTGGCGGCAGCGATTGGCCCCAGAAATGTGCGCCGGTATGCAATTACAGCGGAACGGTTTGATGCTGCGGAGGCCGCACGTATCGGCTTAGTACACCAGGTCGTTCCACTTGATGAGTTGGCGACTGCAGGTGAAAAAGTCGTCACCTCGATTTTGATGAATGGTCCGGATGCTATTTCGGAAACTAAGCAGATATTATTCGATGTGGCTAACATGCGGATATCCGATGACCTGGCCGCGCGGTTGGCAAAATCCCACTCGGACAAGCGACAAACCGCCGAAGGGGCAGAGGGCCTGTTGAGCTTTCATGAGAAAAGACCCGCTGCATGGTTCCCTGAGTGATCGACCAGGCGATGGAATTTACTCATACTCCTAAGCGTACAGATTTGTTATTGTTGGCCAATGCCTGACCAAGAGATCATCGTCATCGACAACGAGACACCCCTAACTTCGTTGTTTGCGTATGTGCATGCGTTTTGGTCGAGCAAAAAGAATGATGACCGACTTCCGCGTATCTCAGATTTTAGACTGGACGAATTGCCGACGAAAATTTTGCCCTGGTCCATTGTCGCGGATGTGATCAACGAAGATAAATCTATATCTTATAAATTTCGTTTCTGGGGAACACAGCGCGCCAGCCTGATCGGTTATGACATGACTGGACGCTTCCTGAGCGACATCTCCTCGGACGATATGCGCGAGGGAAACTTGACTGAGTACGAATACGTCCGCGCCCAGAAAAAACCGATCCTTTGCCAGACACCCATTGTCACCTCTACGGGACGTCCCATCGCCATGAGTTCGATCAGATTGCCTCTCAGCAATGATGGTATAAATGTGACGTGGGTGTTTTCCGCACTTGATCCAGAGCACGTCACATCAGACCATTACGCTCACTTTGGGACCGACCCCAGTCGCATGTAAAAGCCACATGTAAATCCCGACACACGATTTCGTGTCTGGCGATAAAGCGCCTGCAGCGATATTTTAGCCGCACGTAACATGGAGAACGAGATGTCTGGTCGAAGTGAGAAAATCCGTTTCCCGGGTGCCCTTGGCGAGGATTTGGCGGCGCGACTTGACCTGCCGGACGGCGAGGTCAAAGCCTACGCCTTGTTCGCGCATTGCTTCACATGCACCAAGGATATCTTTGCCGCCAGCCGCATTGCAGAGGGCTTGAATAGCAACGGGATCGCGGTCCTGCGGTTTGACTTTACGGGCCTGGGTGCCAGCGAAGGTGAATTCGCCAATACCAACTTCACGTCCAACGTCGGTGACTTGGTGGCGGCGGCAAATTACATGCGTGAAAACTTGGCTGCACCGCGCATCATCATCGGTCATTCGTTGGGCGGAGCCGCCGTGTTGGCGGCTGCCGGGGATATCGACGAAGTCGAATGTGTCTGCACCATCGGTGCGCCGTCAGACCCGCATCATGTCTCACATAATTTCAAAGACGATATTGATCGTATCATGGCGGATGGCGAGGCTGATGTGACGCTGGTCGGTCGTCCCTTTAAAATCAAAAAGCAATTTTTAGAAGATATCGAAGGACAAAAGCTGTCCGAAAAAATCGGCAAACTGAAAAGGGCACTTCTGGTGTTCCATTCGCCCATCGATGCCACCGTGGGCATTGAAAACGCTCAGGAAATCTATGTCGCAGCCAAGCACCCAAAAAGCTTCGTGTCCTTGGACACCGCTGATCACCTGTTATCGAAACGTGCCGATGCCGTGTATTGCGCCAATGTGATCGCCGCCTGGGCCGAGCGGTATCTGGGTACAGCCAAAAACGCGACCGACAAAACTGACATTCCTGCCATCGAAGACGGCATCGTGGTTCAAGAGACCGGGCAGGGTAAATTCGCCAATGCGGTATCTGTCGGCGGACGTCACACGCTGAAAGCTGACGAGCCTGTCACCGTCGGCGGCAACGATACCGGCCCGACACCATATGATTATCTGCTGACAGCGCTGGGGGCCTGTAAAACCATGACTATGCGCATGTACGCAGACCACAAGAAGTTCCCGCTGGATCAAGCGCGAGTCACGCTGCGGCATGACAAAATCCATGCCGAGGATTGCGACACCTGTGAAACCTAGGAGAGACGCGTCGATCAGATTGATGTGGAAATCCACCTAGAAGGTGACCTGACCGACGAGCAACGTCAGAGCATCTATGGGATTTCAGAACGCTGCCCTGTACACCAGACCCTAAAAAACGAAGTCAGCTTTAAATCAAAACTGACGGATTAGATGTCGTCTACCAAAGCCGACCCGATGCCCCAATCAGGACCGTAAAGATGCCAATGACCAAGTTGGTCGCGACAACCTTGCGGATCGTGTCCAGATTGGCACCCGCCGTCGGCCAGTCTTCGGCCGCGACGGCGGCGCGAAAAGCGGCATAGGGCTTCATATACAAATAGGCAAACAGGACAATCATCAACCATCCCGTCAGGTGCATAATATGGATATGCGTGCCTGCGCCGCCGAAACCTTCGAAATCGTTATAAAGCTGAAAATATCCGGTCGACGGTAATGCCACGACGGCGATCCAGACCCAAAAGAAAAACTTCTCAAAAACCCGGTCCCATAGCTTTAAGCGCTCGGGTGGGTGTTCGATGCCCGGCACACTGGGGCGCAGCACCAAGTAGGCGAAGAACATACCCCCGACCCAAACGGTCGCGGCAATGGCATGAAGGCCGAGCATAATAGGCGAAAGACTGGTCATGATGCGAGTTTCTCCAATTCCTTGGCAAGGTCACGAATTTCTTGCGCCGCTTGGCTGGTGCGTTCGCTCTCGGTCACGCCCATGCCTTCCATCATCGACGCCGCAAATGCGACGCGATTGCCTAAATGATTTTTCGCGAGCTTCAGGTTCTTGTCTTTCAGCATGGATTGAACAGCGTCCACCAAACGGGAACGTGGCGGCACACGGTTAAGAACTAAGCGAACAGACGTGCCTTGCTCGGACGCGAATTCGGCCGTCGGTGCCGTCGCCCAGACGTCCATCGGCGACGGTTGCACAGGGATCACCACCAGCCCGGCCGCACGCATGGCGTTCTTGGTTTCGGTATCTGCATGCGGCGGACAATCGATCAACACGATATCAAAGTCTGATTTCAGCCGACCCAGTTCTGTCCCGACCCGCCAGCCAGATACCGAACTCAGATGAATGTCGTCGAGCGGCCTTTCCGAGCCCGCACGAAGACCATGCCATGCGCTTAAGCTTCCTTGCGGGTCGATATCCATCAATGCGACGGATTTATTGGCGGCCCAAGCCACCGCCAACTGGGCTGCCAATGTGGTTTTACCGGCGCCACCCTTTTGCTGGGCGACGGCAATGACGCGTGCTGTCATAATTTACCCCTGTATTTAGAAACGCTTACTGTTTCGGAAGCATACCGCGCTTGGTCGCCATGTCGGTAAATTTGTTCAACGCGCCTGTCATTTTACCAAAAACCTGGTTTTTGTCTGTGATGTTGTAGCGCTTGGCCAACCAAGCCGGATCGGTATACGCGATCTTGGTTTTCCCATCAGCCGTTTCCCATGCCACCGCTTTAAGCGGTAGATCAAGACCAATCGCCGGATTGGACTGCATCAACGGTGTGCCCAATTTTGGGTTTCCAAAGATCATCGTCTGCGTTGGTGCCAATGTCATGCCGACCTTTGCGGCCCCCTTGTCATGGGGAATACGTGAAAACACCGTGATGCCCGCACGCTCCAAAGCGATACCCAGCCGGTCCAGCGTCTTCACGACACCGAAGTCGGAGTCTTTCACGATTAGGCCATCACCTGACGAGTGATTATCCGCCTGGGCTATGGGGCCACAGCAACCATACTGGCAACCAGGGCAAATGTGAGGGGCAACTTTTTCAATGTATTCATCATCACGTTTCCTTTTTCGTGGAAAATCCCAGAACAAACGGCTTACCTGAGATATGGGCCAAACGCCCTAGATATAAGAGTTTGAAACGGGTTCCCAAAGTACAATCAAGTCACAATTGGGTTACTTCAAATGCCTGTCACACATATCCATGAAATGCGCATGGACCTTTTCGGCGGCGTCTTTGTTATACGTATCACGCCCCGGGAAACAGAACCCGTGTCCCGTACTCGGGTGAGTTTCCAAGACAAAATTGGTGCCGTGTTTTTCAAGCTCAGCGGTCAATGTCGGGATGATATAACAGGGCACGGTGCTGTCGGTTTCGGCAAAGCCGTAATACATTTCGCCCTTAATATCCTTCACATGATAGTGTGACGAGTCATCGTCGGCTGTGACAATCCCAACGCCATATAGCGACGCATTGGCCGCAAATACGTCTGGAAATGTTCCTGCCGCTGCGGTGACAAGCCTGCCGCTCATGCAATAACCGATGGTCGCTTTCGGACCTTTCTTCACCACGTCCAGGCCATCCATGTAGTCGAGCATCGCCTGGGTATCCGACATCACGCCCGCATTCGGCATCAACGTCATCGCCGTTCGCCATATCTTGGCGGTTTCAGGGCTGCGATGCGGGAAGCGGAGCACACCACAACGGTAAAACAAATCCGGCAAAATCACATAATAACCGTGCGACGCCATGCGACGCGCCATATCGAAAAGTTCTTCACGGATGCCCGGTGCATCCATATAAAACACGATGGCCGGGAAGGGGCCATTACCTTCTGGCCAAGAGGTGAAGGTGGGCATGAGGCCTTCGGCAGTGGTGATATCGAGTTGTAATTCCGGCATGGGGATCTCCTTGGATGCTGTTCACGTACCATACGAGAACATGCGGGGCGGGCAAACATAGACTGTGGCTCTAGTCTTCGGGCCGCAAATCCTGATCGATCATTTCGCCAATAACGTCATGCACGACCTCCATCGCTTCAGGTGACGAGTCAATTAACGTGACGACTTTTGTGACGACCCCCGGTTGATCGAATATCGGGAGGCGAAGAATACATTGGTGTTCCGTCTTGCCGAATTTATTGGTGAAATGTGGTGTATGTGCATTGGGTGCTTTTTGCTTACAGACAATGGCAAGTGCGTTCGCCAGACGTTCTCGAACAGAAACGGGAATTAAGCTCGAAATCGGCTCCCCGGTGTTGTCCTTGCCATAAAGGGCAGTCATACCTGTGCCCCAATAACGGTATCTGGATTCGATAAATGGGTCTTTAATGTCATAGACCATTGTTGTCGGGAGCAGAGCCAACGGTACCTTAAGTAGGTCAAAATCACTCCATCGTGGACGCATCTGTTCGCCATCGACCAATGATTTCCAATAACCTAGCGCCGCATCAAGGTTTTCAGGTAATGCGGATAGAGAAATCTCAACTCGCTTAATGGGTTCCCGACTGCCAAGCACTTAAAATGTATACCTTTTGTAATCAATCTTAGGTCTGCTGTAACACTCACATTATTACGTCTTCCAATGGGAACAATGACAAAAATCTATAATTAAGCACTCGTCAGCCCGGTTTCCTTGGCCGTAGCCAATATCCATTCGCGGAAGGCTTTGACCTTGGTGTTTTCAGCGGTTCTCTCGGGCGCGACGACCCAATACGATACCGATGCCTCAATCACTCGTTCAAAGGGCAAAACGAGCGTACCTTTCTCGATTTCTTCACGGACTGCATAAACCGAGGCCAGCGCAATGCCATTGCCACGGGCCGCAGCGGCAATGGCCATATCTTCAGCGGTAAAGACGGGCCCCTTTTTCGCATCGATATCTTCAACACCCGCAGATTTCAGCCACATGGTCCAATCGGGCAGGGGGCCTTCGCCCTGCATCTTAAACCCCCAGTCCACATGCAAAAGCGTATGATGCTTCAAATCAGCTGGCTCGCGCAGCGGTTTGGGGCCATCCAACATTTTAGGGTGGCAAACGGCGACAACCGTTTCATCAAACAGCCTGTCTGTTCGCATTCCCGGATAATTGCCACTGCCGAGCCGGACCCCCACATCAACACCTTCGCGGTCAAAATCCACAGTCTCTAATCGGGCATCCAAACGCACCGAAATATCGGGATACAGCAGTGAAAAACTGTCCAAATTCGGCAGCAACCATTTGGCGGCGAACGTCGGTGCCGAGGTCACTGTGAGCACACCTGAAGCATTACTCTCAGTTAACAGGCTTGCGGCCTGTCCCAGCTTGTCAAAACCCTCAGAGATCAACGGGAGCACGGTTTGTGCCTCTTCGGTTAAAATCACGGCCCGTGGCATACGCCTAAACAAGGTGACGCCAAGGAAATCTTCTAACCCTTTGATTTGATGACTTATTGCGGCAGGTGTCACAAATAATTCCTCAGCTGCGCGGCTGAAGCTCAAGTGTCGTGCCGCAGCTTCAAAAGCCCGGAGACCGTTAAGAGGGGGAAGTCTACGCATAAATGCTTATAGATTAGATTTGCTAACAGGTCTATGAAAATTCATCGTTTGTCCCAATCAGTCGCTTTCAGTACATATAATCTCAACAGGCCACACGAGAGGCCGCTCAAATTAGGAGAAAGACCATGAACACATTCACCGCTTCACCAACCAACAGCCTCAGCGTTTCTCAAATGATCTCAGAAGGCGCATACAAATTGGTTCTGCTCATCGAACGGATGATTCAGTCACGCTAACCAACACCATTCAATTCGCCGGGCACCATCCCTGTACTGGCGAACCTGATGAGGGCGATCTTGCTGAAAAGCTGAGGTCGCCCTTTTTTTGTGGCGATGTGGCGGGGGAGGCGCTAAGTCGATGACATGCTCAGTATCGTCATACCCACACTGAATTGCCGCGCGGCACTGCAACGCACGTTGGATGATATTTCATTGCGCCCCCCCGAATGGGAAGTGATCGTGGTCGACGGTGGTTCGACCGATGGCACAACCGAAGTCGCCGAGATCGCTGGCGTCCGTCTGACCACCAGTGCAAGGGGCCGGGGCGCGCAAATGAAAGCGGGCGGCGAGGCTGCATCCAAATCCTGGGTATTGTTCTGGCATGCCGATACGCAACCCCAGCCTGGTTGGGTGCCGATGGTCGAGGCCTTCATGCGCGACCCAGACAACGAATTTCGTGCGGCGTATTTTCGATTGGCGATGAATGACTCTAACCCAAGCGCCAGGCGCGTCGAGGCGATGGCCAATTGGCGCGCCAAAACGTTGGGTCTGCCATATGGTGACCAGGGGTTGTTGATTTCTAAATGCTATTACGATCACTTAGGGGGATATAAGCCACTTGCGCTCATGGAAGACGTCGACCTGGTCAACCGGATCGGCGCCAAACGATTGACGCAATTGGAAACGGCCGCCGTCACGTCCGCTGAAAAATACCAACGCGATGGCTGGTGGGCACGGCCTGCCAAGAACATCACGTGTCTGTGTCTTTATTTTCTCGGCGTTCCCGTCGATATGATTGCCAGATTGTACAAGTAGGCGTCACATGACTTCGAACCAGCACCTCGTCATTTTTGCCAAAGCACCCCGTATGGGGCGGGTCAAAACGCGTTTAGCTCGGGATATTGGTACTGTGGCCGCCTGGGGGTTTTTCAGGCATGCGCTGGCCGGGTTGCTGCGCCGGTTGAGTAATGATCCACGCTGGAACACGGTGATCGCCGTCGCACCCGATACGGCTGTCGACTCACATGTATGGCCATCCCATATCGATCAAGTGGCACAGGGTCAGGGCGATCTGGGTGATCGGATGCAGCGAGCGTTCGATCTGCTGCCCCCCGGTCCGGTGGTCATTGTCGGCGCAGATATTCCGGGCATCACCAATTCGCATATTGCAGATGCGTTTCGCGCACTCGGACATCATGACACCGTGTTTGGGCAAGCCGACGACGGCGGGTATTGGCTGGTGGGTCTTAGACGATCGCCCAAGACACACAAGATTTTCAACAACGTCCGCTGGTCAGGGCCGCACGCGCTATCGGACACGATGGCGAATTTACCTGATGCCCGTATCGCGATGTTGGAGCCATTGATTGATGTCGATGATGGCGAAGATTTCAAACGTTGGCGGGCATCGCAAAAACAGCGCTAATAAAATCTGCCCAATCCCAGACCAGAAATGTCGATATCCGGCGCGCGGCCGGCAATGATATCGGCGACGATACGTCCTGACCCCGCCGACATGGTCCAGCCCAAGGTGCCATGCCCCGTATTCAAGTAGAGCCCCTTAATTGGTGTCTTTCCCAATATCGGCACGCTGTCTGGCGACTGTGGCCGCAATCCGGTCCAGTATTCGGCATTCGCCGCGTCTCCGGCATTTGGGAACAGCGCCATCACATGATCCAATACCAACCGCGCACGGGCCGGATGGATGTCCGTATCGTATCCGACCGTTTCGGCCAGCCCCGCCGCACGCAAGCGATCACCCAGGCGGGAATAGACAATTTTATGTTCGTCATCGATCAACGCTGTCGACGGTGCGACGTGCTGATCACCCACGGGCAACGTGACGGAATATCCCTTGGCCGGATAAATCGGCAGCTTGATGCCAAAGCGCTTCAGGACCATTGGCGAATAGCTACCCAGCGCCACTACAATGGCGTCCGCGTCGATGCGTCCCTGGTCCGTGATGACACCGCTGACACAGCAGCGTGTAACGTCAATGCGATCAACCGTCGTGCCAAACTTAAACGACACACCGGCCTGATGACACAAATCCGCCAGTTGGTCCGTAAAGGCATGGGCATCGCCGCTTTGATCATCTGGCGCATGGGTCACACCTGATAGGTCGGAGGCGACATCCGCCAAGGCCGGTTCAATCTGCAATGCACGTTCGATGCTGATCGGCACCCGCTTGCACCCCAGTTCTGTTGTGCGTTCGGCACTAATGACCGCATCAGCGTAACTCCGCGCATTTCGATATATGTGCAAGATGCCCGTCGATTGCTGGTCGTGATTCAGTTCAATCTTGTTCAACAGATCATTGCGGACCGATTGCGAATATTTGGCGACACGCAGCATCCGCTCGGCATTGATGGCGGCGCGCTCTGATGTGCAGTTACGAAGATACAATCCGAGCCAACGCCACAACGTGGGATTGGTGGAAAATTTGAACGCCAATGGGGCGTTTGGATCGCCCAACCAGCGCAACACTTTCCGCAAGTTTTCGGGAGATGCCCACGGGTCGGAATGACTGACGGAAATCTGCCCACCATTGGCAAAGCTGGTTTCCAATCCAGCGCTGGATGCACGGTCGATCACCGTCACCGCATGCCCATCCTGGGACAAGAAATAGGCCGTGGTCACGCCGATAACACCGGCACCTAAAACACAAACGCGCATCATTCATCTCTGATTGTTCAACTGGTCGTCAAAGATCATTTGCGTGAGGGCAAAACAAGATACCAATCCAGCATGACACTATGGACCAGAATGCATAGCGGTGTAGACTTGCCCCATGACTGGACATGAACTCCTAACCGTCGAAGAAATGAGCCGCGCTGATCAGGCCGCGATTGATGTCGGCATCACCGGTTTATCGTTGATGGAGCGCGCGGGCAGGGCAGTGGCCGAGGCTGCGGCCAGGATTGCTGGGCGTCGTCCGATCCTGGTGCTATGTGGTCCCGGCAACAACGGCGGAGATGGTTATGTGG
>CBFHXC010000070.1:0-14681 GCA_965659695.1 Rhodospirillales bacterium
CCCTATCGCTGTTTCTTTTTGAACATCGCGAGCATGCGTCGGGTGACAATAAAGCCACCGAAGATGTTCACGGATGCTAGGAGGACGGCAAAGAAGCCCATCACCTTGGAAAAATCGAGTAATGCAGGGCCAACGGCCAACAAGCCACCGACAATGATCACTGAAGAAATCGCGTTGGTTACACCCATCAGCGGGGAGTGCAGCGCAGGCGTCACATTCCAAACCACATGGTAACCAACGAAACAGGCCATCACAAAAATTGTAAAGAGGCCAAGGAAGCCCCCATCACCTGCAGCGCCCGCTGGTGCTTGGGTCACCGCCATTTGCGTGACGCCATGGGCGAGATCACCCGCCTGCTGCGCCAACGCTTCAAGGCCGGTCGCGAGTTCGGCCGCTTTATCTGCTAGGGTCGACTGGTCCATGATCAGGCCCCCTTCTCGTCTTTGGATTCAGTTGGTTTCTTGGCCGCTGCATTTTTAGCTGGCGCTTTTTTAGCGGCAGGCTTTTTTACAGCATCCATGGCTTCGGTCACCCGGTCGCTGGTAATGGCGCCATCTTTGCACACCATCGTTCCAGATACGGTCTCGTCTTCTTCGTTGAATTCGAACTTACCGCTTTCTTTGTCGAAATGCGGTGACACGAAGTTGAACAGGTTCTTGGCGAACAACGTGGATGCCGTTTCCGCCAACATACTTGGCAGGTTCAAACGGCCATCAATGACGACACCATTTTTCGTCGTGGTGACTTCGCCTGGCTTGGTGGCTTCACAGTTGCCACCCGCTTCGGCTGCCATATCGACGATGATCGCACCGCTTTTCATGCTGTCGACCATGTCGTTTGTGATCAGCTTTGGTGCGGGCCGCCCTGGGATCAACGCCGTGGTCACGACGACGTCCTGTTTAGGCAGGTGTTCACGAACTTTTTCTTTCTGCTTTTCGAAGTACTCAGGCGGCATTTCCTTGGCATAACCGCCTTCGGTTTCTGCCTCTTTCTCCATCTCTGGATCAACTTCGAGGAACTTACCACCCAATGACGCGACTTGTTCTTTAGTTGCTGGACGCACATCGGTTGCAGACACGGCAGCACCCAAACGTTTGGCCGTGGCGATGGCTTGCAGGCCCGCGACACCAACACCCATGATAAATGCGCGCGCTGGCGGCACGGTGCCCGCCGCGGTCATCATCATCGGAAAGGCGCGACCATAAAGCTCACACGCGTTCAACACGGCCTTGTACCCAGCCAGGTTGGCTTGCGAGGAGAGGATATCCATGGACTGTGCCCGTGAAATCCGCGGCATCAGTTCCATCGCGAACCCGGTCGCACCGGATTTAGCAAGAACTTCGACCCCCTCTGGGTCTGTCAACGCAGACAAGGACGCAGCGACAATCTGACCTTTGGTGATTTTACCGGCCTCGGTCTTGGTGGGCGGCGTGACCTTCCAGATCATATCCGCGCCTTTGATCGTGGTCGCAAAATCCTTAGCGATCTCTGCACCCGCTTTCTTGTAAGTCTCATCAGGTATCGCTGATCCTTCGCCAGCGCCTGCCTCGATAACGACAGTGCAGCCTAGGCCGGTCAGCTTTCCGATCACCTCAACGGAGGCTGCAACCCGGTTTTCACCGACGCCACGCTCCTTAGGTATCGCAATCCTCATCCGAAATCTCCTCGTCGTGAATCAACTTAATGTATACTCAGAAAAAACCACATTGGTTCAGTGGAAATACAGCGAACCCAATGGTTTCTATGGAATAGCTTGAGGTAGTGAATGTTATGCCGACTTCAAGGTTTAAGCGCAAGTAAAGCGCCAAGATTATTGACTTCCTGACTCAGAGTGGAATTCGCGATTTCTGCCGTAATACCTGCAAATGCTTCACCCTGAATACCTGCAAATGCTTCACCCTGAGCTCGATTCAGGGCCTCACTGCCACGATAATCACCACTGGATAAGATGCTGAAGACAGTCCAGCATGACAACTGAGTTAGGGCCGTTTGGCGATCATATCGATTTCCACCAGGGCTTTCTTAGCCAAACCTGTCACACCGACACAAGTCCGCGCGGGCAAACGATCCGGCGGGAAATAGCTTTTGTAGGCGTTGTTCATATCTTCGTAGTCGCGTTCAAATTCGGTGATGAAGACACGCGCAGATAAAACATGCTCCAGCCCCAATCCCAATTCGCCCAAGATGATAATCAAGTTATCCATCACGCGACGCGTTTGTGCCGCGACACCCTCAGGGAGCGGCACCGTATCGTCATCAGGGTCCGTCGGCATTTGGCCGGTCAGTTGAATCCAGCCATCCGCCTCCACCGCGTGAGAAAACGGTGCGACGTGCGTCGGTGCTGATGAAAAGTTGTGAAAAATTGGTCCTGCCATTGTCTTCTGCCCCCATTCGTGATCCGTTGAAATGTTGTTGTCCATTTAAAGAGTCATCTCACCCTATGTCCAGCCTGACCATCAACCCATTGGCGCCCCAATGATCGAATACCCGGAACGTCGCAAGGGGCTGACATTGGCGGTCATGGCGGCGATCTCGCTGGCATTTATCACCACCTTTGCCAAATTAACATATCAGAATGGTTCCACCCCACTGACGCTGATCACATTCCGCGCACTAACAGGTGTGTTTATCCTGTTGGTTCTGGCCCGATTGATCGAAGGCCCGTTGAAAATCGAGCGCAAAGCGATCCCGAGCCTGATGTTGTCAGGGCTTGGCCTGGGCATGATCACGTTCGGGTACATGTCCAGCGTGGCTTATATCCCCGTCGGCCTGGCGGCGCTGATATTTTATTTATTTCCTTTGATTTTACTGATTTTCGAAGCCATTCACGACCGCCGTCGCCCAGGTATTAGACGGATCACGGCGTTTGCGTTGGCATTTGTTGGACTGGCGCTTGCGCTTGGCCCAAGCTTGGAGAATTTGGATTTGCGCGGGGTCGCCCTCGCCTTCATCGGTGGGCTTGGTTCCGTGGTGTTCTTCATCGGCGGTCAGAAAGCCTCGAATTCTTTGGGGCCTCTCAGCATCGGTGCCATTGCGAATGTGATCGTATTCCCGGTCGCCGCTGGGGTGATGTTTGCTTTTGACGCATACGCCCCGCCCAATACCGACTTAGGCTGGACTGCACTTCTGCTGGCATGTCTCGCATATTTGCTGGGCGTGAGCTTTCAACTGGGCGCGGTTCGTTTTGCCAAACCGTCAGAGGCGGGATTGATTCATAACATCGAGCCCGTGGTCTCCATTGTCATTGCCTGGTTTGTCTTGAACGAAGCACTAAGCCCCATCCAGTTGGTAGGGGTCGCGCTGGTGATCTTATCGATCAGCTATGGTTCGCGTCTGGCTTCGCATTCTTAAAACATCAATCAGTCATCGGGTTTTTGACGGGACAAATCTGTGTCCCGCACAACACTCTCGCGGCGATCTGGATAATCCAGTTCACGCAATTCGGATAACAGCTTGTCGATTTGATCCAGTTTCTCGTGCCCGGAGGCGCGGCGCGCGTCGTTTTTCTGGTAGGACAAAAACATACGGAAGCTCTGCAGATGAAATTCTGCGGCGTTGATGTAATCATCCAACGAGCGCGAGCGGCGCATGTACTTGTTGTGCACACCACGCAGGCTTTGCACCAAAATATTCATCAACGCCTTGATGAACGGGTCCGCTTTGGCCAGCCTGGAATTTAGCGCATCTGCCGGGATTTTTATGACAACGGATTGTTCGATGGCGACCGCATGCGCCATGCGCGCCGATCCATCGACAATCGCCATTTCGCCGAATAATTCGCCCGGATTGAGGACCGCCAGTTCGACTTCTTGGCCTTCTACGTACTTGTAAATTCCAATTTTACCACTGTTGACGATATACGCGGCATCGCCCTTTTCTCCCTCTTTAAAAAGGGTTTCGCCTTCTGCAACATACTGTTTTTTACTGCCGCCGCCTTCAACAAACATGATATGTTCCGCCGCGAAAAATCAAAGTCGCGTCGACCCTACTGACCTAACCCGCATCCTGCAAATCAACGGTTTCGAGGGCTTTCTTCTGACGCTCGGCCAATACATCTTCATCAAAATCAGCAATCAGTTCATGAAACAAATCATGCCAGTTAATCTCGGCCGCTAAGTGCGTGAACACACTTCCCAGGCCAATCGCCGCCCGATCCATGAGCACGAATTCACGCGGAGGCGTGACGCCGCCGACTTCTTTAAGTTCAGCATGAACTTTTGCGGCGACACCGGCACCATATTGCACACCACCTTTGTCCTGGATCGTTTGAACCTTGCTCTCCAAAAGTGGCCCATAAATGAAACGCGCCCATTGGTTCAAGATGTCGATGACGTCTTTATCAAGATTCTTGAAACCCCAGGTTTCATAGGCACTGACTGCCAAGTCTTGGTCATCGTTCAACAGCGCATAATACAGATTTATAACTGCGGTCACGAACTTTGGCGGGAAAATTCGGATACACCCATAATCCAACAGATTGATTGAGCCGTCTTCGCGTGCGGAATAGTTGCCCAAGTGCGGGTCGCCGTGGATAACGCCATATTTGTAGAACGGAACATACCAGGCCTTGAACATACTCAGCGCCAATTTGTTACGCATCTCTAAAGGTGCTTCTTTGAAATCCAACAGCGGTTCACCATCAAGCCATGTCATGGACAACAGACGTTGGCTGGATAAATCCATCAGTGGTTCCGGCACATGTACGCGGCTCTCGCCTTCGTGCATATGACGATACAGCAGCATATTTTTGGCCTCGCGCTCATAGTCCAGTTCTTCGCGCAGGCGTTCCGAAAGTTCTTTGTGAATCTCGCTCGGATCGATGGATTTGTCGTATTGGCGATATAGCGAGAACACCAACTTCAACTGTTTCAAATCTGCTTCTACGGCCGACGACATGTCAGGGTATTGGATTTTACAGGCGAGCTTCTGCCCGTCCAAGCTGGTGGCGCGATGGACTTGTCCCAACGAGGCGGCTTTGCACGCATCATGTTCGAAATCCGCGAACTTGGACTGCCATCCCGGCCCCATTTCAGCGGTCATCCGACGTTTCACAAACGCCCACCCCATTGGCGGCGCATTAGTTTGCAGCTTGGTTAGTTCTTCGGTGTACTCTTCGGGCAAAACATCGGGGATCGTCGACAAAATCTGCGCGACCTTCATCAAGGGGCCCTTTAAGCCACCAAGCGCAAGCTGGATTTCCCGAGCGTGTTCGGCCTTATCGAATTTCATGCCGAATACACGGCCGCCCACGGCCTTGGCAGCTACACCACTTACCGCACCACTGACGCGGGCGTAGCGTTTGAAGCGGCCCGAAAAACTATTGTTCTCACTCATGACGTCTCTATCTCCTGGGCTTTAGACAGCCTGTTTGGATAGATCATATTCCACACACCACGTCAGGATATCATCGGCGACGGATTGCCATCCATCTTCGAGCATCATGCCGTGACCCATATCATTGTAGATTATGGCCAGTTTACCGGCCAACGATGCGGTCCAATGCACATGTGCAGGCGGAATCAAACTATCTTTCTCTGCACCTTGTACGAAGATGGGCGTTCCCCAGATTGATAAAATATTGGGCATGAATGGTAAGTATAATCCCGCAACGGCCGCTTGGCTTTCGTGCTGCATACGTGCCGCGTATTTTTCGACCAAAGCTTGATCTGTCGCATCAGAAAACAACGCCGCCTGAACGCTTTCAATAGACCCCGCCTCGCCCGTGTGAATGGCGGCAACATCCCAAAACAGCGACGGCCTAGATACCATCAAATCCATCGCCGGCGCTGCCAACCCTGTCGGCGGCACCGAGGCCATGAGGACAAGTCCCGCCACATCGCGCTCTTCACTCGCGCGCCATGCCAGTTGCCCACCCATTGAATGGCCAACCAACACAGGCGGTTGATCAAACTGGTCGATCGCGATCAAGACGGCTTCGAGGTAATCAGAAAGCGAAAAATCCTGAAGATGCGGGAAATCGGGACGTCCCCGCCGACCTGGCAAATCAACCGCGCGTGCCACATGGCCCCGTTCGGCAAAGTACGGCATGAAATGTTCATCCCAGCACCATGCCCCCGAAAACGCACCGTGGATAAACAGAATGGGCGCACCCGTGGTTTTCGCTTCGGGAAGCCGTTCGATCAAATGTACATCGGTCAATTTGCTATCTGACATCATGCCGATTCCAGATCGGCTTCGAGTTCATCAATGAAACCGGAAATGATATTTAGGCCACGGCTCCAAAATTGGGGATCAGATGCGTCCAATCCAAACGGCGCCAAAAGTTCGCGGTGACGTCGCGTACCCCCGGCCGATAACATATCCAAATATTTCTTTTGGAAATCAGGATGGCCATCTTGGTACAGATCGTATAAGGCGTTCACCAAGCAATCGCCAAAAGCATAAGCGTAAACATAGAAGGGCGTGTGGACGAAATGCGGGATATACGCCCAGAGCGGACGATACGCGTCATCCAGCTTGATTGCGGGACCTAAACTCTCGGCCTGAGTTTCCATCCAAATCGTACACAGATCATCGGGGGTCAATTCACCGTTCCTGCGCGCGTCATGAACACGGGCCTCGTAACAATGGAACGCGATCTGGCGGACCACGGTGTTCAACATGTCTTCGACTTTGCCGGTCAGCAATATGCGCCGTTTTGCGGGATCGGTCTCGGCATCCAGAATGGATCGGAATGTCAGCATTTCACCAAACACGGATGCGGTCTCGGCCAAGGTCAGCGGCGTGTTAGCCAACAACAAACCCTGCGGCCCCGCCATCACTTGATGCACGCCGTGCCCCAATTCATGGGCGAGCGTCATGACATCACGCGATTTACCACAGAAGTTCATCAACACGTATGGGTGCGCTGATGGCACGGTCGGATGCGCAAACGCACCCGGATTTTTGCCAGCGCGGGGTTCCGCGTCGATCCACTCATCCTTAAAAAACGTGTCCGCCGTTTCAGCCATTTCAGGCATGAATGCACTGTAGGCGTTCAGTACGGTATCTTTGGCATCACTCCAGGAAAAACGCCGTTCTTCGACCGTAGGGGTCGGGGCATTTCGGTCCCACCAGTTCAGTTGATCGACACCGAAACGTTTGGCTTTCAATGCATAATACCGATGGCTCAATCGGTCGTAATTATTGGTGACTGCAGATACCAAGGCATCGACCACGTCGTCCTCAACCTGATTGGCGAGGTTCCGGCTACTCATAGGGCGTTCGAACCCGCGCTTAACGGTTTCAATGTCTTTGTCTTTGGCGATGGTATTGGAGACTAGCGAAAACAATCGAATGCGCGAATTCAACCCGGCAGATAAACCCAAACCTGCGGCTTCGCGCTCTGCGGGGTCACTGTCTGCCAGTTTGTTCAGCGTATCGCCCAGCGGCAATTTCTCGCCCTTCACGTCAAAGCGCAGTTCCGACATGGTTTCTTCGAACAAACGAACCCATGCACCATGGCCAGTGACAGCTTTTTCATGCAGCAATTCTTCGATGTCTTTGCCCAGTTGATGCGGCTTCATCAGGCGTTCTGAATCAAGCCACGGCTTGTATCTACGTAATGCTTCATCCTGGTATAATGCGTCGATCGCAGTATCTTCGATGGCATTGATTTCCAATCCAAAGAAAATCAGGCAGCCCGTGATGCCATTGACCCGTTCTTGGCATTTTTGATGGAACTGCGCGACTGATGCGCTGTCCGTATCTGCGGCGTGCAATAACTGTGCAAAGCTGATCACACGATAGGATGTCTCTAAAATCCCCTCGTATTCTTCGATTGCGGCTATCATGTCCACCGCCGAAAGCGACGTCACTTTTTCGGCATACTGATCGCGAAAAGCATTCGCGCGCTGTTCTGCCGCACTAAGATCCTGGTCGATTTTTGGGTCTTCAGCCCCGGCATATAAATCGGCCAGGTTCCAATTTGGTGTATCAGATGGGTTGGTTTTCGCTATTTCTTGTTTCATTCCACACTCTTGGCATTTCGATAATGGGGTCGACACCCTATATACGCGGTGTCGTGTGAACTTTAAGTCTTAGAAACACCGTCACCGACAGAGACGCAAGACAGGAGCTTCGAACATGGTCGAGATTTCTTCGAACAACTTGGTTTCAATGTTTTTTGACCGCGCGGCAGAATATGGCGAGCAGCCTTTTTTGTGGCACAAAATCAACGGCAAATACGAAAGCATGAGTTGGGCCGACGTCAACGCCCGCGTGATTGCGCTGGCCCGCGGATTAATTTCGCTGGGTGTCGAAGAAGGTGATCGGATCATGTTGGTCGGCGAAAATCGCCCGGGTTGGCTGATTTCAGATATCGCGATCATGGCCGCTGGTGGAATCTCGACCCCCGCCTACACAACCAATACACCTGCAGACCACAAACATATCCTGGAGGACAGCGGCGCCAAGGGTGCGATTGTATCGACACCAAAATTGGCCGAAAAACTATTGGCCGGTGCAGCCGACAATACGGATTTACAGTTCGTGATTGTCATGGATTTTGAGGATATGCCGAGCGATGGACCTGAGATTCTGAGCATGGAAGAATTGCTGGAAATAGGACAAGAGCGCGAAGAGAATATCGTTTCTATGGCGAACGACATCGGCAAAGATCGGGTCGCCTGCATCATATATACGTCCGGCACAGGCGGCACACCAAAGGGTGTGATGCTGCATCATGGGGCGATCCTGCATAACTGTCGCGGTGCCATCGAAGCGCTTGAAGACTTAAAAATCGAACGCGAGGTATTCCTTTCGTTTCTGCCACTCAGCCATTCCTATGAACATACCGCAGGATTGTTTTTTCCGATTTCCATCGGGGGTGAGATCTACTACGCCGAGGGTGTCGAGGCGTTATCAACAAACATGCTCGAAGCCCGCCCCACGATCATGACGGCGGTGCCGCGCCTATATGAAGTGCTCTACCAAAAGATCACTACCGGGATCGCAAAGGCTGGCGGCACCAAACAAAAAATGTTCAATAAGACCCGTGAATTGGGCGCCAAACGTTACCACGAAGGTACACTTGGCCCCATCGATTGCATCACCGACAGTCTATTGGACAAGCTTGTGCGCGAGAAGGTTCGTGGACGTTTTGGCGGGCGGCTCAAAGCGCTAGTCTCCGGCGGCGCACCGCTGAACCCCGACATCGGTATGTTCTTTACATCTCTCGGCCTGACAATTTTACAAGGTTACGGCCAGACGGAGTCGGCCCCGCTGATATCGGTCAACCGTGCCCCCAGCCTGCGGCTTCACACCGTTGGCGCACCTGTGCGCGATACCGAAGTCAAAATTGCCGAAGATGGCGAGATCATCGTACGAGGTGAGCTTGTGATGAAGGGTTACTGGAAAAACGAAGAAGCCACCAACGATACGATCAAGGACGGGTGGCTGCATACTGGAGATGTTGGACACATCGACGAAAACGGACACATCGTCATTACTGATCGCAAGAAGGATATCATCGTCAATTCCGGTGGCGACAACATCGCGCCCCAGCGGGTTGAGGGTATTTTGAATGCTGAAACGGAGATCAATCAGTCGATGGTGTATGGGGACAAACGTCCGCACTTGGTCGCTGTGATTGTCCCCGATGCAGATTGGATGCGCGACTGGGCACGTGAAAACAAAAAGCCAAGCGACTTGGCGATACTGGCTGATGACAGGGAGTTTCATACTGCCCTCGCCCCCGTCGTCGGCCGTGTGAACAAAGCCGTCAACAATATCGAAAAAGTGCGCAAGTTCATCATCGCAAACGAGGCCTTCACCGTCGAGAACGAGCAAATGACGCCGACGATGAAAGTGCGCCGCCACGTGGTGCGAGAAATTTATGGGGATCGGCTAGAAGCGCTATATGGCTAAATGACGCCCTTGGCTTTTTCGCGCCGCGAGATGTAAATCCCGGCAGATGCAATAACGGCGATCCCGGCCCAGGTGAATTCATCGGGGAAATCGCCGAACCAAAAATATCCAATAGCCACGGCGGCAATCATTTCAAAGTACCCAAACGGGGCCAGAAACGACGCCGGGGCATAATCAAAGGCCCGCACCACCAGCCAATGCCCGATAATCGCCGCTGCGATGAGAACCCCCATCAATGCCCACGCATCCGATGTAGGTGCCGTCCAGTTGCCAGGCACGAACACTGCCAACACGACCGTCCCCACCAGCGATTGATAGAACACGGTGAACCACGGGTCGCTTTGGCCTTTCAGTTTGCGGGTCAGCAAATTGAAAAGCGCGAAACAGACGCTGGCAATCAGGACATAATAAATACCGATGGGCACAACATCGAACCCCGGTCGAATGATCAACAATGATCCTGCAAACCCGATGATGACCGCCGTAAAGCGTTTGATCCCGACGCTTTCCTTCAGGATCAGCGGCGCCATTGCCGTCATCAAGAATGGATAAACGAAATAGACAGCTAACGCGTCGGCAATCGGCATGGTTTCAATCGCCGAGAAATAAAGAACTGTGGCTGCGGCCAGAAACGTCGCCCTGAGTATCTGCAACCCAGCACCTGGTGCCCATAACTGTCGAATGTTACCCCGACGTAACAGCATCGGCGACAAAACCAACGCGGCCACCGAAAACCGCGCCCATGCGATCAGAACCGGTGCATACCCCAATTGTGCAAGTTGCTTTGCCGCCCCATCCATGAATGGGATGATGGCGAAACCTGCAATCAGAAAAAGCGCACCTGTTCTGTAGTCGGGGTCGGAACTGTTGGACACGTTACGCGTCGGCTGACAGGAATGGTTTCACGTGAGACAACACGATCTCGGGCGCTTCCTCTGGCAGGAAATGTCCGCTTTCAGCAATCGCCTGGCCCGTGACCTCATGCGCGCACCATGCCCGCCAAATATCCAACGGGCTTTCCGATTTCGGGCCACCCTTGCCCCGCGCCCCGCCCCACAGGCACATCACCGGGCATTGGATTTTCCGACCCGCTTCTTTGTCTGCTTGATCGTGGGCATCGTCACATGTGGCACCAGCACGGTAATCTTCACACGTGCCACGGATCACATCAGGATTGCGATAGGCGCGCTTGTATTCCTCCAACGCATCTGGATCGAACTCAAACCCTTCTGCCGCCCAAGACGCCAGCAGCGTTTCTAGCCACAAGTCCGGGTCATGGCCGATCATGCGCTCGGGTTGAGGTGCGGGTTGCGCCAAGTATGTCCAATGGAAACCTCCCATCGCACGATCCTTGTCCGTGCCCAACCACATGTCATGGGTCGGCACCACATCCAACGATACATAGCGGGTTACACGATCTGGGTAATCCAAGGCGGTTCTATAGCCCACGCGGGCACCCCGGTCATGGCTAAGAATAGCGAACTTTTCGAATCCCAAATGCGTCATCAGGGCAGCAACATCCACTGCCATCGTGCGCTTGGAATACACAATGTGATCAGGGTCAGACGGCGGGCAATCGCTATCGCCATACCCCCGCGTATCGAAAACAACGACTGTATGAGTGTCGGTCAACGCCGGTGCGACCAATCGCCACATAATATGCGTTTGCGGATATCCATGTAACAAGACAACCGCTGGCCCCTGCCCCCCAACGCGAACGTTTAGCCCAACGCCATTGATGGCGATACGCTGCTGCTCAAACCCTTCAAACATTATTAAGTCCTCTTTCTTGGCTTTTATGTGGCCGATCATTTGATCTTCTGATACCTGTTTCCCCATCATTTAGGAAATGAATAGATGAAATACCTGTTATTAACTTTTGAAATTATGAATTATGCCTTTGAACCTAGACATTGATCAGCTTCGTGCGTTCGTAACTGTCGCGCAAACCCGCAGCTTTACCAAGACCGGATCAATGCTGAACCGCTCGCAATCCGCCATCAGCCTGCAGGTCAAACGCTTGGAAAGTGCGCTGGATCGGCAGCTTTTTGATCGCAGTGGGCGGAAAATTCATCTAACAGACCAGGGCGAGCGTTTTTTGCCAGAGGCAGAGCGTATCGTGGATATGCATGACCGTGCGGTCGAATTGTTATCCAGTCCGTCGGTATCCGGTCGTGTGCGCCTGGGCTGCACCGAAGAATTTGCCGCCACCCATCTGGCGAACGTGCTGGGCAGTTTTCAATACACGCACCCCGACGTGCACATCGAAATCGGAGTCGATACCTCCAAGTCATTGCGGGATGGTTTCGCAGTTCGGGAGTACGACATTGTCCTGGCCAAGGTTGATGAGACAGAGCAGAGCGGTGACACGATTTGGTGCGAAGATATCATATGGGTTGTGACGGATGGACCCACCGCCAACGAAATTCTAAAACGCGATCCGATCCCGTTGTTGGCATCACCGGTTCCGTGTCTGATTCGGCATGGCATGATCAGCAAGCTCGACCAGATTGGCAAGCGATGGCAGATCGTCGGCACGAGTGAGGTTAATGTTGGTTTGCAGGCTGCCGTTTCAGCAGGCTTTGGGATCACGGCCCTGCCGAAATCTGCGATCAGGGCCAGCATGCGCCCTGTCACGCCTGAGTGGGGATTGCCGCCGATGCCACGCAGCGAGGTTCGATTGTTCGAAAACCCTGAAGACGGAAACGACGCCGCCCGCTGCATGAGCGATCACATCCGCAAACGCGTTCTGCCCAGCGGCGTTTATATCTGACGGTTTCGGTTCGTATTGGCGATGAATATCCCGCACAGGATTAAACTAAGCGCCGCCAATGCTTGCGGTGTGACGACTTCGCCCAGCAATAACGCGCCCCACAACACACCGAACACAGGCACGAGATAATTCTGAAACGCGACGAATGATGCTTCGCGTTCGCTAAGCAATTTGAACAAAACTAGTGTTGCCATCGCGGTGGGGAACAGCCCCAGATAAATGGCGGGCCATAGCACGTCGAAGGTCATTGGGGGGATGCCGCCATCTAACAGATAGAGTGACAGCGGCACGGTCTGTAACGCCGAGAATACCAAAACGACAGCCGCGCGCCCAATCATCGGCGTTCTGGGCATACGCTGTGCGATGATCACCGCGATGGCGTAACAAATTGCCCCACCTGCCGTCGCCAGTTGACGTATAACCTGATCGCCCAAGCCACTTAGCACGCCTGGCCCGACCAACACGACCACGCCGACAAACCCAAGCGCTATTCCCAACAACTTACGCGGGCTTAAACGGTCTCCGGCTGTAAAAAAGTGTGCGAGCACGAGCGTTGTCAGCGGCATCACGGCCATCAAAATCGCCGCCAGGCCACTCGGAATTTCTTCTTCCCCCCAGCTGATTAAAAAGAACGGCAGGCTATTCCCGAACATCGCCAGCGCAAAACAATATGCCAAAGTGAGCCTATCTGTCGGTAAAGCGGTTCGAAGGAACACCGCACAAATCAACATCGCGACGGCGGCCACCAGCAACCGCATCGCCGTTAGATCCAGCGCAGACACATGCGCTACGCCGATCTTAATGACCATGAATGACGTCCCCCACACCGTGGCGAGGGTCAGTAGCATCAGAACATGTCGTGGGCGGATCGGCCCATAGTCGTTTTCGGTCGGCTTAGTTGCCATCCGAATTGCCATGATACCAACGGTACCAATCAATGAATTGGGGAATGCCGTCTTTGATCGATGTCGTCGGCTCAAATCCCAATATTTCTTGGCTGGCGGAAATATCCGCGTAGGTTTCTTTGACGTCACCCATTTGCATCGGCTTTAAGATAACCTCTGCCTTGATGCCAATGGCATCCTGTAAGATATCGATAAAGTCGGTCAGCTTTTCTGAGTTGTTGTTACCAAGATTAAAAACGCGCTCTGGGATATCGCCACTGGGCGGATGGTCTAACGCTGCCAACACGCCCTGCACGATGTCCGCGATAAACGTGAAATCGCGACGCATGTCCCCCCGGTTGAAAACTTCAATCGGCTCGCCCGCCAAAATTTTACGCGCAAATATCCACGCCGCCATGTCCGGACGCCCCCACGGGCCGTAAACAGTAAAGAATCGAAGCCCCGTGCTGGGGATACCATAAAGCCGCGTATAGCAATGTGACATCAGCTCGCCCGCACGCTTGGTCGCGGCGTACAATGACACAGGCTGATCGACGCGCTCTTCAATCGTGAACGGCAGTTCCGTGTTCGCGCCATATACGGACGACGATGATGCGTAGACGAAATGCTCAAAATTCGGAAGCGCACGCCCCATTTCGAGCATGACCAAATGCCCTTCGATATTAGAGCGTGTGTAGGCATGCGGGTTATCCAGCGAATACCGAACGCCCGCTTGCGCCGCCAAATTGATAATCGCGCGGATTTCAGGGTGTTTTTCGCGCACCGCCATCATGGCATCGCGATCTGCGATATCAGCTTCGATTAACGTAAAGTCAGGAGATTTGATTTCAGCGAGGCGCGCGCGCTTTAGATTCGGGTCGTAGTAGTCATTGACGTTGTCGACGCCAAGAACCTTCTCCCCCCGTGCAAGTAAAGCCTGTGACGTGTGATAGCCGATAAAACCAGCTGCGCCTGTAACGAGAACTGTCATTTTTACATCAATCTCATATGGATACGTGGTGGGATGGATATACCCGCAACAAGACGTGAAATCACGGCAGAATTATGTTCCGTCGACAATATTTTCCAAGAAACTTTATTCCCAGGAATTATGCCAAATATTCGATCATTTCTTATTTTAGGTCAGAAATAATGAC
>CBFHXC010000071.1:0-14371 GCA_965659695.1 Rhodospirillales bacterium
TTTGAACTCTTTGTTGTTCACCACCTGAAAGAGTTGGGAACAGCAGCTCTCGGAGATGCCAGGTATCCGTTCGCTCTTGAGCCTCCCCCAATGAGGTGGTCCGACGTTAAAGTAATGAAAACGGAGGATCAGATATGTGTAACAAACGTCCGACAGCCGAAGAAATAGTGAATAAGCTGCGCCAGGTTGAGGTTTTGATGGGGCAAGGCATGCCCCGTTTGGACGCGATCCGAGAGATCGGTGTTGTTGAACAAACCTATTATCGTTGGCGTCGCCAGTATGGCGGCATGGGAACGGATCAGGTTAAAGAACTGAAGCGTCTTCAGAAGGAGAATGAACGCCTTCGAAAGGCTGTGTCTGATCTCACCTTGGATAAGCAGATCCTTGCAGAGGCTGCCAAGGGAAACTTCTAAGCCCCGCACGTCGCCGTCGTTGTGTTGATTTGGTTCGAGAACGATTGAACGTGACGGAGCGTCGAGCATGTCTTGTTCTTGGCCAACATCGCTCCACGCAGCGGAAGGTTCCACAGGGTCGTGAGGATGAAGCTAGGCTTGTTGCCGACATGATCGAACTGACACGGCAATATGGTCGTTACGGTTATCGACGGATCGCAGCTCTACTCCGGGACGCTGGCTGGCATGTAAACGACAAACGGATTGAGCGTTTGTGGCGACGTGAGGGGCTCAAAGTTCCAATGAAGCAGTCCAAGAAGAGTCGTCTGTGGCTCAATGATGGTTCGTGTGTGCGTCTGAGGCCGGAACGTCGAGACCATGTCTGGTCTTATGACTTCGTCCATCATCGAACAGAAGACGGTCGAGCCTATCGAACACTGAACATCATCGACGAGTTCAGCCGTGAGTGCCTGGCGATCCGCGTGAAGCGGAAGCTGAACTCGACGGACGTGATTATGTCTCCGCCCGGGGTTGTTGCTGCACACTTCAGCCTCGAGACCCCGCGCCCTTAACACGGTGCGGGGGTCCGCTTTTCGCGAATGAAGATGCCTTCTGCGAACGCATGGGGTTTATTAGCTATTGTTAAATT
Source organism: Rhodospirillales bacterium (assembly GCA_965659695.1). GTDB lineage: Bacteria > Pseudomonadota > Alphaproteobacteria > Rhodospirillales > Casp-alpha2 > UBA4479. Next base: position 1,042 of record CBFHXC010000071.1, read on the forward strand.
GGCTGTGCTTCCTAACAGTCCAGCCACTTCGAAAGCCCTCGTCGTTCACCTTTTTGCTACCGATTGCGTCGTCCAGCGAACCCGCTAAAATTCAGCATGGATGCCCACACCGCAATAGCACGACTCGCAATGGAACATGCAGGCCAGGCAGCAAAGCCATTGGGGTGCTCGAACATCGCAGAGTTGACCAAGAAGGCCAGCCTGCCAGGAAACTTCAACATCCCCGGCCCCAATAAGTTCCTAAACTGGCACGGCTACACGCTGCTGGACACTTTGGATGTTCTTTGCGTACACACGGAAACCTTACCCAATCAAGCTGGCGACACAGAAGAAATCTTTGATGTGCTGGCGAGGCATATTCCAAGCGGGGCCGTCGTGAGCATCAAGCCAGACGGCAACGACTATACTAGGATCACAGCACAGACCGCGACGGAGCATGAGCTAAAATTGTTCAAGACGTTCTTTCAACAGGACGAACCCTTGGATGACACCAAGTTACCAAACAATCCAATGGAGTGGCTGACGTCCTACCGCACAAAGTTATACGCACCATGCTAGCTTCAGAGCTGCAAAACAAGCACCAAACGTTAGTAGTTACGGGTCAGGATTGTCCGCGATAGTATAGCGTTTCAGCATGGGCATTTGAGCCATGATGAAAACAAAGGTCAGCGCCATCAGGCCGAACACCTTAAAGTTAACCCAGAGCTCGGTACTTTGTGTACGCCAGACCGCCTCGTTTATTGCGGCCATGACAAAGAAAAATAAAGCAAAGCGGATGGTCAGAACCCGCCAACCCTCATCCGATAAATTCCAGGCCGCGCCCAACAGAGATTTTAAGAATAGACGTTTTGCGAAAAGGCCCGCGATGAGGAGCGCGCCGAAAATACCTTGAATAATAGTCGGCTTCATTTTGATGAATGTTTCGTCTTGAAGCCAGAGCGTGAGCCCGCCAAAAACGCCAACAATCCCCGCGGTCATCAGCGGCATCATGGGTATTCGACGTTCCACAATATATGAAAGTGCGAGAGCAAATGCGGTCGCGACCATGATCGCCGCTGTCGCGACAAACAAATCCGCCATGTAATAAGCGATAAAAAAGGCAGCGATCGGTCCGTATTCAACGGCAGGCCGCACCCAGCCTGGGCTCTGTTTTGTTTCTGATTCTGACATTCATTGTTTATGGAAGACCCGTCAACGAAGAGCAAGCAAGCTGGAATGGATCGTATCAGCGCAAAAGTGAGTTAGATTACGATATCACGCCGCAAGATTTTTGATGAGTGCGCGTGTTAGCATTCATTTAAAACTCATATTGACAAAGATATTATATCAATTAATCATGATATATGGATTCATTTGGTGCCATTGCGACATTCTCAGCTCTGAGCCAGCAAACACGTTTAGAAGTCTTTCGCTTACTCATCAAAGCAGGCGCGAATGGCCTATTGGCTGGCGAGTTGGGCGAGCGGCTTGATGTCAAACAAAACACCATGTCCGCCAATTTGACGGTGCTTCTTAATGCGGGGCTTGTTCGTAATGAACGCGAAGGCAGATCAATCCGTTATTATGCCAATTTTGATGCAGTGCGGGGGCTTCTTGCCTTCCTGATGGAAGAATGTTGTGGCGGACGTGCTGAACTCTGTCAGCCCATTATTGATGAAATTGCGTGTGCTTGTTGAGGGGAAGGACATCAGCAGCCCCGTCTAGAATGTTCTATTTCTTTTTATCAGAAACTCTGCTCGATAGATTTTAGCAGTAGCCATCATGAATGATGTTGGTAAATGTATAGGTTCATAAAATGAGTGCTCAACAGGAAATCAACAACGATCAATCCGCACCATGCGGCATAGGTATTTTTGAGAAATGGCTATCGATTTGGGTCGCACTATCGATCGCGCTTGGAATCTTTCTTGGGCAAGTTTTACCCGATATATTTCAAACACTCGCTGCCTTCGAATACGCCCATGTTAATCTGGTGGTTGCTGCTCTTATTTGGGCGATGGTCTACCCGATGATGGTCTCGGTGGATTTTGGAAGCATTCGACATGTAACAGATCAGCCAAAGGGCTTGTTGATTACCCTTGTCGTCAACTGGTTAATCAAGCCGTTCACGATGGCGGTCCTGGGCGTATTGTTTTTTAAATATCTTTTTGTCGGCTTGATAAATCCGGCCGAAGCAGATTCATATATTGCCGGACTTATCCTATTGGGGGCTGCACCCTGCACGGCAATGGTTTTTGTGTGGTCCCAATTGACGCGCGGAGACCCTAATTACACATTGGTTCAGGTGAGTGTGAATGATTTGATCATGATCTTCGCTTATGCGCCCATTGTTGCGCTGCTCCTGGGGGTGACCGATATTCCAGTGCCTTGGGACACGCTGGAACTCAGTGTTGTTCTTTATGTGGTCGTTCCACTTCTGGCAGGCGTTTTAACCCGTCAAATTTTATTGCGGGGCAGGCAGTCCGATGATGAGGTCACAGCATTCACGGCGAAGCTAAAACCGTTCTCAATCATTGGTCTATTGGCAACCGTCGTTTTACTTTTTGGTTTCCAAGGTGGCGTGATTTTGACGCAACCTCTGCTTATTGTTCTAATCGCCCTGCCCCTTCTGCTACAATCATATGGTATATTTGCAATCGCTTATGCTGCTGCGTGGGCAATGAAAGTGCCGTTTCGGATTGCTGCTCCTTGCGCAATGATCGGAACATCCAACTTTTTTGAACTGGCGGTTGCTGTGGCAATCGGGCTGTTTGGTCTTAACTCCGGCGCAGCACTTGCTACGGTGGTGGGTGTGCTGGTCGAAGTTCCCGTCATGCTCTCGCTTGTGGCGTTTGCTAATCGAACCAAGGCACACTTTCGAACCTAAGAGAGGCCAGCCTATGAGAGGAATGAGTGAATGAACAAAGTTGAGAAACATAAACACTGCTATGGAACAATGTTTCATGACAGCCTGCATTTTTCAGTTAATGAAAAGATGCAGGGAAAGGTCTTTTCGTTTGAACTTGATAGTGCCGGCTTGGCTCGATCAGCCCGCGTTGTTCATTCAGATATTGCCCAATGGGATGATTGCCTTGCCTGTTCGGAATTTAATCACTGCTACAAATTCTGCATGGCAAAGCTGGCCTTAGAATCAGCAATAGCGAAAAACTAACGGGACGTTTCTCTATGGCGATTGTTATCCATCACAACCCTGAATGCGGCACGTCGCGCAACGTGTTGGAAATCATTCGTGCGTTCGCTGAAGAACCCATCGTGATCGAATATCTAAAGACGGGCTGGACGCGAGAGCAGTTACTTGCATTGTTTGCGGCTGCGGACTTGACCCCCCGGGATGCGTTACGAACCAGCAAGTCACCCGCCAAGGACTTGGGGTTAATGGACCCAACGGTTTCCGATGAAACCATTCTTGATGCCATGTTGAGCCATCCCGTGCTGGTCAACAGACCTATCGTTTGCAGTAAAAAAGGCGTGGCGCTTTGCCGGCCGTCCGAAGCCATTTTTTCGTTGTTAGATGTCGAGTCAGGTCGCACCTTCTCCAAGGAAGATGGGGAAGTCATTACAGCCCCATAAAAGATTACTTATTGAATATCGGCTCCTTATTTTACGATCATAGTTAAGGATGATGGCATCCTTATACGCAGCGGGAATTTAGGCCAGCATGACCAAACCAACAGCAACACTAATCACCGGCGGATCAAACGGGATCGGCGAGGCCATCGTCAATGCCCGTTTACAACTCGGCGACACGGTCTTGAATATGGATCGCGAGGTTCCCAAAAATTCATCCACGGCTGACTTCATCAATATCGATCTGACTGCCAGCAACACACTGCACGAAACGCTTGATGACATCACCTCGAACTACACCATCAATCGTGTCGTGAACTGCGCGGGCGTTGCTTTGTTGTCCCTGGTCGAAGACTTCAACGAGGACGATTTTCGTAAAACTATGGAGTTAAATGTCCTCGCCCCGGCGATCATCGTAAAAGCCGTCATTCCGGGTATGCGTGAATTGGGGTTCGGCCGCATCGTCAACATCGCGAGCCGCGCCGCGCTCGGCAAGGAGTTTCGAACGTCCTATGCTGGCAGCAAGGGCGCCCTGATTTCCGCTACCCGTGTGTGGGCGCTAGAGTTGGGCAAGTACGGAATCACTGTGAACGCAATTGGCCCTGGCCCCATCGAGACCGAACTTTTCAAACATGCCAACCCCCCGGACAGCGATCGGACCAAGAACTTGATCGAAAACATTCCCGTGGGGCGCATCGGCCAACCATCCGACATCGCAGCGGCGGCGGATTATTTTCTGTCAGATCATGCCGGTTTCGTCACCGGCCAGGCGCTATTTGTATGCGGCGGCATGTCAGTGGGGGATGCAGGGAATTAGCACTCAAAGTTAGTCAGCCACTCTGATTTCTCAGGAAGCGAGATACCCCTTTTTGATCAACCTAACGTGCGATTCTTAATTCTAGATCAGTCAGAAAAATTATTCTTTTGGTAGTCTAATGTACATCTTTACTACCATCGCAACGATTTTGATGAGTGGCGTAATCGCCACAATTGCCACCTATCGTCTCAATACAAACAGAGACCATATTTTCTTCATGCGTCAGAAAGCCGAAGAGTTATATTTGGCGGCGGGCCAATACGATAAAATCCTCTCAGGATACGTGCTTACCAATTACCCACTATTCAAAAATAAAATCACTTATGATGAATAGCACGACTCGTTGATAGCTCAAGGTAAAGACTCTCCTTGGGAAGCCCATAGCAAAATGGAAATGCTCACTAGAGTCTATTTCCCAGAAATTGGGCCGCAGCTTGACCACCTTGAAACCGCAAGAGGGGAAGTGAACAAGATAATTTCGGCCCATAGACGAGAGTAAGAATCTGGAGATTTCGATGGGACTCGGTTTTTCGAACCATTTCATCGTGCAACAGGAGAACTCGACCGAAAGCTCAGAGAATTTAAACTTGCAATTGTGGATCAAGCGCACCTTTTCGCAAAAGGCGACAAGCTTTGGCCTGCAAGTTGGAGTTGGAAATCACTAAAACTCAGAGTTAAGAACTTGTTCGATTAGCATCGCGTTCAAAATGCTGTTCCCATTGGCCTACGCGACGTCGTCGACAAACTCCAACGCCTGCAAATTATACAATGCGTATAGCAGATCGAGATAATCCAGCAGCGCTGGCATTGCACTTGTGGTGACGGCATCTTCTTTCATCAGGTTCAAGACGACCGACAAAGCGCCATCATTGATCGTGAACGTTTGACCATTGACGCCAAGGCAATACCCCTCGTCAGACGATGGGATGAGCGCAAACTTGATATAATCAGGCTTGATCAAACCGACACCTGTCTGCAGAGCTTCTTTGAAGGCTGCCAGGCTCAGTGACTCTTTGCGCTCGCTGAAATGCGTCACCTCTTCATTGGCGGGTTCTGTGAAAAACGCGGCCAGCCATTCTGGAAATGCGGGTGTGTTCAGCGAATGTCCAAGATGATCCCGAAGCGCTGCGACGGCATCGACAGACACGGTGAAACCTGCGCTGTCGGCGTTCAATCCCTGACCACCATAGCGGTGATCAAGCGCGTCGTGATTGGCCAAGTGCAAAGCATATGCACTATAAAGCTCGGACAATTTCGGCCCCAGGAACCCCACAGAAAACGTCAGCGCGTCGTCGAGCGTGGCACCTTGGTGGGCGAAATGCGGCGGAATATATAGGACGTCGCCAGAGTTCACCTCAACAGTATGGCCATCAATCGGGTCTTTCAGAATTTTGAGGTCGAGACCATCGATGTACGCTTCATCAAAGATGGGTTCGTGACCAATGGTCCAACGTCGCGACCCTTGGCCCTGGACCAAAAAGACGTGATAGCTATCGACGTGACCGCCGATGCTGCCGCCCGCCGTCGAGTAACTCACCATGACGTCGTCCATCAACCAACGCGGTGCAAAATTGAACGCGCGCAACAACGCCGCGGTGTCGGGGTGAAACTGCTCGACGTTTTGGACAAGCAAGGTCCAAGGTGAGTTTCCGTCGATGTTGAAATCTTCTTCGGAGAAGGGTCCGAATTTGCAGGCCCAGTCTTCGCTGGCGACCATGCGCGATTGTGCGGTTTCTTCCATGGATAATCCCGCCAGCTCATCTGGCGTGATCAATCCGTCCATCACAACTTGATCGATGGCACCGCGCACAAGAAACGGCCGTTTGTTCCAGTAGTGCGCGTAGAAATCCACGGCTGTCGGCAGCGCATCAAGAGTAGCAAGAGATGAGGGCATCAAATATTCCGAAGTTAAAGAAGGCTGCATTCGTTATGGCATGGTCAATGGTTGGGGCCAAGCCTTGGCAATCCAGATTAACGGTGCTGATCAATCAGGACCGGATATCCATGGTCGTTTCCCTACTATGAGGTTTTGAGAGAGACTGCACGAAAATTACAGCTGAATGATAAACTAATCGGTGTTCTGCTGATCACGATTGATTGACAAAATAATCGGCCCTTGATACGTCCGACATGTGATGGGCGCAGCGATGGCGTCGCTGATTAAGCCACATTACAACTCTTGAACTTATTTAGAGTCCTGAACGCCCGGATGACCATCCGGACGCATGTTGTCGTCCGGTCATTTGACAAGGATACGACCATGACTGACATCGCTGATCGCCCACAGTCTTTCATTTGCCACAATGGCGAAAAGGCCCCGCTGCCGTTCTCTGCCGCCGAATACGAAAACCGCATCGCCAAGCTACGCGCGATCATGGCCGACGCCGATGTGCCCGCCGTGTTGCTAACGTCGATGCACAACATCGCGTATTACTCTGGTTTTTTGTATTGCAGCTTTGGCCGTCCATACGGGTGCGTTGTGACCCACGATGCCTGCACTGTGGTTTCGGCCAATATCGACGCCGGACAGCCCTGGCGCCGATCCCATGGTGAGGGCGTGATTTACACAGACTGGCAGCGCAATAATTATTGGCGTGTAGTTGCAGACTTAACCAAGGGTGCCATACGGTTGGGAATCGAAGGCGATCACCTGACCCTTGCCGCCCGCGACACATTGGTCGACATCGTCGGCGTCAGTGACTTGGTTGATATTGCACCTGCCACGATGGCCGCGCGGATGCACAAATCCGCTGAAGAAATCGCATTGATCCGCGATGGTGCCCGCATTGCTGACGTCGGGGGTGCCGCGATCCATGCTGCAATCCACGAAGGTTCACGTGAAATCGATGTTGCCATGGCCGGCCGCGATGCGATGGAAACCGAAATCGCCCGCGCCCATCCTGATAGCGAACTTCGCGATACATGGGTGTGGTTCCAATCGGGCCTGAATACCGATGGTGCCCACAACCCGGTCACGACACGCGCGTTGCAGATGGGTGATATCCTGAGCCTGAATACATTTCCGATGATTTCCGGGTACTACACCGCGTTGGAACGGACGTTGTTCTTGGGCGAACCCGACGCCGCCAGCCTGAAAATTTGGCAAGCCAACGTGGACGCGCACGAGTTGGGGATGTCATTAATCAAGCCCGGCATCTCGTGCGCCGATATCTGCGCCGAGATCAACAAATTCTTCGCCGCAGAAGAATTGTTGCAATACAGATCATTCGGGTATGGGCATTCGTTCGGTATCCTGAGTCACTATTATGGGCGCGAAGCTGGATTGGAGTTCCGTGAAGACATCGACACTGTTTTAGAACCAGGCATGGTCGTATCGATGGAACCCATGCTGTGGTTGCCAGAAGGATTGCCGGGTGCAGGTGGTTATCGCGAGCACGATATCCTGGTCGTGGGTGAAGACGGGGCGGACAACATCACGGGCTTTGGTTACGGCCCCGAGCACAACATCATCGCGTGAGTTGGCTGGAATTCATCAGCGCTGGGCTATTGTTCCTGCTCACCCATCGGGTCCCAACCATCCCATTGGTGCGGGCAAAGATCGTGAGCGCGATCGGCGAACGCGGTTTTTGATCACGTATTCGGCATTGTCCATCATCGTGCTGACGTGGTTGATCATCGCAGCCGGTCGCGCGCCCTATATCGAAGTGTGGGCCACCGCGCCGTGGCAATACTGGTTGCCGAATATTGCCATGCCCATCGTTTGTATCCTGATTGGGTTTTCAGTCGCCGCCCCAAATCCGCTGAGTTTCGGTGGCAGCAAGCCCGAAGCCTTTGATCCTGATCATCCGGGCTTTGCCGGGGTCACGCGTCACGGCTGCTATGGGCGCTGGCGCTGTGGTCCGGCAGTCATATGTTCCCGAATGGCGATCTTGCGCATGTCATTCTATTTGACAGTTTTTGCGCATTTTCATTTCTGGGCATGCGGATCATTGATCGTCGGCGACAACGACAAATGGGAATGGACGCGTGGCAAGCCATGGCCCGCGCGACATCAAGCTGGCCGTTTCAATCACTCGTCACCAGTCGCTGGCAGCCGTCGTTCTCGGATGCGTTGCCGGGCACAGTCATCCGGTTGGTGATTAGCTTGGCACTCTATATCGGGCTGCTGATGGCACATACAGATCTCATTGGGGTGAGTCCTTTGCCTACCGCTGCGGCATACTGAAAACCTAACAATGCCATGGTCACATAATCGTGACACAACAGACCACATCATAACCTATTGAAATAAATTAATATTTTTAGATTTGTACGGGATATCCGAGGGATGTGACGAAGATCACGGCGTGTCATAAGCCAGTTACATATGGTTCGCGGACCTAAGAGATTCACATTTAAACAAAGAGAGTTACCCTTGTTTACACATAAAGCTTCCCTCGCCTTTGCTTCCGCCACGCTGCTCGCATTGACCGTATTATGGTCCGCCAGTGCCAATCCAGAAACCGCATCGGTCGATACAAACATTAAAAAATATATCGCCACCGATGTGGGTGACGTGGCCCGCAGTCGCGGTCAATTTGCCGCCCTACAAGACGGCGTCGCGCGTTCATTGTTCGAAGGTTCAGATGTTAAGTTCCTCGACACAATTATCACGGGTGCTGACACGCGTGCGGAAATTGAATTTATCGACGACAGCTACTTGATGGTGGGCGACAACAGCGCGTTGACCATTGATGAAATGGTGTTTGAGCCGGGTGTCCGCTCCACGGGTGTGATCACCCTGACCGAGGGCGTATTTCGGATGGTGTCGGGCAAAATCAACAAGGTGCCCGGCGGCGAACTAACCATCAATTCCCCGGTCGCAACCATCGGCATTCGCGGCACAGATTTTTGGGGCTTGCAGGAAAAAGACAAACTGACCATGGCCTTAATCGACGATGGCATCGTGGAAATTACCGGTGAAGATGGTAAAACCGTCGTGCTTGATACACCGTTGCAAGCGGTCGTGATTGAGCGCGGTCAACCGACTCCGGATGCACCGTTTTCACTGACACCTGCACAACTTCAAGAGGCTGCGAAAACAGTCACATATTAATTACGCTGATCCGGTCTCAAGACTTATACAGACTTGAGGCCCCAGAGGCTGGTTGGTGTTCACGAATTCGACTTACCCCGTCATGTGAACACGCAATCATCACAAAAGGTCCTCAGTTGAGGGCCTTTTTTGTGGGATCTTCAGTATTGAAAACGAAATCAAGCTACTGATTTCAAAGGCCGTATAGGTCGACACATAGCAATTGACCCATCATAGATATGCGCCACGAACGGAGACGTCATCGCACTAACAAGTGCACTGTAGTTCACCCGAAAGGGAACCTCGGCACCCACGGCAAGCCTCGCATCGCCGCAATCAATCACAAGATGATCACTGCTAGCCCCCAGAATTTCTATGCCTTCTGGTGGCACAAGGCCGCTGACATCAACATCTTGAATGCCGAGTGCCAGGATCGCTTGCGAGATGTCGCCTCGATCATCCAAAGGCCCTGTTACCCCATAAGCGGATTGCGCCGTTGTGCCCCGGGGGATCGATGGCTTCACAGATGATTCGATGACTTCAGCGGTTAGCGTAATGGTGTCGGTGTACAGCCCCTTTATTGGCTGTCGATGCAGTGGTTCGAGGCCTAAGAGGATCGATTCACCCAACCGTAGATTATTGATTCGCCCGGAGCCTTTGTCACTCAGCGCCCATTCGATGTTGGCCGAATTTCCACCAGACACGAGCCCCACTCGAATGCCAAATTTCGCTTCAATTGCATCTGCAAGTGATGACAGCTCGGCCATGTTTTCGGCGTCAGGGATGACACCACTACGACACGCAAGGTTGGTTCCAATGCCTTCAATAGTGATATTCGGAAATTTGAGTGTTCGTCTCACGACGTCTTCGAGTTGAGCGGGCATTATGCCTTCGCGCAAATCGCCAAGTTCGACCATAAGTAGGACACCATGCGTGCGCCCGATTTTGCCGGCGGCGTCAGAAAGCGCGCAGATGACATCGAGCTCGGTGTTCAGACTCATATCAGCGCTGGTCACAACACGCGCGACCTGGCTCAACATGGGGGAACGGGTGAGAAGAATGTTTGCCGTCACATTGGCATCACGCATCACTTCAATGTTTTCGATGCGGGAGTCACCGATTGATGTCACTCCGCCAGCCAGCAGAACTCCTGCGACCTCTGGCGATCCTAGCGCCGCTTTGGAAACCCCAGTGACGGAAATGCCTTTGTTGGCCAAGCGACCTACCAAGGTGCGGGCATTTTGGAAAATCTTATCCAGATTAATCTGAAGCCTGGGTGTTGTCATGCCGCAGAAGCTGTCGGAGGTGATTTGAGATTTGGAAACGCCGATAAAACCATGTTGACCAGATGCTCGTGTGGTCGCGCCAGTGGATCGGTTACAGGGATGCCAAGTTCTGTTTCGTATTTGATGATAGCCGCATTGATCTCAGCGTCCGTCATGTGTTCGTGATTGATTGTCATACCGATGACTTTGGTCTTGGAGAACGTTTGAATCAGATTGATTTCGCTGGCCGGTGTGGGCATCTCCATATGTTCAAAGTCGCATCTGTGTGGTCGGCCCGGCGCATGCTGCAATACGACCCCGTCAGGCACACTGCCGCGCAGAATGAAGGCTGATGTAGAAAATGCCGGATGGCTGAGTGCACCTTGGCCTTCGATAATAATAATGTCGGGATTTTCTGTTTTGTAGGCTTCGATAATGGTGGCTTCTAGCTCACCTGCGCAAAACTGAGACGGGACTGCGTCAAGCGGCACACCATAGCGCGCGCCCTGTATAAGACCTGTTTGTCCCGTCCCGATCATGACGGCGTTCAATCCCAGGTCGCGCAGCGCGTTTGTCAGTACAGTCGCCGTCGTGCGCTTGCCGATCGCACAATCTGTTCCAAGCACGGCGATCCGGGGACAGCGCACATCGGCAATACCGCCGCTGAACAAACGCAGATCCTTTTTGGCAGGCGGGCGTCAAACATCGAGCATGATGACATTGTTCGTTTTTGCCGCCTTAACAAATTCCGGATCATCGTTCAGAAATTCGTGGAGGCCGTTGACAATATTCATGCCGCAGCGCATCGCGGCTAAGACCAGATTGCACTCTTTCATCGTCAAGATGCCCGTCGCCGGTGCCATCCCGTAAATAAAGTATTCTGGTGTCGTTCCGGCGTGGGAAAGGGCCTCGGCAAGATCACTATAAATCGGAATCGCATTCGCGCGATTGCCCAGAACCACCCCAGAATCGAGACCCGCTTTTTCGCTATCAATCACAGAAAGAATCTCATACGCCTCAGAGTGGCGGACCAGCCCATTGGCTGTCTTTCCATCGATGGAACCAAAGTTCCCCTCGCAGTAGACAATAGCTCTTGGAGTTATCGCTTTGCCGGAATGCGGATGCGACAATGCATCTATTTTGATTTCAGCACCGACAGCACGGATTTGAACCGTGGCAGGTGTTTTCGAGACTTGAGACGTTGTAGACGACGACATGATTGCTCCTTGAGAAGGGCCTGCTCAGCAAGCCCCGTATCGCGCACGCAGCAAAAAAGCCGAAGCCTTTTCGAACACATCGTCACGAACTGGGTTAAGTAACGTCAATCGACTGATTGCGCGGTATTCCGACACAAGATCGACGTTAAACGTATTTACCGCATGATGAATAAATAGGGGCAGCTGCAGATTGCACGGCCTCGCCCAGCGACCCATATGGATACTATTATAATGTACATTTATATTTTTTTATTTGCAATATCTTAAATATTAAATTTTTTCTCAATATTAAACTAAAAGTTATACAGTAATGTATATTATAATTATCGTAATATTATTTTCGGTTTAAATAGGATTGAATTAAACTATCATTTGCACAATTTTCTATATCCAATAGTGCACCGAAGAAAGATAAGACTGCAGAGCCATCATCAGGCCAGCCAAGCAATGCACATAGCCCGGAAGTTGAAAAACCTGTCGCCGGGAAGACCTCGCCTACATCGTAGGAATTACATCGAAGGTTGAAGTGCCGCCCGCCCGTGTTCGGTCAGTCGATAGACACCGCGTTCGACGCGCTCGAACCAACCATAGTGATTGTTCTGCAAAATTGATCCTGCGCGTGTGACACCCGTCGTTTCCTTGAGTTCAGCAATTTTCATTGCCTTCCCTCCCGCCAAGGCATTGGCCAGTCGGATCACGTCCTGGCGATAGGCTGTCATAATTTTGGTCCGGGTCGCGCCGCCGGTATTGGGATCACCTGTGCGCGCCTGGAACTCTTTACGAAGTCTGGTTTGTTTCTTGGCACTTTTGCGGGGCTGAAATGGTACGGGGTCGAGGAGCACATCAACCGCCCGCGCCATATCCACCACCACATCAACAAGGATCAGTCCAACACCCAATCGTCGACATAAGTTCTTCAACGCCCGTTGTCGTTTGCGCCAGTTTTTGCGTTTGGTCGGCGTGTCCGGTTTCGGCACAGCGAGATACACATCGTCGCAGAGTTTCTGGCGCTCCACCGCCTGCAGCACCAAGTCGATGTTGAATGCCGTTTTCAACTCAACAATGACCATCGGTGCACCATCTTTTTGCGCGACCACATCGCATCCCGTGACCTCGGCTTTGACTTCATAGCCTTCGGCCTCAAAGAATGCCTTCACGGGTGGGTATAAATCAGTTTCCTGCATGCTCGGACTGTAACTAAAAGCGGTTAACAAAGTTATTCTAGCCGACAATCATAAGGAGATGCTGAACACGTTCAGCATGACGGTAAGGGTATAGTCGTCATCCCAGGCTTGATCTGGGGTCTCATCGCTTTCTCGACTTCTATGAGAGGTGCGCACCCAGCATCTTCCGCAACTGCCACGGTGTCATGATCCAGCGATTACGGAGACCGAGGACACGTTTCACCACCTCAACACATGTGAATAGA
>CBFHXC010000072.1:0-13847 GCA_965659695.1 Rhodospirillales bacterium
CCAAAGGCATGGAAGCGCGCTTCCCCTACTACGAATATGTCGAAAGCCAAGATGGACCCGCCGTTTTATTGATCGAAGACGTCGACCCGCATCCTGGCGTCGGTGCCTTTTGGGGTGAAGTACATACCGCTGTTCACAAGGGCCTAGGCATCGCGGGCTGCGTCACCAATGGATCGTTCCGTGACCTGCCCGATAGTGCCCGTGGCTTTCAAATATTGGGCGGCATGGTCAATCCAAGCCACGCGTTCGTTCATTACATCGATTTCAATTGCGAAGTCACCGTGCACGGCATGACCGTCAATCACGGCGATATCGTACACGCTGATATGCATGGCGCAGTGGTGGTCCCCGAAGACGCGGTCAAGAAAATCCCGGATGCCGTCGCGACCATTTCAGCCAAAGAAAAACTGATCCTTGATGCAGCGCGGCGCGATGACTTCAATGTTGAAAAGCTTAAAGCTGCGATCAGCGGCGGCGACATTCACTAATACAGGACATTAAAGAGACATACATGATTACCTATTTGAAGTCGGGCAAAAGCGCCGAAGACGTCGCCGAAGCGGATGCAAAAGTCCGCGCCACAGTTGAACAAATCCTGGCCAACATCGAAAAGCGTGGCGATGCCGCCGTTCGCGAGCTGGCCGAGAAGTTCGATGGCCATGCACCCGAACACATGCGTCTCAGCGAAGATGAAATCCAAGCAGCCATCGCCAAAGTCTCCGAAGACGACTTGGACGATATTCGCTTTGCGCAGGCGCAGGTTCGCAACTTTGCTGAAAAGCAAAAAGAGTGTCTGCAGGATTTGGAAGTCGAGACCCTGCCCGGTGTCATTTTGGGTCATAAAAATGTCCCAGTAAATTCCGTCGGCTGTTATGTGCCCGGCGGCAAGTATCCCATGGTCGCATCGGCGCATATGAGTGTCCTGACCGCCAAGGTCGCAGGCGTGAAACGTGTCGTGGCATCTGCCCCGCCTCACGAAGGTGGCGCACATCCTGCCATTGTCGCTGCCATGCACATGGCGGGCGCTGATGAAATCATGGTGCTGGGTGGCATTCAGGCCGTTGGCGCAATGGCACTCGGCACCGAAACCATTGGGGCCGTTGATATGTTGGTAGGCCCCGGCAACATGTTTGTCGCTGAAGCCAAACGCCAACTTTTTGGGCGAGTTGGGATCGATCTATTCGCCGGCCCCACTGAAACGATGATCATCGCTGATGAGAGCGTCGATGGAGAAATCTGCGCTGTTGATCTACTAGGACAAGCCGAACACGGCCCAACGTCACCCGCGTGCTTGATCACGAACTCAAAAGCACTTGCCGAGGCCACCATGGCTGAGGTCGAACGACAACTCGATATCCTGCCGACAGCCGACATCGCGCGCGAAGCATGGAACAATTACGGTTCCGTCATCGTTTGCGAGACCATTGATGAAATGGTCGAAGAGGCGGACCGTTTGGCGTACGAGCACGTTCAGGTGATGACCGATGATCCCGATTATTTCGCGGACAACATGACAAACTACGGGGCATTGTTCTTGGGTCCCCGCACCAACGTATCGTTCGGCGACAAAGTCATCGGCACGAATCATACACTGCCCACCAAAAGGGCGGCGCGCTATACAGGCGGCTTGTGGGTTGGGAAGTTCATGAAAACCTGCACCTATCAGAAGGTCCTAACGGACGAAGCATCTGCATTGGTTGGCGGCTATTGTTCCAGGCTGTGTGCGATTGAGGGTTTCGCCGGTCATGGCGAGCAAGCCAACATTCGTGCGCGCCGTTATGGCGGTAGCAACGTGCCGCCATACGGCACCGTTGCGAAGCGTTAAGTCATGAATGATTTGCCACAAACACCCAGCTTTCGTCTTGAGGGAAAGCGTGCCCTTGTCACAGGCGCCGGGCGCGGCATCGGTCGCGGGATCGCCGTGGCATTGGCCGACGCAGGGGCCGAGGTCTTTGTTGCGGCACGCACAAACGCCGAAATCGACGCACTCGCTGCCGCAATCACTAAAAGTGGCGGCAACGCCCATGCCCTTGAACTGGATGTGATGGATACGGCGGCATCACGAAAAGCCGTCTCGGAACATGGCCCCTTTGATATCCTGGTAAACAATGCTGGCGGCAATCGCCCCGCAAATTTGGTTGATGTGACCGAGGAAGATTACGATGCCGTCACGGACTTGAATGTTCGCGCGGCAATCTTTCTGGCGCAGGCCGTTGCCAAAGGCCTGATCGACAAAAAGAAGCCCGGTTCGATCATCAATATCTCGTCGCAAATGGGGCATGTTGGCGGTCCCAAGCGCACCGTCTATTGCGCGACCAAGCACGCGATAGAGGGCACGACCAAAGCTATGGCCTGGGAATTGGGCCCAAATGGCATCCGCGTGAATACGATCTGCCCGACATTCATTGAAACACCGATGACAGCGCATATGCTGGATGACGCCGAGTTCAAATCGTTTGTCGAATCAAAGATCGCACTGGGGCGTATTGGCCAGGTCGAAGACATCATGGGTGCCGCGGTATTCCTGGCATCTGATGCATCTTCGCTGGTCACCGGGTCATCCTTGATGGTCGATGGTGGCTGGACGGCAGCTTGAACCATGTTCGAAACACCCATCATTCCGCGCGTATCTGAGACCGATGGTGCAGGTCACATCAACAACGTCTTTGTGCCCGTATGGTTTGAATCAGGCCGTCGGGAAATATTCGAGATATTGACGCCGACATTGGAATTTTCCGATTGGAAAGTCGCGCTCGTGAACATGAACGTTGATTATCTGGCGCAGATTTATTTTCAGCATGATGCAGTTGTCCACACATGGATTGATCGGATCGGGACCAAAAGCTTTACGGTATACGAAGAAATCTGGCAGCGCGATGAGCTGTGCGCCCGTGGTACTGCCACCTATGTCTACATGAACTATGTGGAAAATCGATCCGAAGTAATTCCTGCCGATGCACGCAGTGAATTCGAAAAACATCTGCGGGAAACTTAAAAATGCCAAAGACTGTCTTTATCGGCTCAGGTGCCGGGTTTTCTGGGGATCGCTTGGATGCTGCACTGCCGGTGATCGATACATTGTCGCGACGCGATGGGCCGCGCTATCTGATCTACGAAGTCCTGGCAGAACGCACGTTGGCGATCGCCCAGCGGATCAAAATGCGAAAGCCTGATCAGGGATATTCGCCGTATCTGGATAAATACCTGCGTCTTTCACTTAAAGCCGCCATGGAAAGTGGTGTCCGTATCGTGTCCAACTTAGGCGCGGCGAACCCAGCTGGTGCCGCCAAACGCGTTCACGAACTGGCACAAGAATTGGGCCTGCCCCGGCCCCGTATTGGGATTGTCATCGGTGATGATCTGACGACCGTGATGTCCACCGATGACATTGGTGCGTTAGAGACGATTGAGGGGCTTTCAATCTCAGGCAAAGAAATCGTTGCCGCCAACACCTATTTGGGTGCGCAACCGATCGCAGATGCCTTGGCGCTCGGCGTTGATATCGTCTTGGTCGGTCGCACTACCGATGCTGCATTGGTGCTGGGTCCGTTGATCCATGAATTTGGCTGGAAGCCAGAGGAATATGATTTGTTAGCAACCGGGACATTGGCAGGGCATTTATTAGAATGCGGCGGCCAGGTCACGGGCGGGTACTTCTGTGACCCTGGATTTAAAGACGTGCCCGGCATGGATAACTTGGGGTTTCCCATCGGCGAAGTCTCCGAAGATGGGTCGCTCGTCATCGCCAAGGCCGAGAACACGGGTGGGATCGTCACCACGGCAACCGTGACCGAGCAAATCCTGTATGAAATGCACGATCCATCCGCTTATCTAACACCGGATGTGACTCTGGATGTCACCCAAGTGACGCTATCCGATGATGGTCCTGACCGGGTCAAGGTCTCGGGTGCCAAGGGTCGACCGCCGCCTGCGACATTAAAAACCACGGTGTCGGCAGATGGTGGCTGGCTCGCAGAGGCCGAAATGATTTACGCCGGACCAAATGCGTTTGCACGGGCAAAAATGGCTGCCGATATTATCAAATCACGGGTGCGTGCCCATGATGTCCAAGACGATCTGCGCGTTGATATCATCGGTGTCGGTGCAGTATTCGATAACGATACAAGCACGCGCCGCGATGCGATTAACGAACCATTGAATGGTGAATTTCGGGTGCGCACAGCGATCCGTACCGATGACAAAGAAACGGGCGCGTACGTCAATGATGAGGTTTTGAGCCTATTTTGCTCCGGGCCCGCAGGTGGTGGCGGATATCGTTGCAGTGTGACCGGTCAGGTGAATACGGCATCGATCCTGGTGCCACGCGATATGGTAGAGCCCCACGTTCGCGCCGAAGAGATCAAGCCATGACCGAAGATACTGTTTCAGTACCACTTCATGCCATCGCCCACGGTCGCGCAGGCGATAAAGGCAATCGCTCAAACATCTCCATTGTTGCCTATAACGAGGACGCCTATCCTTTCATCGCTTCGCAGGTCACCAAAGAACGCGTGTTGGAGTTGTTTGAGCATAAAGGGGCAAGCGACGTCGCCCGTTATGATCTGCCCAACTTGCGGGCATTGAATTTCGTCATTAATGATGCGCTAGAGGGCGGCGTAAATGGCGCCCTCTGCCAGGACCTTCATGGCAAGACGCTCTCATTCCTGTTGTTGGGCGAGATCATGGTCGACGTGCCGAAATCAGTCATTCCAAAGGGGTCGACTTATCTCGACTAGGCATCGCCCCTATCTATAAATAGTATCGAATTTCACGATTTGACCTATGAGTGAGCCACGCGACACACTGCCCCACTGATGTGAAAGGCCGTCGCGACATGAATGAACTTCCGAAACCCGCTCCGACCCAATCGGAGGGCGAGAGCAACACATCCTCTCGACGCGAAGCGTGGGCAACACAAACGCATAGCGATGACACCAACAAAGTGCTGGCGCGCGACGCCACGCATTTCCTGCATCAATCTGTGTCCACCCCCTGTCTTTCGGTCATCGCAAAGGCCGAGGGGCCGTGGATCGAAGACACCGATGGCCATCGCTACTTGGATTTTCACGGCAACAACGTCCACCACATTGGCTATGGTCATCCCCGCCTGAAAAAGGCCATCGCCGATCAGATGGACGACCTCCCTTTCGCGCCGCGAAGATTTACATGCGAGCCCGCAACCCTGCTGGCCGAAAAACTTGCGACCATCGCACCGAGCGATTTATCGAAAGTCTTGTTCACAACGGGGGGATCAGACGCCATTGAAGTCGCTATTAAGGTCGCCCGTGCCGCCACAGGACGATACAAAACGGTTTCATTTTGGGATGCATTCCATGGTGCAGGGTTTGGCGCATCATCCGTGGGCGGCGAGCAGCTTTTTAGATCGCACGTCATTGGTCCGCTTCTGCCCGGCACCGAACACGTGGCGCCCTTTGCGTGTTATCGCTGCCCTTATGGGTATCCGGACAATGACGGCCAGCCGAACTTAGAGTTATGCAAAATGACCTGCGCGAATTTTGTGCGCTATGTCTTGGAAAAAGAAGGCGACGTGGCCGCCGTGATCGCGGAACCCGCACGCGCAGTCCCTTATATTCCGCCACCTGGTTTTTGGGCCGAAGTTCGTAAAGCCTGCAACGAGGCGGGTGCGTTGTTGATTTTTGATGAAATCCCTACGGGCCTTGGCAAAACCGGGCGCATGTTTGCTTGCGAACACGACGACGTGACACCTGATATTTTGGTGATGGGGAAAAGCCTGGGCGGCGGCATCTTGCCCATCGCAGCGGCCATCACCCGACCCAATCTGGATGTCGCAGGCGATTTCGCATTCGGGCATTACACCCACGAAAAGAACCCGGTCACCTGCCGTGCCGCACTGACAACCATTGAAATTATCGAAGATGAAGACTTGGTGGAACATACGGCGCTAGTTGGTGCACATGCCATGGTCCGGTTACACGATATGAAGAGCAAACACACCGTGGTTGGGGATGTTCGAGGGCGCGGGTTCTTGATGGGCATCGAATTGGTCAAAAGCCGAGACACCAAAGAAGCCGCCGATGATCTGGCCGAAGATATTTTTTATCGATGCCTTGATGCAGGGCTTTCATTTAAGCTGACCATGGGCAATACGATCACTTTGACCCCGCCGTTGATCTTGACCCAAGAACAAATGGATTTCGCCTTGGATACAATTGATACGGCGATTTTAGAAGCATCCCAGGCGCACGGTCTCGCCTAATTCACCCGCACCCGACAGGAACACGCATGGTTAAAATCGTCCGCACGGACCACGAGTTAGAATGCCCGATCATTGACAAGACCCTCAGGGAATTGGGCCATGATCTGGTGTTGCTACCGGATGGTATCGACGAGGGCGCGTTGATCGAAGCCGTAGGTGACGCAGAATTGCTGCTGATGTGCTACACGCCGATCACCAAGAACGTCATCGACGCGGCAGATAACCTCAAAGCCATCATCAAATACGGTGTCGGCATTGATGCTATCGATATCGAGGCCGCGAAGGCGCGCAACATCCCCGTGGTCAATATCCCAGAATACGCCGAGCGCACCGTCGCCGAAGGTGCCTTCACACTCATGATTGCCCTTGCCAAGAAACTCATCCCACTGGACCGCGCGATGCACGTTGACGATTGGGTTTGGCCAGAAACCAGTTGGCGCGGCATCGATATCGCAGGGAAAACCGTGGGCCTGATCGGTGCGGGCAAAATCGCGCAATCCATGGCGCAGATGGCTGGTGCCGGGTTTGGTGCCAATGTGATTGGATATTCGCCGCACACCCCACCGGAACGCATGCAAGAGCTTGGTATCTTACCCTATTCTGATGTTACGCAAATGATGGCAGCGTGTGACTTTGTCTCTGTCCATTGTGTTCTGAACGATGAGACACGGCATCTGATTGGGCGCGCGCAGATCGATGCGATGAAGCCGAGCGCATTCCTGATCAACACCGCGCGAGGTGCCATCGTCGATGAATTGGCCTTACTAGATGCGTTGCAGGCGGGTCGGATCGCAGGTGCCGGACTGGATGTATATAGCCAAGAACCGCTGGACCAAGCGAACCATCCGCTGCGTGACCTTTATGACATGGACAACGTTATCCTGTTACCACATCTAACGTTCTTTACCGAAGATGCTATGGCACGATTGGAAGAAGAAACGTTGGAAAGATGCTTTGAAACCCTTGAGGGCCGCCCCATTAAAATCAAATCAACTGACCCAAGGCTTTTAAGCCAGTCATCAGGCGTCGCGTTCGCAGAACACTAAAATCTACTGCTTACCGACCATCTCTGCGGCCATTTCCCAAAACGCCGAGACCACCCGCATGTTGGAGCGGTTTTCCAAACACACCATATATTCGTGCATCGGAAGCTCGCAGTTCTTCAACTCCAACATTTGAAGACGGGAGTCGAAGCCAAATTCGGGTTTGGATACGAACCCAATGCCGTTTCCCGTGGCGACGGCTTCGCGAATACTCTCGCGTCCTTCGACTTCCATGAGGGTCCCCTGTTTCAACTTCAGACGCGCAAATTCATCTTCGATCATTTGTCGCGTGGTTGAACCACGCTCGCGCAATACCAAAGGCTGGCCTTCTAATTCAGAGAAGCGAATAGATTTTCGTGATGCCCATGCGTGCTCTTTAGAAATAACCGCAACCAGTGGATCATCGCGCAGGCTCACAATATTCAGGCGCTCGTCGTCTGGCACCCGCGAAAAAACACCAATATCCGATTTGAAATCAAACAGATGGCGGAGAATCTCCTCGGAATTTCCGATCTTGATATTCACATTCACGCCGGGATAACGGTCTCGGAACTTGCGCACGATTTTCAGAATATGGAACGGCGCATCCGCCGATAACGTCAGGTTCCCGGTCAAAAGGTCCTGGGTTTCTTGCAAGAACTCCATCGCTTCGGCTTCGCATTCGAACATCCGCGTGGTGATCAGCAACAAGTGTTTGCCCGCCTCGGTCAACGTGACAGATCGGCTGTTGCGATTGAACAGCAGGATATCAAAGTCGATTTCCAGTTTTCGGACCTGATCTGACAGGGTCGGCTGCGTTAAGTGCAAATGCTCCGCTGCTTTAGAAAAGCCACCCTGCGTCGCAACAGCATGAAAGGCACGTAGCTTCGAATAATGCATAGGCTTAGTCTATATTGACCATTGTTATTAGTGATTTGACGAATGCTACGGCAGTACCGTTACATTGAGCAAGGTATCAAATGGTTGAAGCTTCTGTTTCAATCTTGATACTTCAAGAAACGAATAAAAATTGGGGCGGATTTATCTGATCTTTCGGCGAACACTAAATTCGTCTGATTATAGCGACAATTAATCGAACGCGTTGAGGAAGAATTTCCGCCTTTGCGCATCAATCAGGGAGCTACAAAATGAAAGCGACGTCTTTTACAAAATTTGGCCTCGGCATCGCCGCCGCCGCCGCCATCGGTGTGATGAGCGCCGGTATCGCACAGGCGAAAACCGACCTGCTCGTATATACAGCGGTCGAGGCGGATGAACTCAAGGGGTTCAAACAAGCCTTCGAGGAAGATAATCCGGATATCAATATCAAATGGGTTCGCGACTCCACCGGTATCATCACATCAAAGTTATTGGCGGAAAAAGATAACCCAAAAGCGGATATCGTATGGGGCGTGGCTGCAACCAGCTTGTTACTGCTTAGTACCCACGATTACTTCCAAGGTTATGCTCCAAAGGGCGTCGAAAAGCTGACCAAGCTTTATTACGATACAAAAAACAGCGCACCACTTTGGGTTGGTCAGCGCGCCTGGATCGCGTCGATCTGCTTTAACACCGTCGAGGGTGAGAAGCATGGCCTTCCCGTTCCTGCGACTTGGGCCGATCTGACAAAACCTGTCTACAAAGGCCACGTAATTATGCCGAACCCTAACTCTTCGGGTACAGGTTTCCTCGACGTGTCATCTTGGATTCAAATCAAGGGCGAAGAAGCCGCGTGGACGTACATGGACGCGTTGCACGAAAACATCGCGCGCTACACGCACTCTGGCTCTAAGCCGTGCAAACTGGCCGCCAAAGGTGAAATCCCCATCGGCGTTTCGTTTGCTTATCGTGGTGCGAAATCTAAAAACGCAGGTGCGCCATTAGAAATCGTCGCACCATCCGAAGGTGTTGGCTGGGACTTGGAAGCTTTTGCAATCGTCAAGAACACCAAAAACCTTAAAGCTGCACAGGCGCTCGCCGATTGGTCCGTGACCGAAAAAGCGAACAAAATCTACAACGAAGCATATGCCGTTGTTGCAATGCCTGGTATCGCCAAGCCGGTCAAAAACTTCCCGCCAAACATCGAGAAGAAAATGATCGAAAACGACTTCCAATGGGCTGCTGATAATCGCATCCGTATCCTGGACGAATGGCGGAAGCGTTACGATGGGAAATCCGAACCCAAATAAGAAGATAATCACAAGATAGATCATCTTTTTACCCCGGCCCCTTTGGGGTCGGGGTATTCTATTTCGGCACACTATTTCTTGGCACACACCAAAGGGCGAAACGACATGGCCGATGAACAAGGAAACGCATATCTTCGCGTTAAAAACCTGACGAAAAAATTTGGCAACTTCGTCGCACTCGATTGTGTGTCCTTGGATGTGAATGAGGGTGAGTTCGTTTGCTTTTTAGGGCCGTCCGGTTGCGGTAAAACCACACTACTTCGTGCCATTGCGGGCCTAGATATTCAGACCAGCGGCACAGTTGAGCAAGCCGGGCGTGATATATCACCGCTGCCACCAAGCGAGCGAGATTTTGGCATTGTCTTCCAATCCTATGCGCTTTTCCCAAACCTGAACGTCATCAAAAATATGGCGTATGGGCTGGAAAACAAAAAAATGCCACGCCCGGAAATCAACAAACGCGTCAACGAATTGGTTGAACTGGTCGGACTGAACGAACACAAAACAAAGTACGCATCCCAGTTATCCGGTGGCCAGCAGCAGCGCGTCGCTCTGGCCCGTGCATTGGCAACCTCGCCTGGATTATTGTTGCTCGATGAGCCGCTATCAGCGCTCGACGCCAAAGTGCGGGTTCACCTCCGTCACGAGATCAAGCAACTTCAAAACAAGATTGGGATCACCACAATTATGGTGACGCACGACCAAGAAGAAGCCTTGGCAATGGCAGACCGTATCGTGGTGATGAACCATGGTACCATCGAACAAGTTGGCACCCCGACCGAAATTTATGCGAACCCAGCTTCACCGTTTGTTGCCGACTTCATCGGCACGACGAATTTTATCAAAGGGGAAATCTTGGAAAATGGGCGGGTTTCCGTAGCCGGCGTAACCATGGCCGGCGGCAATGATGCGGCAGAGTTCAGCATCGGCGATAACGTCACGCTGTGTGTTCGCCCGGAAGATGTCCTTGTCACGGACGAGAGCGATTCCGATGAAAGCGCATTTTCGGTGACGGTGACAGATGTGGAGTTCTTAGGTTCCTTCCACCGATGTCATTTGCGCCCCAACAATGGCGATGGCACCGATTTCCGAGCCGATTTGTCAGCCAACAGGGCCCGCAATCTGGACGTTCACGAAGGTCGTGTTTTGCGCGCGCAACTCCCCGAAGAATTCATTCGCCTTTATCCAGAAGTGCGTGACGCCGATCATGGATAGCTCAACGACCACGTCGGTGCCACGAACCGCGCCCATCATCAAGCCCAAGGTCTCGTCCGAAGATTGGATCATGCGCGCAGTTCTGGTTGGTATTGCACTGTACCTGTGCGTTACGATCTTATTCCCGCTCTATGCGCTGCTATCGAAAAGCTTCGAGGGCGGCGACGGTAGTTTCATTGGGCTCGCCAATTACATCAAGTTCTTCTCGACCCCATCCTTATTCTGGTCGATTCAGAACAGTATAACGGTGACGCTGATCGTTTGCGTTATTGTCGTCACACTGGCGTTCATCTTTGCGTATGCCCTGACGCGGTCCTGCATACCTTTCAAAAGCCTGTTCAAGGGAATCGCCCTGATCCCCATTTTGATGCCATCACTACTGCCCGCGATTTCACTGGTTTATCTGTTTGGCAATCAGGGAATTTTGAAAGAATTACTGTTTGGGCAAGAAATATATGGCCCCATCGGGATTGTCATCGGCGCCAGTTTTTATGTCTTTCCACATGTCCTCACGATTATGTTGATCGCCATGGCCAATTCGGATGCACGCCTGTACGAAGCATCCGATGCCCTGGGGGCCAGCAAGATCAAAACATTCTTCACGGTCACTCTGCCCAGCGTGCGTTATGGGCTGGTGTCGGCTTTCTTTGTTTGTTTCACACTCGTGATCACTGATTTCGGTATCCCAAAGGTCATCGGTGGCCAATACAACGTGCTGGCTACAGATATCTATAAGCAAGTCATCGGACGACAAGATTTTGAAATGGGCGCAGTGGTCAGCATGGTCTTGCTGCTGCCGGCCGTGCTTGCGTTTACGGCAGACCGCATCGTTCAAAAACGCCAAGTGGCCCTGTTGTCAGCGCGGGCTGTCCCGTATGAGCCCAAGCCCAATCGTTTAACCGATCGTTTGTTCCTGACCTTCTGCTGTGTCATCGCGGTGATCATTTTGACCATTCTTGGCACGGCGGCCTTCGCCTCGTTCGCCAAATTCTGGCCTTATGATTTGAGCCTATCGCTCAACCATTACAATTTTGATTTGATGGATGGTGGGGGATGGGATGCCTATTTCAATTCCATCGAATTGGCCACTTGGACAGCTGTCATCGGCACCGTGATGGTATTCACCGGGGCCTATTTGGTTGAAAAAAGCAAAGGTTTCCACTCGGGACGCACAGCGATGCAACTTTTGTGCATGATCCCAATGGCGGTGCCGGGCTTGGTTTTGGGCTTGGCCTACGTGTTCTTTTTCAATGCTCCCGATAACCCGCTCGGCTTTCTGTATCACACCATGCCCATCCTTGTGATTTGCACGGTCACGCACTTCTATACCGTCGCCCACCTGACCGCTGTGACAGCGTTGAAGCAAATGGATGCCGAGTTTGAGAGTGTGTCGTCGTCGCTGAAAGTTCCGTTCTATCGCACCTTCATCAGGATCACAGTGCCGGTCTGCCTGCCCGCGATCCTGGATATTTCGATGTATATGTTCGTGAATGCGATGACGACTGTATCGGCGGTTGTGTTCTTATATTCACCTAACACCGCGTTGGCTTCGGTTGCGATTCTGAACATGGATGACGCTGGCGACGTCGCGCCCGCCGCCGCCATGGGCATGATGATCGTCGCGACAGCGGCAGCGGTCAGGCTTGTGCATGCGCTTTTGACCAAGGGGATCCTGGCCAAAACGCAAGCATGGAGACATAGGTAAGACCTATACATCCTATTTGAATTAACGATTTGACGAATGCATCGGATTTTTTGAACACTCGTGTCATAAAACGTGAGTGCAACTTCCTGTAAGCTTGGAACAGGCAAAAACCAGAGAGTCCAGACCGATGACACTGACACCCGGCGATCCACGATTGTTAACTCCAGGCCCCCTGACCACCTCGGTCGAAACCAAAGAAGCCATGCTTCATGATTGGGGATCGCGCGATCAGGCGTTCGTTGACACAAACGCGCGGGTTCGAACCAAGCTTCTGGAAATCGCCAACGCGTCTGATACGCACGTGTGCGTACCCTTACAGGGCAGCGGTACGTTTGTCGTCGAAGCAACCCTGGGCACATTGATCCCAAAAGATGGCAAAGCGTTGATCCTGGTCAACGGAGCGTACGGGCATCGGATGGCAAAGATACTCACCTATGCAGGGCGCGCATTCGAGGTTGTGGAAACGCCCGAAGATACCGTTCCTGATACCGCACAACTGACAGCCAAGTTGGCGCAAGACTCTGCGATTACGCACGTTCTTGTTGTTCATTGCGAAACAACGTCAGGCATTCTGAATCCGATTCATGACATCGCAGATATTGTGAAGGACGCCGAGAGATCATTGATTATCGACGCGATGAGCGCATTCGGTGCCATCATGCTGGATGCTGCTGACATTCATTTTGATGCCGTGATGGCGTCATCGAACAAATGCTTAGAGGGTGTGCCCGGCATGGGCTTTTCCTTGATCCGTCAATCCGTATTGGAAACGTGCGAGGGCAATGCACACGCACTTGCGCTGGATCTTTATGATCAATGGAAAGCGATGGAAAGCAACGGCCAATGGCGCTTCACGCCGCCGACGCATGTGATTGTCGCGTTTGATAAAGCGGTCGAACAGTTCGAAGCAGAGGGCGGTGTCGCAGGACGCTTCGCGCGCTATTCCAATAATTGCAAAATTCTGATCGACGGCATGGCCAAATTGGGGTTCGAGACTCTCTTGCCCTCTTCCCTTCAAGCGCCAATCATTGTGACATTCAAGATGCCCGCTGACCCCGCTTTTGATTTCCAGGCATTCTATGATCAGGTGAAAGATCGCGGATTTGTGCTCTACCCCGGAAAACTAACCGTGGCACCCAGTTTCCGCGTGGGTTGCATCGGCCACTTGGGAGCCGACGACATGAACCAAGCGCTGGCGGTGATGTCTGATATCTTGGCAAAGATGGGCGTCGAAAACGGCGCTTCGGTCGCTGCGGAATAATCTGATTGCGCCTGCTGAAAACTGCCTCAACGCATTGTCACATAGATTTAATCTATTAATCACATAGCTATTAGCGATTTGACATATGCATTGGTGAGCATGGATATTTCTAATCAAATCCCAGCCATGGGTAACGCTTAACACAAGACCAGGATACACCAAATGACACCTCCTTCTTCGGGTGCCGCGGACCACCCGGCATCAATCACCGTAAACG
>CBFHXC010000073.1:0-13824 GCA_965659695.1 Rhodospirillales bacterium
GCATCAGGCTCTAGGCATGCGACCACCGGTACCGGAAACCTTACATCACAGTGGTACATAGAAAGGGGGCTAGACAAACGGCGTCCCTCAAATTCCCACCAGAGCACATAGTTCAGTGAAATCTTTAAACAAAGGGCCTGACAGAGAAAAATTAGAAGGCACATTAATTTAATACGCCGCTTAGTATTATCAACCAGATATGAGCAAGACCCTCTCTTAGATCAGGCCGCTACATGTTCCAATTTATATGACGACGGACAGTTAAGCGAGCTAGCGGATGATGCACTAGAGATAAATCTGGCGAACAATTTCATCGTGATTGTCTTCCAGACCCTTCACAAAACCGCCGTCACTGACTAAGCCGTCGCGCAAGATAATGAATCTGTCCGCCACCTTGAACGCAAGAGACAGGTTCTGCTCAACCATCAGCATGGTCGCACCATCGTCTTTCAACGCCTTGATGATCGTCCCGATTTCGTTGACGAACTGCGGAGAAAGACCGCCCGAAGGCTCGTCCAGCAGCAGCAGTTTCGGCTTCGACATCACGGCCCGGCCGATGGCGACCATCTGTTGTTCGCCCCCGGACAAAGTCCGCGCATGTTGTTTCCTGCGCTCCAACAGGCGTGGGAAATAATGAAAAACTCGTTCCAGTTGCTCTTCGATCGCGTCACGATTGCGAACGGCGGCACCAAGGCGAAGGTTGTGCTCAACCGTCAGATCAGGGAACAGATCACGCGCCTGCGAAACCTGCACAATCCCCAGCCGAAAAATTTTGTGGGCGGACAGGTTCGTAATATCCTGTCCCTCGAACATGACTTTACCGGACATGGTCGGAACGAAGCCGCTGATGTTGTTCAGCGAGGTTGATTTGCCGCTGCCGTTTGCCCCCAGGAAAGTAACGGCCTCTCCCTTTCTAATTTCGAAATCAATGCCAAATAAAATTTGCTTGGTACCGTACCCGACATGCAGGTCGTTAACGGTCAACAGAGTCTCAGGCGTATCCAAGATAGGCCTCCAATACTTCGTGGTTTTGTCGGACTTCCTCGGGCTTCCCTTCAGCAATTTTTTGACCGGAACTAAGAACGATGATGACATCTGAGCTGGACATCACAAGGTCGATAGCGTGCTCGATAAGCAGAATGCCGATACCTTCTTCACCGCTAAGCCTACGGATAATTTCCATCATTCGGATGCGCATGGGCGGTGACAAGCCGACAAATGGTTCATCCAACAGTAGCAACGGCGGCTCAGTCGCGAGCGTTCGGACGATTTCCACCATTCGCTGCTGACCGCCAGACAGATCCTTGACCTGCTGATCCGCCAGGAAGCCCAAATCCATCATGTCGAGCAGCTTTCGCGCTCGCGCGACACCTTCGCGCTCGGCCTCGCGGGCGGCCTTGGTTCCGCACACGATGCCCAAAAATGTCCCGTCGATCTGCGTATGAAGGCCGGCCAAGATGTTTTCCAGCGCCGTCAGTTCGGGAAACAGCCCCCCGTTCTGAAACGTCCGGCGCACCCCTTTGATGGAAATGTCATGCGGCGACAGACCGTGGATCGGCTCACCCTTGAAGTGCACCTTTCCGGCGGTCGGTTGGACATAGCCGGAAATCGAATTGAACAGCGTCGTCTTGCCGGCCCCGTTGGGACCGATCACAGCGCGGACCTCGCCGGCATGGCTGTCAAAGCTGACATCCGTTAATGCCTTTAGGCCCGAGAAGTGGACCGTCAGGCCTTCAAGCTTCAGAAGAGGATCCATGGTTCAGTCCCGATAAAAACGTTCGTTGAAGATAGGCGAAACGCGTCGCAAAAGGCTGACCAGCCCCTTGGGCAGGAACAGCAGCACGCAAACGATGATTATCCCGAAGAACAGTTCCTCCATTCCCGGAAACTGGCGGAAATATTCCGGCAACGCGGTCAAGGTAATGGCACCTATAACACTGCCGACAATGCTGCCCGTCCCGCCGACCAGAACCATGGCAAAATGGACAACCAATTCCGTCAGGCTGAAAGATTCGGGAAACACGCGCTCGGTAAGGGCCGCAAACATCGACCCGGCGACACCAACGACGGCGCCACTCCAGATGAACGCCAAAATGATATAGCGTGCTGTGTGAATGCCGAGGGAAGCCGTCGCGGCTTCATTGTCCCGAATAGCGACAAAGGCCCGACCGATCCGCGACCGCATCAGGTTCGACGTCGCTTTAATCAGCAACACGGCAATCAACAGAAAGACGTAGAACTTTACCGTTTCGTTCTCCATGGCGACGCCGAAGAAGGCGGGCTGCGGCATTTGCAGGCCGTCCGAGCCCATGGTGACCTTGTCACCATGCAGATAGACCCAACGCATCAACTCGCCGAATGCCAGCGTGATGATGGCCAGATAATAAAGCCGGATACCGCGCAACGCCGTTACACTGGCCAAAAATCCCCCGAGGCCACCAATCACCGCCGCCGCGACCACCGCCAGCATGTAAGGAAAACCTGCATAAACCATCAGAATGGCTGTGGTATAGGCGCCGATTCCAAAAAACGCCGTATTGGCAAACGCCAGTTGGCCCAGATTTCCGATAATCACGTTGAACCCGACAGTTACTACGGCATAGACCAAAATCGCATTGGTCATGAACTGCAGGTATTCGTTGGCAACGAACGGAATGGCCAGGGCCAGCACCGGTACCAGATAAAACAGCCGCCGTGCCCGCGTGTAAGAAACTACAGTGATCGGGTTGGGCGTTTCGGTATTTTTCATTTTTATTTTCCTTACATACGCACTGCAATGGTTCGGCCGAACAGGCCGGACGGGCGTATAACCAGAACCGCAACGATCACAATATAGGCCGTGATATCGATCAGGGCCGTATTCAAATAAGCGCCGAACAATTGTTCCGAGACGCCCAGCAACAAGCCCCCGAGCACGGCCCCGCCGAGGGATCCAAAACCGCCGAGTGTCATCGCCGCAAAACCGCGGATCAGAAATGTCGCTCCCATATCCGGGTGCAGCAACGATATCGGCGCGATCAGGATCCCGGCCATGGCCCCCATGCCCAGACCGACGCCCCACATCATTTCATGGAATGAGCGAACATTGATGCCGATCAACGTGGCACCACGTTCGGATTGGTAAACGGCCTGGATCACCGTGCCGATGGTCGTCTTGTAAAAGACCAAAAAGAAAATCGCCAGTAAAACGGAGACGATTGCGCAAATAAACAGGGCATCCCCGGTAATCACGAGATCACCGATGAAGATCGGATCGATATCAAACACCGGCGGCATGGGCAGCACCTCGCGGCCCCAAAGGGTACGCGCGCCACCGCGCAGAACATAGCCGATGGCGATGCTCATCATCGCAAAGCCGATATGTGGACCGGCCTTGATCGGGTCGATAAACCCGCGACTGATCGCGATGCCGAGGGCGAATAGAATAGCAATGGCAAGAAACGCCGCCCCAATGTAGGGAATGCCGGCAATGATGACGAGAATATAAACGACGAAGGCGCCGGCCATGACGAAATCGCCGTGCCCGAAGTTCACGATCGTTGTCGCCCGGTACACCACGGTCAAAGAAAGCGCGATCAAGGCGTAAATAGCACCTTGGGCGAGCCCGCTGATGGTCAATTGCATAAGCATAAAAGATTACCGATCTTCGCAGCAAAACATTGTGAAACAGGATTTCTGACCGACGGGCCGGACCGTCCTGTCATCCGATGCGCCTGCATCGCAAAGACAGAACAGCCCACCCATTGGTTGTCAGGCTATGCCTCGATTACCAGGGCTTACCCCAAGCCGACAAAACCGTCGGCTTGCCATCGACAAAACCGGCAACGGCAGACTTTTTGCAGCCGTGGTGATCTGTCGGCGTCCAGGTGATATCGCACGCCAGGATGCCCGTGGTCAGGCCGCGGATATTCTCAAGCGCGTCAATGAACTTGGAACGGGTCAAATCCGGTCCCACTGCCTTAAGGGCCTCGACGGCGGCAACGCCGCTGGCCATGGAAACGGCACTAAACCCGGTAATGGTTTCATCCGGATAGTATTTAAGGATGATGTCGTTCCACTTTTTCATTTTCGGGCCATCGACCTTGTCGACGAAAGCATGAAGTACGTAATAGTTTTTAACAGCTTCCTGATCACCCAAACGTGCCAGGGTGTTTTCCAGATCGGTCCCGGCCGTACCCATCACTGGCACAGTCATACCGTATTTCTTGGCATCGCGCAGAAAGATCACCGTTTCGGCTTCGTACAGGCAACCAAGGATGAAATCGGGGTTGGCCTGTTTCAGCTTCAACACTTGCGCAGTGGAATCGGTCTGTCCACGTTCCATCGCCATTTCAGCGACAATCTCTCCGCCATTTTCCTTGATGACGTCGATCGCCGGGCTGCAATAACTTTTGGCCCAGTCGTTTGTGTGCGCAATAACAGCGATGCGTTTGGTGCCAGGTTTCGACATGACAAAACGGCCCATGGTCGAGCCGTAAGCAGGCCCGGCCGGAACACCATGGAAGATCGAACGCTTTTCATTCACAGGCATGGTAATTTTCGGGTTCACCGCGTGGGCGATAATCCACGGAATGCCCGTTGGCGACAAAGTCGGTTTGACGGCCATTGCGACACCACTGCACGAATTGCCATGCAGATAGAATGCCTTTTCCTGGTGCAGTAGCTTCTTGGCTGCGGCAATGCCCTTGGCCGGCTCGCAGGCGGTATCTTCTTGGGCAATTACGAATTTACGGCCGTGAACCCCGCCTTGATCGTTGATGTGCTTGAAATATGCCATCAGACCGATCTGGGTTTTGCTGTAGCTTGATGCGTTGCCGGTAAACGGTCCCATGACACCGACCTTGATGGTGGTATCGGTCAAGCCCGTCGTTTCGTCCGACTCGGCGCTTACGCCACTGCTTAGCGCCAACACACCCGCGGCAGCGACCGTCGCCACCCACGTTTTAACATTGATTTTCATAGAACCTCTCCTGTTTGTTTTAGGTTTCTGAACATAATAATCCCGCTTTTAAACCCGATTTACGCACACACGAATTACAACATGTCCAGACGGAAACCGCCGTGACCGAACTCAATAATTCGCCATCACCCGGAAAAAATCCAGGGCGACCTATTGGATGTTCCAACCAATGCGCTTTTATTGGAGAGCTTGTACGAATGGACCGTATCAAGACCGCTTGCCAGCCCCCCTACACGCGGAAATTGTTTATTCATACTAGGGTTATACAAGCCGGGTGGCTTTGCAAGCCCCTAGATTGGCTCTCGAAAAATTATTTTTGGCTCTGACCGTTGGAAAGCTCATAGCCATATAAATTCATCGCTTCACATTCGCTGATTTTTCCATCAAGAGTATCGGCCATGACTTTGTCACGCGAACGCCGCTCTGGCAGACCATATCCACCGCCGCCCGCCGTCTCGATTATCAGTCGATCCCCTCGCTTCAAATCTGAAACAAGTTTCGACGGGATGACCTCGTTACCTCCCCCGGCCCGTGCGATAACGGAAAAGGATTTTGCGCCTTCCTTCCCGCCATGTGCCCCTTGTGCTGCGCAGTTATGGCGTTCACCACGGTGCGTAAGTTTAATCTCTCCATCCAGAACTTCATACTCGCGAACGATGCCCAGCCCGCCGCGGAATTCGCCTGCACCACCGGAATCTTTTCGCAGTTCAAAGCGATGAACCCGGATCGGCGCTTCCAGTTCCAAGGCCTCGACCGGAAGGTTCATGCAGTTGGACGCATCGGTTTCGATAATATCGACGCCGTCCGAGTGATAACCCGCACCACTACCGCTGGCGATCAGTTCACCAATAACGAAGCGCTGCCCGTTCGGATGGCGGCCACCGAACTGCAAAATCAACATTTCACTGGCCGAATCGGCCGCGATCTTCTCGGGCAAAACTTTCTGGAACGCACTTACCATGCAACCAGTAATTCTTTTGATCGTAGACGTTCGGGCGTTTACCGGCGCGGGTTCGGTCGGGTTGACAATGGAGCCCACCGGTAACTTCAGAGTAATCGGGCGAAAACAACCACCGTTTGTCGGAATACCTGACCCGGTCAGCACACGGACGGCAAAGCATGCCGCCGACAGTGATCCTGACGGCACGCAATTAAACGGCCCTTTGACCTGACCGCTGGTTTGGTCGAAATCAAAAATGATTGCACCATCGCCCACCGTTGCGGTAACCGAAATCTGGATCAGTTCATCCAGCACCACACCGTCATTATCCAGATAATCCGTATAATGGTATTCTCCCGCAGGGATACGGGCGAGGGCTTCACGGGTCATTGCTTCGGACCGGTCAAGAAGCGTTTCAAAAGTCGAAAGCAGGAAGTCGTGGTCATAAACCAAGCAAAGGTCCCGCAACCGGCGCTTTCCGACATTACACGCCGCTATCTGTGCATTGATATCACCCAGAAAAACATCGGGCAGCCGGACATTCTGTCGCAACAAAGCGATCAGATTTTCATCTACCTGACCCGCCGCAGCGAATTTCAACGGGGGTATCCGTATGCCTTCCTGAAATATCTCGGTGGCATTCGTCGGCACCGACCCCGGCGTCATGCCGCCGACATCCTGATGGTGCACCATGGCGGCGCTAAGCCCCAAAGCCCGGCCGTCGACAAAGACCGGCATGACAATCGCGATATCCGGCAAGTGAGTCCCCCCCAGATAGGGATCATTCATGATGTAGATATCGCCGTCTGACATGCTGGCGACGGGATAAAGTTCGAGGATTTTTTCGACGATAGGAATCAACGTCCCCAGATGAATGGGAATGGAAATGGATTGGGTCAGGGTTTCTCCCGCCAGAGTGAACAGACTGGCAGAAGCGTCGAGGCCTTCCTTGACGATCGGCGAAAAGGCGCTTCTCAGCAGCGAATGCTGCATTTCGTCAGCAATGCCCTCCAGCTTGTTCCGAATGACCTCAACGTCGATGGGGTCTAGTTTACTTGAAATTTGCGTGTCCATGACTGCTTGTTCCCTGACGTTGCTTAAGCTGGTTTGGTTTTTGCGTCGACTGGGTTCTCGAGAATGATATCCCCGCTGGGTTGCACCAAGGCCTCCCAGCCCGGCGGCACGACCGTCGTCGTATCCGCCTGTTCGATGATCGCCGGACCGGCGATTTTATGGCCGGGCATTAGACCGTCCCGGTTATAGACCTTTGTCGATATCGGGGCATCGGCGTTGACGAACAGAACGTCCCTTTCGGTCTTTTGGCTATCTGTCGCCATACTGTCATCCTTTGCTATATCGCCATCGTTCGCCGGAACAATGTCGCTTTTCAGCATATGGACACTGCGCAGATTGACGACTCGAACCGGCGCATCCATGGCATGGCCGTGGATGCGATCATGTTCGGCCTTGAAATCCGAATACAGCCGTTCAAACGGCGCATCCGCCTGCATATTCAGCGGAACCCCCAGATAATGCGATTGGCCTACATAACATACATCAGCGAAATGACTGATTTCCGTACCCTCGGTCGCGACCCCTTCCGCTGCCATTAATGCCCGGCACCCGTTGTCCAGATTCTGCAATACGTCCGTCACTTCAGAAGGTGCCAACCCATTCAATTCGCGCTGCATCGACGTAGTGACTTCATGCTCAATCGGTGCCATCAATAGCCCGGCCGCCGACAAGACGCCCGGGGTACGCGGAACGATAACCTTGCCAATATCCAGCTCCTCGGCCAACGCAGCCGCATGCACAGCACCGGCACCGCCCAGCGCTACCAACGCAAAGCGGCGCGGATCATACCCCCGGCGGATAGAAACCTGGCGAA
Organism: Rhodospirillales bacterium; assembly: GCA_965659695.1. Classification (GTDB taxonomy): domain Bacteria; phylum Pseudomonadota; class Alphaproteobacteria; order Rhodospirillales; family Casp-alpha2; genus UBA4479. Next base: position 7,789 of record CBFHXC010000073.1, read on the forward strand.
TGCCCTCGGCCATTTGGGCATTTATCACCCGATGAATACCTTGCGCCGCGCGTTCAACAGTAAAGCCCAGTGGCTTGGCAACCGTCTCGGCAATAACATCATGGGCGCGCTGCGGGTTAAGGCACATGCTACCGCCAGCGAAATAATCGGGGTTAAGATAGCCAAGAACAATCGAAGCGTCGGTAACGGTGGCCTGCTCCCCCCCCCGGCCATAACACGCCGGTCCGGGATCAGCGCCGGCCGACCCGGGCCCGACGCGTAGTCCCCCGGCCGCATCCAGCCACACCAGACTGCCGCCGCCGGCACCGATGGCATTGACGTCGACCATATTGACCCGAACCGGGTAACCTTCGATCTCGCCCTCTGCGCGCAGTGACGGACGCCCCCCTTCGATCAAGGCAATATCGCTACTGGTGCCACCGATATCGACGCTGATCAGGTTACCGATGTTAACGGCCTGACCTGTTGCCGACGCCCCGACGACCCCGGCAGCCGGACCCGACAAAAACAGCCGGACAGGGCGTTGCCGGGCAACAGACACAGCCGACATACCGCCCCGCGACTGCATCACCTTGGGTTCGCTGGGAATGCCGAGACGGGCCAGTTCCGTTCCCAAACGGGCCAAATACCGGTCGACCACCGGCTTTACATAGGCGTCGAATGCCGTGGCGACGGTACGTTCGTATTCGCGAAAGGTGGGATCGACTTCGCTTGAAATCGAAATCGTCAATTCCGGATATTCTGCAGCGATAATATCGCGCGCGCGCATCTCGTGATCCGGATTAAGAAATGAAAAAAGGAAACTGATAGCGATTGCTTCGACCCCGGCATCAACCAGTTCGCGCGCTGCCAGCCGAACGGATTGTTCATCCAAAGGCACGAGAACCGACCCGTCGGCCGCCACGCGTTCACGTATGCCCCGGCGGTAACGGCCCGGTGCCAGAAAAACGGGAGTTTGCGGTTTCAGGGTGACTTCATAGAGTTCACGACGCATCTGACGCCCAATTTCAATGACATCGGAAAAACCCTCCGTCGCCAACAAGCCGACACATCCGCCCTTCCGTTCGATCAACGCGTTGGTAGCAACTGTCGTTCCGTGGCAGAGCTGCTCGATATTTACGGGCTCGATTTGCCATTCCCGTTCCAGATATTCCACCGCTTGAAGGATCGCAACACTCGGGTCTGCAGGCGTGCTTGGAACCTTGGCCGTGCCGACGACGCGTCCACCGCGGAAACAGATAACATCTGTAAACGTCCCGCCAGTATCGATACCGACCTCTATTTTTTCATCCCCCGTTTCAACCATGATCTCTGCGTTCCCTGCCCGGTTCGTTATTGCTCTTGCCAGTTTGATTAAATAGCGTTGCCTTACATAATGAAAGCAGGTTTCCGTGACAAAACAAATTGAACCTCAGGAACCCCGCCCGGGGCTTTTGTTAATCACGAGCATTTTTCTGCCCTTGTCGGCAGGCTATTTCCTGTCGTTCCTTTATCGTTCCATCAACGCCATGATCGCACCACAACTTGTCGACGACTTGAATTTGTCGGCGGTCGACCTGGGCCTTTTGACGGCAATATATTTTCTCGGCTTCGGGCTCTTTCAGTTTCCTCTCGGCATCCTGCTTGATCGGTTCGGCCCGGCAAAAGTTCAAAGCACGCTGTTGACCGTGGCGGGGCTTGGCGCCCTGCTTTTTTCTTTTGGCGATACTTTTTGGCTTCTGGGTTTGGGACGCGGGTTGATCGGGGTCGGTGTTGCCGGCGCACTAATGGCAGCCTTCACGGCGTTTGCGCTTTGGCTGCCGCCCCGCCATCTGCCCCTTGCAAACGGCTGCCTTATGGGGTTTGGCGGTCTGGGGGCCTTTGCCGCGACCAAGCCGGTAGAATGGGCGCTTGGCCTGACGGATTGGCGAGGTCTTTTCTTTGTGCTCTCGTTGGTCACCGTTACAGTTGCCGTGCTGGTCGCGATTTTTGTTCCCAGCAAGCCCGTCAATGAGAAGACATCCGGCCTCGGCGATCAGCTTCGGGGTCTCGCCGCAATCTATCGTAACGGTTTGTTCTGGCGCATAGCACCGTTGACCATCGCCGGCCTCGGTGCCGGATTAAGCGTTCAAAGTCTGTGGGCCGGCACCTGGTTGCGCGACATCGCAAACCTGTCACCAAGCGACGTTGCGACCCATCTGTCGCTGATCGCCGTCGGACTGACTGTCGGCCCTGCCCTGTCTGGTGTCGCAGCATCGATGGTGTTGCGGGCAGGACATTCGATTTTATCTTTGCTTGGCGTCATCACCTGCCTGTTCATGGCCATTCAGGTCTTGATAATTTTGGAGACGGTGTCGATCAGTTATCTGCTTTGGTTTGCATACGGTCTTTTGATCAACACCCTGGCGCTCCCATATGCCATTTTAACACAGGCCTTTTCCCGGCAGCTTGCGGGCCGGGTCAACACGGGCCTGAACATGCTCATGATTGGGGGGGTCTTTGTTTGTCAGTATTTGGTGGGATGGGTCATCGAACGTTGGCCGGAAACGACGAACGGCGGCTACGCCCCTGAAGCCTATCAGGTTGGATTTAGCATATTACTCATTATGCAGGCGGTTGCGTTTATATGGTTCCTGGCGGCACGAAAATACAAACCACCGAATGGCGAATAACGACCATGCCCGGCCATAGGGCTTGATCGGCAGAACTTGACCCGCTTAGATTGGTGTCTGCCCACTTGCCCAGCAACGTATTCTATTTACCACGAAAGATATCTTCATGAACGCCCCACTTGATCCCGTGGAATTGACCCGCACCCTTATCGCATTCAACACCATCAATCCGCCCGGGAACGAACGGCCCTGCGCGGAACACCTTGGAAAGCTTCTGGAGAATGCGGGATTCTCCGTCGCCTATCATGAATTCGCCGATCGCCGAACCAGCCTTGTGGCACGGATTGGCGGCACGGATGAAGTCCCGCCTTTATGCTTTACGGGGCATATCGACACGGTGCCTCTGGGTGCGGCATCCTGGAGCGTCGATCCTTTTGCTGGTGAAATTTCCGACGGCAAACTTTATGGCCGTGGATCAACCGATATGAAAAGCGGCGTTGCAGCGTTCGTCGTCGCCTGCCTTGAAATGAAGGACGAACTTTCACAAGGACCAGGCGTGGTGCTGGTCATCACCGCCGGCGAGGAAACAGGTTGCGAAGGCTCGTACGACATGGCCAAACGTGGTGATATTTTAGGTGATGCGGGTGCCATCGTCGTTGCCGAACCGACACACAACCAACCCCTGCTTGGCCACAAGGGTGCGATCTGGCTAACGGCCCGGACCACCGGCGTGACGGCGCATGGTTCCATGCCCGAAAAAGGTGACAATGCGATTTACAAGGCGGCACGTGCGATCACCAAGCTGGAGGACTTTGATTTTAACATTGCCCGCGATCCGGTGCTGGGCAAGCCTACCTTGAATGTCGGCGTGGTAAATGGTGGTTTGAATGTCAACTCGGTGCCCGATGCGACCGAGGTTGGGGTCGACGTCCGCACGACGGTGGGTATGGACCACGGAAAAATTCACAATGACCTCTCCGGTTATCTGGGCGAAGAGGTCTCGCTAAAATCTTTCGTGAACGTCGGCGGCGTGTTGACAGATGTCCGTAACGAATGGATACAGGATGTGTTCGATGTGATGACAGATATATTGGGCGAACGCCCCGAGGCCAACACGGCCCCCTATTTTACCGATGCCTCAGCCCTGACCCCGGCGTACGGCGGTGCTCCAACGGTGATTCTCGGACCCGGCGAAACAGCGATGGCCCACCAAACGGACGAGTATTGCCTGGTCGAGCGGATTAACCAGGCGGTAGAGGCATACAAGGAAATCGCCCGTCGGTGGAGTGCCCGCTCTTGAACCCCGTAAAAGCCAATGAACTTTCCGCGCTGGATGCCCTGAGACGGATCGAGGATGGGAGCCTGACAGCGAGAGCCCTGACGGACGCTTGTCTGGAACGCATTGCCGATCGGGAAGATACTATCGGCGCATGGAAATTTATCGACCCCGACATGGCCCGCAAGGCCGCCCAGACAGTCGATGACAGACCAATGGGTGGGAAACTGAGAGGCTTGCCCGTAGCCGTGAAGGACCTGTTCGATACCGTTGACATGCCGACCGGTTACGGATCGCCGATCTACGACGATTGCCGACCGGCATCGGATGCGGCCACCGTCACCCTGACTCGCGCTGCAGACGGCGTGATCCTCGGTAAAACGGTGACCACGGAATTCGCCTATTTCAGTCCTGGGAAGACGGCAAATCCTCATAACCCGGCGCACACGCCAGGGGGATCGTCCAGCGGTTCCGCCGCTGCTGTCGCCGATTTCATGACACCCCTTGCCTTTGGCTCGCAGACCGTGGGATCAACCATTCGCCCGGCATCTTTCTGCGGGGTCGTTGGCTTTAAGCCCAGCTACCGCATGCTCGACCGCACGGGGATTCGACCACTTGCCGATAACTTCGACACAGTGGGCCTGTTCGCGCGTGACGTGGCGGATGTCGCGCATTTCGCTTCTGCCCTCAACGGCCGGGCGAATTGGCGCCTCGACGACGCCTATGATGGACGCGCCCGGATCGGCTTATGCCACACACCCGAATGGCCGGAGGCTGATCAGGATACCAGAACCGCTCTGGAAACGGCCGCCCGGTTGGCAGCTGAGGGTGGGGCGATGGTCAAGGAAATAATGCTACCGGAAATCTTCAACCGGCTAGGCGAGGCTCAGGGGTTGATCGTTGATTATCAGGCCGCAACTTCTGCGGCCTTCGAACTGGCATTCCATCATGACCAGGTCAGCAAAAGCTTTGCCGAGCGAGCAGATGCGGGTGCAGCCTATACATTCGAACAATTCGATCAGGCGCTCGCCACTGTCACTGAGGCACAGGCCGCAATGGACAGCGTCATGGACGGAATTGATGTTCTACTTTGCCCCAGTGCGCCGGGTGAAGCCCCGGAAGGGCTGGATGCAACCGGCAGCCCCGTCTTCAACCGTCTGGGGACTGCTCTTCAGGGGCCGTGCCTGAACGTCCCAGGCCTGACCAGTCGAACAGGAATGCCCGTCGGAGTGCAATTGTTGGGACGCATGAACGATGACTGTCGGACTTTGGCCGTAGGCGCTTGGCTACAAAAAATCCTGCGCGTTTGATATCTGATCCAGAGGCCAACGAACCCGGCGGGTATAGTGAAAGGGATTGTCAGAATAAGCCGCCTTGAAACCGACCATTCACGCCCCTAGGGTTTATGGATGACAAACAAGAACCCATTCCGCTATTTCAAAACATCGCCTGAGATTATCCGCTTGGCCGTGATGATGTATGTCCGCTTTCCGCTGTCGTTGCGGAACGTTGAAGATTTATTGCACGAACGCGGGATCGATATCTGCCATGAAACAGTTCGGTATTGGTGGAACCGGTTTGGCCCAGTGTTCGCATCCGAGATCCGACGCAATCGCGTGTCCCGAGTTAAGTGTTATTCAAATTGACAATGGCATCTGGACGAAGTTTTTGTGAAGATCAACGGTGAGCAACACTATCTGTGGCGCGCGATCGACCACGAAGGTGAGGTGTTGGATTCCTATGTCACCAAGCGCCGCGATAAGGCAGCAGCTTTGGCTTTCCTAAAGAAAGCGATGAAACGCTACGGCAAACCGAGAACTATCGTGACGGATCGTCTAGGTTCATACAAAGCTGCTTTAAAAGAAATCAACAGCGCCCAGAAGCAAGAGATCGGACGATGGCAAAACAACTGGACGGAGAACTCGCACTGGCCATTCCGAAGACGGGAACGATCAATGAAGCGGTTCAGGCTAATGCGAAGTTTACAGAAGTTCGTCAACCTTCATGCTTCGGTCTATAACCACTTCAAAAACGAAAGACACCTAAACTCCCGGGACCAATTCAAGTTTCAACGCAATGCTGCACTTAATAAGTGGCAGCATCTTTGCGCTGCATAAACCAACTCCTTCCCCGGCAAACTGAGACGAGTTCGCATTCGTCTGATAGCAC
>CBFHXC010000074.1:0-13730 GCA_965659695.1 Rhodospirillales bacterium
AAATGTCCCATTATGACCCTAGTTATTTCCCAATGGGCCAAGATCATCAATTATACGTATGGGTTATGCGTATTAGTCTTTCCGGTTAAGGTTTTTTTACCGTAAAGACGTCGCACAAGATTGAGCCAGAACTGCCCCCCAATTCGACGGATGAATTACCTGGTTTCGTTAAGCGAGATCTGCCTGTGGTTCAGTATAATCACCGCCGACAGTGCGCAAAATGCGATAAGCTGCATCATCGAGTTTTAAACAAGATAAAGCCACTAAACCTTGTTCTGGCATCGTGCGAATGACCCGCGCGCGGATATCTACTGTGTGAGCGGAAGACGCCCGTTTGTATGATTTCACATCCACAAGACCGTCAATTCGAATCAACGCTCCTGCTGGTAGTTGATCACTTTCATCTTCAATAAGTAGACCGCCGTAACTCCATTCAATGGTACGGTACAAAGTCCCTCCAACCCGCACATAAAGCTGCGGTTGTTGGACACGATCGTGTTTTCTACGCTCCGCGCTAGATTGCTGAATATAGCCCATAATATCCTCGCTTAGTTCCCAGTAGGACAATTATAGCAAGAATTTCATAAAATTCACTGTGATATTCATCACAATCAGGGAACCAGGACTTGCCCCGCCATCAGCGGCCTTGCAGTACGATAAACAGTGCAACTTTTTGCGAAAACTGTGTCATCTTCTGTCGATATATCCGCATCGACAGGAATGATCCCAGATGGGTTGGCAATCCGTATATCACCTGTCTGCGGTCGACAGATCTGCTGTGTAACCGTTCCAGGGATGCGGCATGCCACGCCAAGGCACATCGCACCTGTGAGCGGAAGTGCCCGATGAACTTGTCCCATCGATACAATGCGTGCGGTAATGTCCATGGCATCGGGCATTAACTCTTTACCATCGAGTGACGTCCCTTTGGCAGGGCCACTGACAATCCCGATCTTTGGATTGCCCGGTGGCACGTCCTCGGGCACATCGGCCAAGCCCATGATAACGCCGGCGGCACATCGAATGCTCTCTAGTGCATCCATAAATTCTGTATCGGATTCCAATTCAGTTACACTCTCGGTCGCCGTTTTACCCAATCGCGCCGCATCCAAAAACACCACGGCATTCGATGCATCGACAGCGCTGACTTCCACCTCGCCTATGCCAGGCACATCCAAAATATCGATGGCATTTCCGCTCGGTAACAGCTGACCCGTCGTCGCACCACCCGGGTCCAAATAATCCAATCGAATCTTTGACCCTGTACCGCCAACGCCAGGAATTTCGAAATCACCGAATGGATCAAAGGCCCCTTGCGACACAGAAAATGTTGCATGATAGATTTTGCCTGTATTCGTGTTGTGAACCCGCACAGTTTGTTCACCGTCTTTGGGCGCGACCAAACCTTGGTCCACCGCAAAAGGCCCAATGGCCGAGGACAAATTCCCACATGTCGCCGAATAATCGACTTCGGGTGCTTCGATCAACACCTGCGCGAACGTGTAATCGACGTCGGCACCTGCTTTGGTTGGAGGCCCGACAATAACTGCCTTGGACAGGGATGATACCCCACCCCCCATGCCATTCAACTGACGGCCATACGGATCGGGACTACCGATCGCATGAACAAAAATCTGATCACGTGCTGTTAGATCATCGGGCAATTCGTCATGTCTAAAGAACACGCCCTTGGATGTCCCGCCGCGCATGAAGACTGCGTTATATGCCCGCTGATTCCTCGCAGTGACGACCACTTATCCTCTAGGCCCCGCAAAGAACCAAATGATCACACCGAGAATTGGCAACAAGAGAATAAGTATAATCCAAAATACTTTTTGCCCTGTTGTCGCGTTGGATCCCAATGTTTTGACGATGGCATAGACATTGGCGATTAAAACCAAAATACCGCCAATACCAATTCCTTCTAAACCCATGTCTTAATTCCTATAATTAACTTTTAGTGTCTCGTATTAATCAGGGCCAAGCCACATCGGGTGGCAAGCTCATTAAAATTGCCTCGACGTTTCCGCCGGTTTTTAACCCAAAAATCGTGCCCCGGTCGTACAACAAGTTGAACTCGACGTAGCGGCCACGTTTGACGCGCTGTGCCTCTTTTTCCTCGGGAGTCCAAGGCAAATTCATCTTGTCCCGTGCGATATCAGGATAAACTTGGACGAACGCACTTCCAACATCCTGAGTGAAAGCAAAATCTGCATTCCAATCACCTGTGTTGTGATTGTCATAAAAAATGCCACCCACACCTCTGGCTTCATTCCGATGCGGCAAGAAGAAGTATTCTTCACACCATTTCTTATATTTTGGATGTAAGTCGGTGTCGTGCGCATCGCAAGCGTCCTTAAACGCGCCGTGGAAACGATCTGTCTCTGACGCTTCGGGAAACACAGGGGTCAAATCACCACCACCGCCGAACCAACCTTGGGTGGTGACGATCATACGTGTGTTCATATGTGCGATTGGCACAACGGGTGATCTTGGATGAATAACCACGGATATCCCTGCTGCCCAAAACCGCGGGTCCTCTTGGGCACCAGGCATCCGGGCCCTAAATTCATCGGAAAACTCTCCGTGAACTGTCGAAATGTTGACGCCCGCTTTTTCAAACACCCGACCGTCGCGCAGCACTGACATCGTCCCGCCACCGCCGCCGGGACGCTCCCAAGACGTGCGCTCAAAAGACTGTGGCGCAAAACCTTCGTTCAGCTCTTGGGGTGTCGCATCTTGCTCTAATTCTTCTAATCGACCGCAAAGACGATCTCGTAATTCTGCAAACCATGCCGTCGCCTTGGCCTTGTGCGCATCACCATAGTCATCGTTTTGGCTTTGATCAGTTTCTGATGTCATGTGGTCTTTATCCCTCCCCCAGCATTAGGCCCCATTGTTAAGCCCCGTTGTTAAGCCCCGAGTATTCAGTGCCCGGTATTAGGTACCGGTATTAGGTCATTGTGTTAGAGCTTGGCAACGCTTGCAACTGACGAAGCGCCTCAAACCCTGCAATCGCACCGGCGACTGAAACATTCAATGATCGCAAACCGGCGTGCATGGGTAAAACCAAGCGGATATCAGCAAAATCGTGCACATCATCAGGCACACCGGCACTTTCCCGACCCAGCAGCAAACAATCACCTGTTCGGAATTCAAAGTCCGGCAATGACGCATCCCCCTTGGTGGTCAACAAGACCAACCGTTCATAAGGCTTGTTTTCCACAAACTTTGCCCAACTGGTGTGGGTTATCAGATCCAGATGATCGATGTAGTCCATGCCCGCACGGCGAAGTTTTGCGTGCGACAATGCAAACCCACAGGGCTCAATCACATGTACAACCGTATTGAGGCATGCTGCTGTCCGAAAAACATTCCCCGCATTTTGAGGGATATCCGGCTCAAATAGCGCAAAAGAGATGCGATTTTTAATGCCATTCATTCAGGGAGGTCCAATTTCGTCCAAATTTCAAAAAACAAACATTCATCAGGGATTGACCACCCCAAATTCAACCGTTTTCAACGCGTTCGCCTTACGTTAATTCCTTGTAACCAATGGATCATCCATTATAACAATCCATGCTGTCGTCTGTTCGCACATGGCTATTGGATGGACGATAACAATGACTGTTGGGCGTCCACAAATGCAAAGTTAATTAGCTGATGTGAATGTCATGGTGTAATCCGATCTTTAGCTGGATTCGTATGGTGTTAGCTGCCTTTAGAATTGGGCGGGATAGGAACTGAAGAGTAATCAAGGGGAATATACATGAGCGAGACCGCGCAAAATGCGGACCAGCCCATGAGTGGGAATGCAGAGATCGACGACAAAACGCGTCGAGATTTCCTTCTTTGGAGCACAGTCGCCGTCGGTGCTGCCGGAACAGCGTTGGCTGTCTGGCCGTTTATTGATCAAATGAACCCAGCAGCAGATACGCTGGCATTGGCATCGATCGAAGTCGATTTGTCGGCCATCGAAGTTGGGCAAAGTATTACCGTTACTTGGCGTGGCAAGCCGGTCTTTATCCGTCGCCGCACCGAAGAAGAGATTACTGAGGCTGAAGGTGTTGCCCTTGGCAGTCTTCCTGATCCACAAAAAGACGCAGATCGCGTCCAAAAGCCTGAATGGCTGGTGATGGTTGGCGTCTGCACGCACCTCGGCTGTATTCCACTTGGTCAGAAAAGTGGCGACTCAAAGGGTGAGTTCGGCGGGTGGTTCTGCCCATGCCATGGCTCGCACTATGACACTTCAGGGCGGATTCGTAAGGGACCAGCACCAACCAACCTACCGGTGCCTGGGTATGAGTTCCTTGACGACACAACCGTCAAGATCGGTTGAGGGGAGCAATAAAAATGAGTTCAAGCTCGGATTACAAATCTAACAACGCGATCGTCAATTGGATCGAATATCGCTTGCCGGTATTCTCCTTCCTTGATGCGCAATTGAACAAATATCCAACGCCGAAAAACCTGAACTATTTCTGGAATTTCGGATCATTGGCCGGGATCATCCTGGTTATCATGATCGTGTCTGGGATCAGCTTGGCGATGAGCTATGCGGCCATTGAGTCTGCTGCCTTCGACTCGGTTGACCGGATCATGCGCGACGTCAACTTTGGTTGGCTTCTTCGCTACATTCACATGAATGGTGCACACTTCTTCTTCTTCATCGTTTATATCCATATTTTCCGCGGGCTTTACTACGGATCGTACAAAGCACCTCGCGAAATTTTGTGGATGGTCGGTATCTTTATCCTGCTGGCGATGATGGCGACCGCATTCATGGGTTACGTTCTGCCTTGGGGCCAAATGAGCTTCTGGGGCGCGACCGTGATCACCAACCTGTTCTCGGCTTTCCCCATCATCGGAGAGCCTATCGTCGAATGGTTATGGGGCGGTTTTGTTGTGGGTAACCCAACATTGAACCGTTTCTTTGCGCTGCATTACCTACTGCCATTCGTGATTGTTGGCTTGGTATTCGTCCACTTGTGGGCTTTGCACATGCACCATTCCAACAACCCAACAGGTGTTGAAATCAAGGACGAGAAAGAAGACACCATTCCTTTTCATCCGTACTACACGATCAAAGACATGTACGGCTTGGGCATCTTCTTGATCTTCTTCGCATTCATCGTGTTTTATGCGCCGAACTACCTGGGTCACCCGGACAACTATGTCCCTGCAAACTCTTTGGTAACGCCATCGCTTATCGTCCCTGAATGGTACTTCTTACCGTTCTATGCGATCCTGCGTGCGTTTACCGATGACTACTTCATCTATGCCTGGTTCTTGCAGTGGTTCATGTCCGCCAAATTGGCTGGTGTGATCGCGATGTTTGCATCCATCTTGGTATTGCTTGCATTGCCATGGTTGGATCGTTCTCGGGTTCGCTCGTCCAAGTATCGTCCAGTTTACAAGGTCGCGTTCTGGGTCTTTGCCATTGACTGCGTGATCCTTGGTTGGGTCGGCGGTCAGCCTGCAGAGGGTGTCTTTGTAACCATCACGCAGTGGGCGACGTTCTATTACTTCTTCCACCTCATTATCTTGGTGCCGGTCATTGGCGTTCTCGAACGTCCAAAACCTTTGCCGAGCAGCATTGCTGCATCGGTCAAAGCTTCCCATGCACCTCAAGCGGCGGAGTAAGGCCATGCAGATGATTAAAACACTAAGTGCTGCCGTGGTCGTTATCGGCATTGCTGTAAGTGCAGGCAACGTACATGCTGCTGCCAAGGGCCCAAAAGCTCCAGCTCAAGACTGGTCATTCCAGGGCATATTTGGCACCTACGATCAGGCTGCGTTGCAGCGTGGTTTCCAAGTGTACAAGAACGTCTGTGCCGCGTGCCATGGACTTTCACGTATTGCCTTCCGCAACTTCGAAGATCTGGGCTACAACGAGGACGAGATCAAAGCTCTCGCTTCCGAGTATGAGGTAACTGATGGTCCCAACGAGGAAGGCGAAATGTTCGAACGGACAGCGATTCCAGCTGACCGTTGGCCATCACCCTTCCCGAACAAGCAAGCTGCGCAGTTCGCCAATGGCGGGGCGTACCCACTGGACCTGTCGCTGATTACCAAAGCCCGCGCAGGCGGCGGTGACAGTGCCATTCGCGTATCCATGCTCCAGCCAACCGGCTTCCCGATTGGGGCGGACTATGTTTACGGGCTGCTAACGGGTTATCTGGACGAAGCGCCTGAAGGCTTCGAAATTGCAGATACGCAGTATTACAATAAATACTACCCAGGTCATGCCATCTCGATGGCGCCACCGCTTTATGAAGATAGTGTTGAGTACGCAGATGGCACACCTGCCACCGTTTCTCAAATGGCACACGATGTGGCGACGTTCCTGACATGGACAGCTGAACCTGAATTGAACGATCGTAAAAACCTCGGCATGAAGGTCATCTTGTTCTTGATCATCTTCACAGCGATGCTCTATGCGCTGAAACGGAAAATCTGGGCGGATCTTCACTAAGAGATAGCCGGCCAGCTTTGACGAAAACGCCCCGGTTTTTCCGGGGCGTTTTTTGTTGGGCGCTACATTTCTGAGTTTAGTCGACGATGAACAGTTTTGCGCCTACGTCAGTGCGTGACCTATGTGGGGAATCACCAAAGTCTGAAACCTGATAGCTCATACCTGGCGTCATTACGACGCTACGACCGTCTTTGAGTTCGCTCGTCAATTCACCTTCCAGCACGTACAGAATATGTCCACGGTCGCACCAATGATCCGCCAAATACCCCGGTGAATATTCAACCACGCGCACACGGATATCGCCGATATTCAGCGTACGCCAGATCGCCTCGCCGGTTTCTCCGGGATAAGTCACTTGCTCGACCTGATCCCAATCGGTCAACGTAAACGGCAAGTCAGGAATTTTCATAGGATCCTCCGGATCTCATTTGGTGCTCATCTTCGCGGATCAGCCCAAGCGCTGTAGGTTTTGAACTTATCTAAAACCACCTCCATCTCGCCGATGGTCAGCAGTTGGGGTGTTCCGATGGCCAGCGCTTTCAGATATTGCGCGGCCAACGTTTCAATCTCAACCGCACGCTTAAACGCATCTTCGATATCACGACCCAGTACAATCATACCGTGGTTCGCCATCAAGCACGCCAAGCGACCGTCCAATGCTTCTAATACGGCATCGGCCAACTTCTCGGTCCCAAACGTGGCATAGGGCGCACACTTGATGTCGCGCCCACCGGCCACGGCGATCATGTAATGAAATGGGGGGATGCCCCTTCCCAGGCACGCAAGCGTCGTCGCGTTAATTGAATGCGTATGCAGCAGTGCCCCCGCCTTTGGCTTGGCTGCCATCACCCGGCAATGGAAATGCCACTCGCTACTCGGTGCTTTACCGCCCCGAAGGACTTTACCTTCATAGTCAATTTTCACCATGTCGGACGGCGACAGCTTGTCGTAGTCCAACCCGGATGGTGTGATCAACAAACCACCCTCAACACGGATAGAAGCGTTGCCACTAGTCCCTTGGTTGAGGCCCACCGCATTCATTTTTTTACAGGTCTCTATTAAGTCCACACGGTCCTGATAATTAGGGATATCCCTCTCAGGATTCCGGCCAAAAGGCGAGGTTTGATCTTCGACCGACCCGATAGCGGATAACCGTGCGACTGGCTGACCTCGACGCGTGACAACAACGTCGTGCCCCCGCTCGGCTTCGGAAAGCAGGCGCGAAAACCGCTGATTGGCCTCGGCCGCACCGACCATGATGGTTCGTTTTTGATCTGTCATAATATATTAGTTACATACCTATATAGTTATGTCACTATTTTATATAATCCCGACTTGTCTATAGATGGTCATTTGTGCAGTTAAATTCCCAGGGGCATGGAATTCCCTGCCGCTGCTAACTGTGCTTCAATAATGCCAGATTTAAGGAGAGCTAAATGTCTGCCTATGTCATCGATAGTGAGTTATTCCGCGATCAATTCTCGACCCCCGAAATGCGAGAGATCTTCTCTGACCGGCGAACTGTCCAAGCGTGGTTAGACGTTGAGGTTGCCCTGGCAGAGGCCGAAGCGGAGCTGGGCATCATTCCCGACGCTGCGGCCGAGGCCATCAAGGATGTGGGCGACGCCGAAATGTATGACCTGGCCGAGATGAAGCTTGAAATGGATCGCACATCCCATCCCATTGTGCCGCTCGTCCGCGCCATTGGTGCGAAATGCGACGGGGATTATGGCGAGTACGTTCATTGGGGGGCTACTACCCAGGACATCACAGACACGGGCACCATGCTGCAAATCCGTGATGCAGAAGCCGTCATCACGTCACGCTTAGAAGCTTTGGCCGATGCGCTGCTGGATCATGTTGTCACCCATGCCGCCACCGCCATGCCGGGGCGCACGCATGGACAACATGCCCAACCCGTCACATTTGGCTACAAGGCGGCTGTATGGTTGGATGAGGTCCGTCGTCATCAAACGCGGATGGATGAAATGCGGCCAAGGTTATTGGTGGGGCAATTCGGTGGTGCCGTCGGCACGCTCGCGGCGCTGGGCGATCAAGGCTTGGCCGTCCGCGCAAAGCTGATGCAAAAGCTTGAGCTGGGCGAGCCGCAAATCACCTGGCACACGGCCCGAGATCGCGTGGCCGAATTGATTTCCAATATGGCGATGATCGCCGGCACGTGTGGGAAAATCGCACACGAGGTTTATGTGATGCAAAAGACCGAGGTCCAGGAAGTCGAAGAGCCATTTCCTGATGGCAAAGTTGGATCATCCACCATGCCACACAAACGCAATCCGGCAATTTGCGAGGGCATCATCGCATTGTCTCGCACCGTGCGGTCCTCGTTGCCTTTGGCATTTGAGACCTTGATCGCAGAGCACGAGCGCGACAAGGTCGGCCTGCAAACCGAACGGGAATTTATTGCCCGGACCATCGCACAAACAGATGCCGCCCTGGCCAAAACTGTCGTCGTGGTCGAGGGACTGGACGTGCGATCCGAAAACATGCGTCAGAACTTGGATATCACCAAGGGTCTCACGCTATCAGAGGCCGTCATGATGGCGCTGGGTGACAAACTGGGCCGTCAACAAGCCCACGAAATTCTCTATCGGTCATGCATGATTGCCTTCAAAGAAGACACCACCATGCGCGATGCACTCATGCATTCGATGGAGGTTCGTGAGGTTTTATCTGAAGACGAAATCGACGCCCTTCTCGACCCCGAAGCCTACACCGGACTGGCGGCACGTATGGCCCGTCAGATTGCCGAGGAATAGATATTTAAATAGAAATCCTATTCTACACGTCCGAATTTGACGAATGCCATTCTAGAAAACGCTTTTAATCGATGTACATCCCCATTTTTATGGACTCATTTGCAGAAATCGTTTCGACTTAAGGTAGTCGCAACATGAAGAACTCTGGTGAATTAGAATGCAAATATTTATCTGGTTAGCCTTGGTGATCGTTACATCGTTTCCTGCTCTTGCAGAGCTAAAACCGGGGCAGAAAAGTAATTTTACCCTTCAGGACAAAAACAGTTCGGTTCATCCAGGAAGTAACGACAAGTTAAAGCATTATTGGGATGTGCATCACTGGGGCGGCGAGCAAGGGATCATAAAAGCAATTGATCCTGATAACTCCTAACGCCTAGAAAATATAGTCCGTGGAAGTAGTGCCCGCATCTGTTCTAGAGGTGTAATTGTCGGGGTCGGTGGAGATTGGAAGCAACCAGGGGCAACAAACAAGGGCCACGTTGTCAAAGGATGGCCGTGCGGCAAAGACGAATCAGAGTACAGGCATTACAGCTTGATGGTCTTTGAACTATATGAAGTTCAAACGAAACAACCTAAGCGATTCTCAGTTCGACAATGGTCGACGCTCCCCGAACCTCCGTCCGTTGGGGAAATGGTGATCCTCCAGGACAACAAGAAAAACTCAAAACGTCATCGTGTGTTTATCGTTAAAGGCGTGGTAAAGGGCTATTATGAAGATTTCAAAATGGATTGGGAGCCAAACCGCAAGTTTGATACGGGATTTATTTTTCGGTACTTAGTCGATGAACTCGAAGGCGACGCCATTCCCGCCTGGGTTAAAACAAAAGATAAAAAAGTCCCCGACTACATGACAATTAAAGATGCTGATGCACCGTAGTTTTGGCATATTCTAGCTTGGTATTGCCCTGTCGGTTAGGTCACCAGGTCGTCAAAACTGGCAAACCGATTTGGTAACAATTTTAAGTGCACTTATAGTTCGAGCATTAGGGTTTTACGTAGTCCGCGATGAAGTCTTCGATGATGCCCTCAAGGTTTGTTTGATCCGGACAACCGATTTTCACAGCGCGTGATGCATCCATCGATGTTGGCCATGCACCGACGATCTTGTGCACGTTGACATCGGGCGCATCAACAATCGGGCCCAATTCGATGCCATGCCGTGCCGCGACAGTCCGCGTTGTTTCCATCATCTCGGCAACGCTGACGGTGATGTTGGGTAAATTAACCGCGCGGTCATCACCAAATGCATCCGCAGGCGCATCGAGCAAAACAACCAGTGCATCGGCACAACCGCGATATCCACCCACACACAGCGTCATATCCAATGGCACGGGATATTGGCATTCATCCCCCATCAAGGGTTCGCGGATGACGCCACTGGCAAATGATGAGGCCGCCGTATTCGGTTTGCCGGGGCGAACAATAATCGTCGGCAAGCGCGCAATTCGGCCATCCAAGAAGCCCTTGCGGCTCATATCGTTGAGTAGCATCTCTGTGACGGCCTTGGTCATCCCATAAGTGTTTTGCGGCACCGGGCGCGTCATCTCATCGACGTGCGTTGGCATCCGCTCGCTACCAAAAATCGCGAGGCTGGATGTAAACAACACGCGTGTTTCTTGACCGTTGGCGCGTGCAGCCTCAAGCACATTACGACCCCCATCCAAATTCACCCGCATGGCCGCATCAAAATCTGCTTCTGATCCGGCGCTGACCATGGATGCCAGATGCACGACGGCATCGGCACCGTCGATCAAGTTCTTCACGGTATCGTAGTCGTTGATATCGCCCAAAACAATTTCGGCTTTGTCGGAAATATCGCCCAGCCCATCCATGGGTTCGGCAATATCGAAAAGCACAACGTCATCGCCACGCTGCAAAAGACGCTCGGCGATCAATCGCCCGAGGAAGCCGCAGCCCCCCGTAATAACTGTGCGCATGGGTTACTCCGCTGCGAATTTATTAGCGAGGTCGCGCGCTAATTCTTGAAGGCAATTGTCTGGTTTAGGAACAATCGGCGTGAAATCGCGGTGCGCAATCCATTCTTTGCGATTGAATTCCGTAATGTGGTTGGAAACCGCGCACAGGCTGAGATACACAATGACACGATCCCATGGGCTGATGTTGGGCGGGCTGGCGTGTACCAGCGTGCCATGGAAAACCAGTACGGAACCCGCAGGCCCCGTCGGTGCGACCACACCACCCTCGTCCGCCAGTTCACGAACCTTGTCGCGGCTCAACGTCCACAAGGGATAACTGGTTGTTTCCAGATCATGACCCGCTTCGACGACGCCCTTTTTATGGCTTTTAGGGATGAACAACAGCGGCCCATTGGCAGCCGTCACATCGTCCAAAAAAACCGAGATATTCATGGCGCGCGGTTCGGGCATACCGTCATCACGTTGCCAGGTGCCATAGTCCTGATGCCACTGCCACACATCGCCATCGAACGCGGCCTTGGCATTAATTTTGTACTGATGCATGTAGACTTCTTCGTCCAGAATCTGCATCACCGGTTCTACCAGTCTTGGATGCGATCCCAACAGACCGTGCGCCGTATCATAAGTGTGCGCAGCAAAGGCTGTACGCGGCGCACCAGAACTTTCACGCCATACTTCCTCGCGGTCGGATTTATAAATTTCCTGCGCCGCATCCTTCAGGACGGTTACTTCATCTGCATCGAACAAATTTTCGAAAAACAGATACCCTTGTTCATCGAATTCCGCGAGTTGTGCGTCGGTTAATTTCATCGTGCCACTCCCAAAAACTTATTTTGGAGAATTATATCCAATTCGATATCCCGCTGAAAGGGATTGGATGATGAGTTAGCGTTAAGACGCCTTTTCAGGGAACATCGCCGCCAACGCAGATTTTGATGGTTCAGCGACGCCACGTTCCGTGATCAACCCTGTCACTAAACGGCGCGGGGTGACATCAAAGGCTGGGTTTCCTCCGGCACTACCCTCTGGCACAATCTCAACCACCACAACGTCACCGGATGGTGTTTTGCCCTGAATTTTTGTGACTTCATCGCCGGAACGTTCCTCGATCGGGATATCCATCCCATCATCCAAAGTCCAATCGATGGTCGGGGATGGCAGCCCGACATAGAACGGGACGTCGTTGTCGTCGGCGGCCAAGGCCTTTAGATACGTGCCGATCTTATTGCAGACATCACCCGATGCCGTCGTGCGGTCGGTGCCAACGATACACATATCGACGCGGCCTTCTTGCATCAAATGCCCACCCGCGTTGTCCGCAATCACCGTATGCGGCACGCCATGACGACCTAATTCCCAGGCGGTTAGGCTGGCCCCCTGATTCCGAGGGCGGGTCTCATCGACCCAAACATGAACCGGAATGCCGGCATCATGGGCCTTGTAGATGGGTGCCAATGCCGTGCCCCAATCCACCGTTGCCAACCAACCTGCATTGCAATGGGTCAGAATATTAACCGGCCCATCTGTTTTCTTTGCATGTGCATCTGCGATTAATGCATGCCCGTGATCGCCGATAGAAGAACATATCTCCACGTCGTCATCACAAATCTTGGCCGCCAAATCATATGCCGCTTTTGACCGTTCGTTGGCGGACAATGGTGCCAACAACGCCTTCATCTCGTCCAACGCCCAACGCAGGTTCACAGCCGTCGGGCGCGTCGCCAAAAGCTTATCGTATGCAACACTTAGATGTTCATCCGATGGGTCTGCCTGCATCGCCAAGGCCATTCCATAGGCAGCAGTGGCACCAATCAGAGGCGCCCCCCGCACCCACATATCAGCAATCGCGGTTGCTGCATCATCAACGTTCTTCAACGAGACCGTGACGAATTCAAACGGCAATCGTGTTTGATCAATGATCTCAACCGACCATCCGTCATCTGCCAGCCAAATCGTGCGGTAATGGGTTCCATCAACATTCATCTGCGATCAAATCCTTTTCGAAATACACGCGCCGGAATCCGGCCTCTAACACCATGCCTGTTGTACGGTAGCCTAGCGCGGCATAGAAGGGGAAATTCTCGTGCATGCGG
Organism: Rhodospirillales bacterium; assembly: GCA_965659695.1. Taxonomy (GTDB): domain Bacteria; phylum Pseudomonadota; class Alphaproteobacteria; order Rhodospirillales; family Casp-alpha2; genus UBA4479. The sequence continues at coordinate 13,283 of CBFHXC010000074.1, forward strand.
GCATTTGTATATAGAACGACTTTGTCCCGACCTGCATCTCTTGCATGATCTTCTGCCAACGCCATGAGCGCTTTGCCGATCCCCTGCCCGGCCCCTGCAGGATCCACTGCAACATTTTCCACAAAGTAATCATCATCGCGCGCGAACGCGATCAGATACCCCATGACCTGACCATCATTGATGGCTACATGCGTATGACCGGCGCTTACACTCGATAAAAAGTCCGCTGCCATAGGTGCCGGCACACGGCCAATGCGCGGCACGTATTTGATATAGGCACGCTGCGCGACCGCCCGAATGGCTGCAACGTCGTCAAACGTGGCGGGCCGCAAGTCCATAAGAAAACCTAGGGTCAGAACTCATTAACCATAAGTGATTCAATGATTTGGAACTCAATATAGGAGATTTCAGATCATGAGACGATTATTTTGGTTGTCGGATCATCAAT
>CBFHXC010000075.1:0-13540 GCA_965659695.1 Rhodospirillales bacterium
CGTCTCATGATCTGAAATCTCCTATATTGAGTTCCAAATCATTGAATCAATTAATGGTTAATGAGTTCTGACCCTAGGCTCTGTATCTAATAAATAACAGTAAATAAATATATAGTTATTATTATTAGATATTTACTGCTATGATCCTTAACGCATTGGGTTGTATTTTTGCGTCGCAAATAATGTGGCTTTTGTGCCCGACTCATCCAACAATCTAAATTTCCGCATCCAGCGCAGCGCTGGCTGCAGTTGGATACACTGTCCAACGCAATCGCACCTGCTGCAAATAAAGATAACGCTTCGTCGTATTTAAGAGTGTTTGGCTTTTGCGCCGTCAAACGCAACCACCTCATCGCGCACATAAAGGTTAGGGACTAAAATGAAATTACCAAATAACACCATCCCCGTTGTGATCGGCGCTGGCATCGGCATGATCGCACTCACCGTCCTCAGTTTTTCAAATGGCTGGGTTGTTTCTTCACAACGGATGGCAACTGAAATGCAGCAGGCCAACATCACTGTACAAGCTGAAGTATGCGCGGCCCGTGCCCAGGTGTATCTGAAAGAAACCAACAATACAGATGATCTTCAAGGTTACCAAACAGATGCCACTGCCAAGCGTACGGCGCTGGCAACCAGCCATGTGACGCCGCTTACAGAGAACGAAGCCTCCACGACCACGATCATCAATGCGTGCGCTGGGTTGCTCAATAAACCCCGCGCCTAGCCGATGATTTATCTGGGTTGAATAGCCGGCCCAAGCGATAGTTCATAAAAAAAGCGGTTCCGACACAGATGTGCTGGAACCGCTTTTTGTTCGTTCAACCAACTAGTCCGCTGATGAAGAAGACGCCACATGCGTTGTTGGTAGGCCGTGCTTGATACGTTGGCCATCTTTGTAGATCGCTTTGATCAGCGAAATACCCATCAAGACCATCACGAAGCTAAACGGCAATGCACCGATCACCATCGCGGTTTGAATAGCACCCAAACCACCGGCGATAATAAGACCGCCGACGACCAATGCCAGCGCTGCACCCCAAAACAGGATGTGCGGACGGGCTTTTGGGCCCTCATCACCTGCAGCGTTGATCGTATTGATGATCAACACGGCACTATCTGCTGATGTGACCAGATAGGTCAGCAGCAAGATAACGACGAGCACAGACATCAGATAAGCTAGGTTTTCGCTAAGGATCACCGCCAACATGGCAAACAACTGATCCGCTTGACCAGCCCCGGTGATGGCACCTTTGGCAACACCGGTCAGTTCAAGATCGATCGCGGTGCCACCAACAAGTGCGAACCAAACAAAGCACATGACAGCAGGGATGATCATCGCGCCCAGAACGTATTCACGAACCGTGCGGCCCTTGGAAATACGTGCCAAGAACACACCCACAAATGGTGCAAATGCAATCCACCAGGCCCAATAGAAGATGGTCCAACCGCCTTGCCAGCCGGCCAATGCATCACCGGTCTCGGTGCCATCCTTGGCCCAGACGGTGAAGATATTACCCGGAATGGAAAGCAGATAATCCCAGATACCAAGACCCAGTGCGGTCAGGCCAAACATGGTTGAGCCGAACACAAGGAAGAAGGTCAGCACAAAGAAGCTGAGACCCATGTTGATGTTCGACAGCCATTTGATGCCCTTGCCGACACCTGACAGTGCAGAAAGTGTCGATGCCCCCATGATCACAACCAAGGCGACGATAATGCCGATGGTCGAAGAGGATTTTGAACCGTCGGCGGCAGTCGTGAACAGCCAGTCGCCGACACCAATTCTGGATAGGCCAGAGATAAACTGTTCCACCCCAAAGCCCAACGTCTGGGACACACCCAACACGGTTGCGACAACCGCAACCACATCAATTGCGTGGCCAAGCGGGCCTGACAGTGATTTGCCGAAAAGTGGTGTCATCGCAGAACGAATGGTTAGCGGCAACCCACGGCGATATGAGAAATACCCAAGTGCCAGACCAACAATGGCATACGATGCCCATGCGGCCAGACCCCAGTGCGTAAATGACCAGATGTATGCATCTCGGACATTGCCTGCGGTGCTTCCCTCGGTAAGTCCCATAATGGTCGCAGGGTTTTTGGCGAAGTGATACATCGGTTCAGCCGTGGCGAACGTCAGCATTCAGATCCCAATCCCGGCACCAAACATCATGGAAAACCATGATAAATTCGAGAATTCTGGCCTGTCGTCGTCGTGCCCTAGCCTGAGACGGCCAGCCGTTGGCCAAAGTGCGAGCACAAAACAGAGGATGACAAAGAACGCCATCACATAGACATACCAATAGTTGAAGCTGGCTAGGATGATACTGTTTAAATCCCCAAGGATCGCAGCGGCCTGATCAGGAAAGGCAATCGCCCAAAGTATCAATCCGCCAACCAAGATTTTGCGGTAATCGCGACATCTTTTGTAAAGCCGCGATAAAATCCAGACTCTGAAACCGAAATCGGCAGGTCTGTTACTGGTGGTTTAACTGGCATATTTCCCCTCTACTTTTATGTTATATGAGAGCTTGCTGCCTGCTGGCGCTTTTTATTGATTTGCCCTTGTTCATACCCATCTGCTGGCTTCAGCCAACTGTTAGAACACGAAAATCATAAGAAAATCAGGACAACGCGCCTAACAGACCTTGCAACTCCTGTTGCGTAGGACCTTTTTCGAGATTTCCCCCTAAAAATGTCGAATCACGTGGTAACCATAGAATGCTATCACGCGAAATGCCATAAAATGTAAAATTAATGCCACTTATTGTTTTGAAAGCGCTGTAAACCGGGGCAATTGTGGTGATCTTACCGCCATTATGATTTGGTTCGTGTGGCCACCGGTGTAGCAAGTTCACCTTAAAGAAGGAGACGCCACAGGCCCCCTAAGACTTGATCATTTTTGAGGGTGACATGAACAATCGCCCCAGGCAATTGCGTTTCACAGCTCTTGAAACGTCGCGAAACAATCTTTGACTTGGCCTGCCCCGGCGGGTGTGGCAAACGGACGGTGCAAAAATAGCTCGACCGAGGTATCTTTCCGTTTATGTCGCAACGTCGTATCGCCGCCATTGTTCTTGCCGCTGGTCATGGCACTCGCATGAAATCTGATCGGCCTAAAGTCCTGCATCCATTGGCGGGGCAGCCGATGGTCGCACATATTTTGAGTACACTACGCGACGCGGGCGTGGAACGTATCTGTGTTGTTATCGGGCCGGGTATGGAAGACTTGGCCACAGCCGTTGCGCCCCATGAAACAGCCGTTCAAGTGGACCGATTTGGCACCGCCCATGCGGCGTTAGCTGCCAAAGACGCAATTGGCGAAGACCACGACGATCTATTGATTTTAAATGGTGATAATCCGTTGATCCCAACAGCGCAGATAACAGACCTTTTGGCCGCGCGGCAAGCGGACAATGACCCAGCTGTCGTGGTCCTAGGCTTTCAGGCCCAAGACGCTGGCCCGTATGGGCGGCTAATCACCCATCAAAACGGTGCGCTCGACCGCATTGTCGAGGCCAAAGACGCGTCCGCAGACGAGCTGAAAATTGATCTGTGCAGTTCCGGCATGATGGCACTCGATGGACAAACTGCATTTCAAATGTTGTTTGAAATTGGCAATGACAATGCGGCGGGTGAGTATTACCTGCCGGATGTGGTGGGCGTCGCGCAAACCCATGGCCGGACCTGCACCTATGTATTGGGTGACGAGGGCGATCTGCTGGGCATTAATTCACGCGCCGAGCTGGCATCAGCAGAAGCCCGCCTGCAGACCAAATACAGATCTCACGCGATGGATGGCGGCGCAACATTGATCGACCCTGAAACGGTCTACTTTTCTGCGGACACCAAAATCGGTCGCGATGTCATCATTGAACCCAACGTCTTTATCGGACCCGGGGTCAGCATTTCGGATGGTGCACATATTAAAGCCTTTTGTCATCTCGAAGGGGCCAACATCGGACCGAATGCTGTGATCGGGCCTTTTGCACGCTTACGACCAGGATCGCAGTTGGCCGAGAACGTCAAAATCGGCAATTTTGTCGAAATTAAAAATGCCGACTTGGCCAAAGGTGCCAAAGTCAATCATCTGTCATATGTGGGTGATGCTGATGTCGGGGCCTCAGCCAACATCGGTGCCGGTACGATTACGTGCAATTACGATGGCGTGTTTAAATGGCGCACCACCATTGGCGCTGGCGCCTTTATCGGGTCGAACTCTGCATTGGTCGCCCCGGTGACCATTGGCGATGGCGCGACGGTCGCCGCCGGCAGCACTATCGGAAAGGATGTTGCTGCGGATGCATTGGGGCTCACACGCGCGCCACAAAAAGAACTGCCACAATGGTCAAAACGGACACGTGACCGCAAACGCGCGCTAAAAGCAAAAGGTGAAAAAGGCTAATGTGTGGGATTATCGGCATTATTGGCGCGACGCCTGTGGCACCTCGGTTACTAGAAGCATTGAAACGGCTGGAATACCGGGGGTACGATTCGGCCGGGATCGCGACACTGGTAAACGGGGGCATAGATCGCCGCCGCGCAGAGGGTAAACTTGTTAATCTCGACGCGCGTCTACAAGATTCTCCACTGGATGGAAGCACGGGCATCGGGCATACGCGCTGGGCGACACATGGTGTTCCTAATGAACAGAACGCTCATCCTCATGCAACGGCTGAAGTTGCCATTGTCCACAACGGCATCATTGAAAATTTCCACGAACTGCGCGACGAAGCCGCAGCAGCAGGTTGCGCCTTAGCATCCGAAACTGACACCGAAGTGATCGCGCACCTCATTAGCTTGGCACTGCGCAGTGGGTTGAGCCCAAAAGACGCCGTTCATGAAACATTGAAAAAGCTCGAAGGGGCATTCGGTTTGGGCATCGTCTTTTCTGGCGAACACAATCTGATGATTGCCGCACGCCATGGCAGCCCCCTAGCCCTTGGATTCGGCGAAGGTGAAATGTATTTGGGATCAGACGCGCTATCCCTGGCGCCATTGACCAATCAGATCATGTACCTAGAGGATGGCGACTGGGCCGTGCTGACGGCGGACGGTGCTGAGGTGTTTGATATCAATGGGGGCAGTGTTGAACGCCCGATCCGCAAAAGCGAGATTTCTGGCGATGCCATCGGCAAGGGCGGCTATCCGCATTTCATGCTCAAAGAAATCTACGAACAACCGCAGGTGATCGGGGACACACTGAACGCCATCGTCAATCCGGCGGAGCGCCACATCGTATTGCCTGAAAACGCTGTAGATCTGGCCGCTGCGGATCGACTTACACTGATCGCATGTGGCACGTCCTACTATGCCTGCATGACCGCAAAGTATTGGTTCGAGAGCATTGCGCGTATCCCTGTCGAGGTCGACATTGCCTCTGAATATCGATACCGAGATACGGTACCGCCCAAGAACGGGGTTGCGATATTCATTTCCCAATCTGGCGAGACTGTTGATACCTTGGCGGCATTGCGCCATGCCAAAGAAGGTGGACAGAAAATTCTGTCCATCGTGAATGTCCTCGAAAGCGCGATTGCGCGCGAATCCGACGCGGTGATCCGCACCCTGGCCGGACCAGAAATTGGGGTGGCGTCGACTAAGGCATTTACCACACAATTAACGGTTCTGGCCTGTTTGGCCGTCTCAACAGCACGGGCACGCGGGGCGATTGATGCTGAAAAAGAAGCATCATTGATCGGGTCACTGACAGAGGTGCCTGCACGTGCAGCAGAAGTCTTAAACCATGACGAGGCTATTCGCGACATCGCCAAGACCGTCGCCAAGGCACGGGATGTGTTGTATCTGGGCCGTGGCACAAATTATCCGATTGCTCTCGAAGGCGCGCTGAAGCTCAAAGAAATCTCATATATTCACGCCGAGGGGTATGCCGCTGGAGAAATGAAGCACGGCCCGATCGCCTTAATCGACGAGGGCGTGCCCAATATTTTCATCGCCCCCAATGATCAGTGGTTCGAAAAAACCGCATCAAACATTCAAGAAGTCAAAGCACGCGGTGGTATTGTTATCGTGTTTTCGGATGCAGAGGGTGCCGCGAAATTACGTGACGGGGCCGAAGCCTCGATTGCGTTACCCGTCGTCGATGCCTTTGTTTCGCCCATTTTGTATTCCATACCCGTACAGTTGTTGGCCTATCATGTGGCAGTGTTTAAGGGCACAGACGTCGACCAGCCCAGGAATTTGGCCAAAAGTGTCACGGTGGAGTAGTCATCATGCGTATTCTTTGTAGTGTTTTCGTTTTAATGGCTTGTTTGGTGACGTTGGCTGCGCCAGTCAGCGCCGATGAATACAAACAATGTGCGTCAGAGTTTGATAGCTGCCTCAAAGCCTGCGATCACGAATTTGGCACCGATACGGCTGGACGCGCCGCATGTGTGCCGACGTGTTCAGGGAAATACGCCGTGTGTGATGCTGGTGTTGCCTATGACAAAGCAAAGCCGTGGGTTGAAGAGCAAGCTGGCAAAACCAAAAAGTTCTTTGATGATTTGACGGACCGCCTGAAGAAAGAGCCGCCGGAGCCTGAGAGCGCGCCCGTTGATCCGAATGCCCCGACGGACAAGAGCATTTAATCATATTTTTTTGAGGTGCCGATATGACATCTCAGTGTTTTAATTCTCAGCACAGTTGGGTTATTGCTATAGGCATGACAGTCCTATTTCAGTGCCAAGACCATGCCGAAGAGTAAAAAAGACGGAAAGGGAAATCAGGATCACCGTCCCTATCCTTATCGCCGATTGCTATTCAAACGACGTTGACCGAAGCTAGTAATGCGCTCGGTCAGGGGCAGTGGGATCAGGCTCAAAAGTTGGCGAAAAAAGTGCTCCGCGCCGATCCGCGAAACGCGGACGCCTTAAACATTCTGGGAAATGCGTTTGCCGACGCAGGCCATTTTGATGATGCCGTCAAATACGTCGAGAGAGCCGTTTCTATCCAAGCTACCGCCGGGCGGCACAACGACCTCGGTATTGCATTTGCCGGTTTGGGACGGCACGAAGACGCTATAAGAGCCTACAATCAAAGCCTATCGATCAGCCCCGGCGCGAGTGTCGTGCTTAATAATTTAGGTCTCGCGCAGTTTGAGTTGGGCCAAACCGAGGATGCGATCGGAAGTTATCGCCGTGCGATTATCAGCGAGCCCACCAATCCCTTTATTCGCTACAACTTATTCGATGCTTTGGAACGACGAAATAGGATGGAAGACCTGGAAACAGCGCTGGATGATGCGGTCAGCGTAGTCGGCCTTCACCCGCAGTTTGCCTTGGCCAAAGCCAGCCTCCTCAAGAAACATAAAAAATACCAAGAAGCCGCTGAAGCGCTGACATCAGTTCAACCGGATCAGCATGGTAACATGATCTTGGATCCAAAATTTTGGCGCAAACGCATTCATATGTTGGGCGACCTATACGACAGGTTGGGAAATAGTACCCAGGCGATGGCAGCCTTCCAGGAAAGTAATCGTTTGATCGATCAGTACGAGCGACCTTCGGGCGTCAATAAGAATAACTACTTGGCACGCATCGATATGTTGAAGACATTCTTTGGCGCAACGGACCCCGCACAATGGCCAACACTGTCACCGGATGATGACTTCGCGGATCCCACATTCTTGGTGGGCTTTCCAAGATCAGGAACAACGTTATTGGACGTGATCCTGCGCGGTCATCCGTGTATCGCAACGCTGGAGGAATATCCTTTGATTTCGGCAGCCGTCACCGCGTTGCATGAGTGCACCGATGGCGAACCCACAGCGATCGAAACGATGTCGAGTGATGACTTAACGCGCATCCGGCGTGCGTATTTTGAGGAACGATCCAAACACCTTGATGAAGAAGATAAACGGAAACCGATCATTGTTGATAAGTTGCCCCTCAATCTGATTGAAGCAGGCTTCATTCAGCGTATCTTCCCCAACGCCAAATTTATTCTCGCACTTCGGCATCCATGCAACAGTGTTCTTTGCTGTTACATGCATACGTTCAAGTTGAATAGCGCCATGGCCAATTTCCTGATGCTGGCAGATGCGGCCCATCTGTATGATGAAGCGTTTTCAACCTGGCAGATATACCAGGACAAAATGCCGATATCGGCCATTAACGTCCGATATGAAGATATTGTCGCTGATCTCGAAGGAACCGTCCGCCCATTGATTTCATTCCTGGGCTTGGATTGGGATGACGGGGTACTGGATCACACCGGCGCCGCGCGCAAAACACGGATTGATACCCCGAGCTATACTCTGGTGGTGGAGCCGATATACAAACGCGCCAATGGGAAATGGACGAAGTACGCGGCAGCATTCGAACCTATTCTGCCAAAGCTCGCGCCATGGATCGAAAAACACGGCTATAAGTGATCGGTACTTTTCTAGCCGAGTTCAAATAACAAATCGATGACCCCAAACGCAATAACCGGAGCCCTAAGGCTCCGGTTTCGCGTTTCTCCCGAAGGAGAGAACTATACTGGTCTGGTCTTAGAAGAATACCTTCGTACCAGCCATAACTGTCGAAGCGTTGTCATATTCGACAATGCCTTGCTCAGCTGAGAACAACTGATAGCCGAGGTAGAACTTAACACCAGCGTCTGTTTCTTGCTCAACACCAATGGAGAGAAGATCCAATTCGTCGGCATCAGTCGAACCGTTGTGGAAGCGAGTCCAGTCAACAGCGAAGTTGGTTGAACCAGCGGACACTAGGTTCGCTTTGTAACCACCACCGAAGGAGAGGTTCCAAGAGTTGTCAGCACCGTTGGCTTCTTTAGTTTGAACACCACCGGACATACGCAGGTTCAGACCACTGTCGTGACCAAGAGCGACAGAACCACCGTGAGACAGTTCGTTAGCGGAAGCGGAACCACCTTCTACAGTACCACCGTAACCAGCTTTAACTTTGATGCCACCGAACTTGCCGCCGTAACGTGCGGCATAGCTGAATGACTGGTCACCTTGGAAGGATGCAGCAGCGCTGAAACCAGCGAAAGATGGGGTGTCATAACGGATGGTGTCTGTACGACCGCCTTCACCAGCAGCGCCGGTGAAGTCACCAACAGTCGTGCCGGAAGCAACGGTAGAACCAGCAGCGCTATCCAAACGAAGAGCTATAGCGTTACCAACAACGGTGTTACCACCGTATACGACGTCAGAAGCACCGGTCATGTTGTTCTCAGTGATGCCATCGTTCGCTTCCGATGTTTGACCCAGACGGATCGAACCGAAAGATTTGTGAGACATGCGTACCATCGTGTGACGTTGGTCAAACTGAGCATCTGAACCAATTTCAGGAGAGGCAGTTGCGTCTGAACCACCAGGTGATACGGTACTAGATGTGTTAGATTCCATGCCCCACTCGGAAAGTGCGGTGTAGCTAACAGCTTCGTTCAATTTACCTTTAACAACGATACGACCACGTGTACGTGAGTTGTTGTTACCAACGATGGAAACGCGGCTTGCTTCACCGTCGTTCATCCACAGAACGGCTTTGTTGAAGTGACCGGAAAGAGTTACTGACGCTGTGTCATTGCTGTTAGACACGGTGCCAGCAGAAACTGGAGCAGCAATTGCGAACAATGCAGCAGCAGCAACTGATGTCTTGAGAGTTGTTTTAGTATTCACTTTGGTTTCTCCTTCACCAAATGGAATTGGGTTACCCCAAAATTAAGTGGGTAGCTGGCTTGTGGCTGGCTACCCCGCCGCACGAGGCGACTACAGAGAGTGAATTTACGCAATTCTGCGCCCGGGCCAAGTAGAATCAGCACCAAGTGAGGATTTTACGTGTCAGTGTGACAAAAAACACACAATTGGCGCGATAGCCCGGTTTCCTTGGGCTATTCTGTTAACCATAGCGTGTTGATGTGGCAACGACGACTCACCCCTAAATCCCCCTGTTTCTCCACGTTCTTTTTTTACTCTCGGCCGAAATACTCTACATCATGGCCCAAGACGTCGCTCTAAGTGGCGCTTTTTGGTTAATTTTAAACGCGAGGAACTTTTCATTATGAATTTGTCAGACCCAAAACTCTTTCGCCAACAGTGTTTCATTAACGGACAGTGGATGGACGCCACATCCGGTGAAACCATTGATGTAACGAATCCGGCCACAGGTGAAGTTCTGGGCACCATCCCCAAGATGGGCGCTGAGGAAACCAAGCAGGCGATCAATGCCGCCAACGCGGCTTGGCCGGCCTGGCGGGCAAAAACAGCCAAAGAGCGCGCCGTCATCCTGCGCAAATGGATCGAACTGATGATGGCCAACCAGGACGACCTGGGCGTGTTGATGACAGCAGAATAGGGCAAACCCCTGGCCGAAGCAAAAGGCGAGGTCGGGTATGCTGCATCTTTCATCGAGTGGTTCGCCGAAGAAGGCAAACGCATCTATGGCGACACCATTCCGCAGCACGGTGCAGACAAGCGGATCGTGGTCACCAAAGAACCTGTCGGCGTGGTCGCTGCCATTACACCGTGGAACTTCCCCGCCGCGATGATCACCCGCAAAGCGGGCCCCGCCCTGGCCGCGGGATGCCCAATTGTCATCAAACCAGCGACGGAAACGCCCTTTTCTGCCCTGGCAATGGCTGAGTTGGCTGACCGTGCGGGCGTTCCGGCCGGGATCGTTAATGTCATCACCGGCGCATCGCGAGATATTGGTGGTGAACTGACGGGCAACCCGATTGTGCGCAAATTGACCTTCACCGGCTCGACCGAAGTCGGCAAAATTTTGCTGAAACAGTGCGCTGATACGGTCAAAAAGGTATCGATGGAGTTGGGCGGCAATGCACCGTTCATCGTATTCGATGACGCCGATGTTGATGCCGCCGTACAGGGCGCGATGGCCAGTAAGTATCGCAATACCGGCCAAACCTGTGTGTGTGCCAACCGAATTTATGTGCAAGCGGGTGTCTATGACGAGTTCGTCGAGAAATTCAGCGCCGCTGTCAACGCGATGGTCATCGGTGATGGTCTGAAGGGCGAGACCCAGCAAGGTCCGCTCATCAATATGGCTGCCGTTGAAAAAGTCGAAGAACACATTGCCGACGCACTCAATAAAGGTGGACGTATTGTGACGGGTGGCGGACGCCATGAATTAGGCGGCACCTTCTTCCAACCCACCATCGTTGCCGACGCTGACCAAGGCATGAAGTTTGCCAAAGAAGAAACATTCGGCCCCCTCGCCCCTGTCTTTAAGTTCGAAGACGAAAAAGACGTCATCCAATGGGCAAATGATACCGAGTTTGGCTTGGCCACTTATTTTTACAGCCGCGACATCGGCCGCATTTGGCGTGTTTCTGAAGCACTTGAATATGGGATTGTTGGCATCAACGAAGGCATAATCTCAACCGAAGTTGCGCCATTCGGCGGCGTCAAAGAATCCGGCATGGGTCGCGAAGGCTCCAAGTACGGTATCGATGATTACCTTGAAATGAAATACCTGTGCATGGGTGGTATCAGCTGATTGCATAACTGCTCACGGCAGTTTGAATAACTGGGGGGTGGTCGAATCGTCGGCCACCCCCTATTAAATGCCCACACATATTGTCTGACTATCCAGACAAAACACCAATACACGATGCCGCAAAAGATGAGGAGCGCTCTAATGTCCGAGTACGATTATGATTTAATTACAATTGGTGGCGGCTCCGGCGGCGTCCGCGCATCACGGTTTGCAGCGCAACGGCATGGCAAAAAGGTCGCTGTGATTGAAAGCATGCGGATCGGCGGCACATGTGTCATGCGCGGCTGCGTGCCGAAGAAATTGATGGTCTACGCATCACATTTTGCGCACGACTTCGAGGACGCTCAGGGTTTTGGTTGGCACCTAGGCGACAATCATCACGATTGGTCCAAGCTGATCGCGTCAAAGGATGCGGAGCTTGATCGCCTAGAAGATATCTATCACCGGCTTCTGCGCGAGGCCGGCGTTGAGGAGATTACAGGCAAGGGCGTGGTCACCGGACCACATTCTGTCGAAGTGAATGGCAAGACCATCACCGCCGAACATATTTTGGTCGCCACAGGCGGCTGGCCGCACCTGCCCGACATTCCAGGTATTGAACACGCCATCACCTCGAACGAGGCGCTTGATCTGCCAAAACGCCCGAACCATGTTGTCATCGTCGGTGGCGGATATATCGCTGTCGAGTTCGCGGGGATCTTCCATGCGCTGGGCGCGGAGGTTCACATCATCATTCGGGCCGATAACATCCTGCGCGGGTTCGATCGCACGATGCGTGATGCGCTCCGCGTCGAGTTGGAAAACCAGGGCATTCATGTGCATTCCGAATGCGTGGTGAAATCCATCGAAAAGAAGGATTCCGGATATTCTCTGCGCTTGGATCAAGTCGAAATGATGGATACCGATTTGGTGATGTACGCCACGGGGCGCAAACCCAACACGGCGAACATCGGCCTCGAAGAAGTCGGCGTTGAATTGGACAGAAACGGTGCCATTGTTGTTGATGAGTTTTCGAAAACATCCGTCGACAGCATCTATGCGATTGGCGATGTCACCGACCGCGTGCAGTTGACCCCCGTTGCCTTGGCCGAGGGTATGGCACTTGTCCGCACCCTTTATGACGGCGTCCCGACATCTACGAGCTACGAAAACATCCCATCGGCTGTGTTCTCGACCCCGCCGATTGGCTCTGTTGGGCTGACCGAAGAAGACGCGCGGCGCGACCACAACATTGAGATTTATCAATCCAGCTTCAAACCAATGAAGCATACGTTGTCCGGTCGAAACGAGAAATCCGTGATGAAGCTGATCGTAGAAAAAGACACCGACAAAATCTTAGGCGCACATATGATGGGCATTGATGCACCAGAAATTCTGCAAGGCATCGGAATCGCCGTGAAGGTGGGTGCGACCAAGGCGGACTTTGATGCCACCATTGGCATTCATCCGACCGCAGGCGAAGAATTCGTCACCATGCGCGAACCGCTACGACCCAGCGAGGATGGCTAACGGTGACCGCGTCGAACGATAACGACGACAAAGAACCGGACCTCAACGTTTTTGGCGAGCCCCTGGTGCCCTGCGGGCTTGATCCGGTTACGGGTTTTTATCGTGATGGATGCTGTTCAACAGGTCCACACGATCACGGCAGTCACACGGTGTGTGCCGAGGTCACGCAGGAATTCTTGGCGTTCTCCAAATCACGCGGCAACGACTTGATGACACCGATGCCACAGTATCGGTTCCCCGGCCTGAAACCGGGGGATCGCTGGTGCCTGTGCGCCGATCGTTGGTTCGAAGCCTTTAATGCAGGCGCAGCACCGAACGTTGTGCTGACATCGACCCACCAGGGTGCGCTTCGAACTGTTGATTTAAGCGATCTGAAATCCAAGGCGCTCGACCTGGCCTAGCATCAAAGAGTTTTTATCTTTCAGCGACGAGCAGTCGTGCCGCCAGACCGACAAAAACTGTATCTGCAATCCAGTTCAGTATTTTTTGCGCCCGCACTGAGCCGGCTAACCGCTCGCCCAAGGCGCCTGCGAACATTGCGATGCTGCCCAACACGATGATGG
>CBFHXC010000076.1:0-13513 GCA_965659695.1 Rhodospirillales bacterium
ATGAAGAGCTCGGCATCGTGCCGATGCACAATATTCATCCGTATCTATCGGAAACTCCGGGTACATTCAGATCACCTGCGCCTGCGTTGGGGGAACATACTGATCAGGTTCTGTCGGCTGCTGGTTTTTCAGACGAGGACATCACCCATTTACGTGGTTCCGGTTTGGTTGCCTGAACATCATTGTCGCCGTCGAATGCTCCACGCCAGCAGCATGCCGATGGCCCCCATGATCGCCATCGCGAAAAATGCCTGTCCAGCATAGGCGTCGTAAAGATGCCCGGATGCATAACTTGTTAACCCGATCCCAAAACCAGAAACGGTCAGGGCATAAAGCACCTGCGCGGTCGCGGAGACGTCTTCGGGCATGCGCTCCGCGATAAAATAGATGGCCCCCAAATGCGCGGCGCCAAACGTAAAAGCATGCAGGAGTTGAAGTGCGATGGTGAGCCATAAATCTTCGGTCAGGCCCATCGCCGTCCAACGAATAAGGGCTGCGAGACCTGCGAGGGCAATCAGTCGGGCTTGGCCAATTTTACGCACGGCGCCAGCTGCAAATACAAATAATATCACCTCGGCGACCACACCCTCGGCCCACAACAACCCAATAGTGAAGTTGTCAAAACCAATGTGTTGCCAATTAAGGGTGCCGAACGTGTACATCAGGCCGTGCGACCCCTGAACGCAGGCGGTGGCCGCAATGAAAATCAAAAATGTTTTGTCGCGGAGGACTTGTCGAACGGGTGTGCTATCTGCTTTTCCGGGGGCGACCCGATAATCAGGGACACACATTGTGGCGATTGCAAAAACACCAAAGGCCATGGCGATGGCCGTCCAGATCAGTGATGGGTCTGCGCCTTTCAGGAAATAACCGACCCCCGATGCCCCGATGATAAAGGTGACGGATCCCCATAATCTGATCCGTCCATAATCCAGTCCATCTTGTTTGGCGCCGGTCATGGTCAGGCTCTCGCTGAGGGGCATCATCGGCCCAAACATGCCTGCGAACAGTGCCTGTAAAATCAGGATCGCCCAAAAACTATCGATCAGCGCGAAGGGTAAAAACATCAGCAAGCCCAGGATTGAAAGCACAATCATGGGGCGCTTTCGCTCGCCCGTCCGGTCCGAGATACGGGCCGCGAGGGGGCCAATGAGCACACGGACGATACTACCCGCCGCGATCACCATACCAATTTCGGTGGACGAGAGACCCTTGGCTTCGAGCCACACGGGCCAAAATGGCATCATGATGCCGATTACCAGGAACATGCCACCATAGAGTGCTGATAATCGAACGCCCGCTGCAAACATCAGAGACGTTCCGTGAATGCGCGCAGATAGGAAAGGCCAGTGATCGCACGCGAACCGTACCACGACGCCATCTCGCCATCGATGATATGGGCCTTGTGCGCATGATTTGGGAAGGCAGTCTGGAATTCGCTGATATGGGTTTGATCGAACGAATAGGGCTCACTTGAAAACAGGACTAAATCGACGTCGCCTAGGACATCGTTGGTCATTTCAATTTTCGGATATCGTGCGGCATCGCCTGTTTGTCCATCCAACATGCCGGGTGTGGCGATTTGCCAATTCACAAGTTGAAGTGTGTTGGCGACATAGGTATCTGCGGATACCGCCATCCACGGGTCTTTCCATATTAGATACAAGACTTTCATGGGCGAACTCACAGCAGATTGCGCTAAGTGCTCCCGTGCAGCCTCAAATGCGCCTGCAAGTTTCTGCGCCCGATCAGGGCGGTCAAAAATACCGCCAATCAATTTATACAGATTGATATTGTCTTGGGGGTGCATTGGGTGGGTGACGATGACTTTTATGCCAAATTCACTTAGATCATTGGCCATCGATTTCGGGTTTTCATCGATGTTCAGAATGGCGTGTGTGGGGGCGGCCATTTTGACTTTTGCCATGTTGATCTTTTTGGTGCCACCGACCGACGGGATACGTTCAATCTTGTTCGCTGGATGGATACAGTATTGGGTGCGGCCAACAAGTTGATGGCTTAAGCCTAGATCAAAAAGCAACTCAGTGATGCTTGGCACCAGACATAATATGCGTGAATTTTTGGAAACCTCGTGGCGCGTTCCCAGGTCATCTGTGAACGTGGCGCTCATTGCCTTACGCAATCCCCTCCAGGGCCTCTTGTGCTTCGAGCCATGCAGCCTCGGCTTGGTCCATGGCTTCTTTGATTTCTGAATGTTCGACTTGCAGCTTCATCATATCGCTGGTTGAACCGTTATAAATTTTCGGATCAGCAAGGCGTGCTTCTAGTTTCTGCTTTTGCTCACCTAACTTTGCCATTTTCTTTTCTGTCTCTTGAACAGTTTTACGCAGTTTAGCTGTCGCTTTGCGTTGTTCGGCGCGGTCTTTGCGGGCTTGTTTTTTATTTTCCTTTGGGGCGTCGCCAGCAGTTTCAGCTTTATCGCTTTGGCGTGCGACACGACGTTTAGAGCGGAGCTCTAACGCGTAATCATCAAGCGTCCCTTCATAGGGTTGGCATGTGCCTTCGTCGACCAACCACAAATGATCCGCCACCAGTTCAAGCAAGTGCGCATCGTGGCTGACAAGGATCACCGCACCTTCGAATGTATTCAATGCATGAAGCAACGCTTCGCGGGCATCCACATCTAGGTGGTTCGTCGGTTCATCCAGCAATAGGATATTTGGTTTGCCGCAACTCATCAGCGCAAAAAGTAGCCGGGCTTTTTCTCCCCCCGATAAACTTTCAACTTTGGTCTCCGCGCGATCACCAGAGAATCCAAAGCGGCCCAGATGACCCCGCAGACTGCTTTCGCGGTTTTCATCCAACATCCGCGCGACGTGATCAAACGGGGTTTCATCAAGCCGCAACTCGTCAGCTTGATGCTGGGCGAAATAGCCGACTTCGATCTTGGGGGCTTTGACCAATTGGCCGCTTTCGGGTTTCAGCTTATCGCTAAGGAGTTTCACCAATGTCGATTTGCCGTTCCCGTTGGCACCGATCAGCGCGATCCGATCATCGGGATCGATCCGCAAATCCAAATTCCGCAAGATGGGCTTGCCAGGCTCATAGCCCACATTGACGTTTTGAATGGCGATAAGTGGTGGCGCGGGCAGCGCAGATTGCGGAAAATTAAATTGGATGGTTTTTTCTTCCATCACCGAAACGATGGGCTCCATTCGGGCCAGCATTTTGATTCGCGACTGCGCTTGTTTTGCCTTTGTGGCTTGTGCCCGAAAACGATCAACGAAGCTTTGGATATGCGCACGGGCGGCCTCTTGGCGGACTTGCATTTTGGCTTCGAGTTCTAGGCGTTCGCGGCGGGTGCGCTCGTATCTATCATAGTTGCCCTGATAACGGGTTAGTTTGCAATTCGATAGATGAATAATCCCATCGACAATCGCGTTCAAAAAACGCCGATCGTGAGAGATGACCAACAAAGTACCGTTCCATCCCTGAAGGTACTGTTCCAGCCATAATGCGGCTTCGAGGTCGAGGTGGTTCGTCGGTTCATCCAGTAGCAAGAAATCTGGGC
This sequence comes from Rhodospirillales bacterium, assembly GCA_965659695.1. Classification (GTDB taxonomy): domain Bacteria; phylum Pseudomonadota; class Alphaproteobacteria; order Rhodospirillales; family Casp-alpha2; genus UBA4479. The sequence continues at coordinate 3,533 of CBFHXC010000076.1, forward strand.
GCGCGAATAAGGCGGCGGCCAGGGACACACGCATTCGCCAGCCGCCGGAAAACTCGGTGCAGGTTCGCTGCTGTGCTTCTTCGTTAAACCCAAGTCCTGCCAGAATACGTGCGGCACGGGCAGGCGCGCGGTCGGCCTCTATATCTAACAAGCGGTTATGGACGTCGGCAATGCGTGATGGATCAGTCGTTGTTTCGGCCTCCGCCAACAGGGACTCACGTTCCTCGTCGGCGGCCAAGACGGTTTCGATGAGCGATTTATCGGTTGCAGGGGCCTCTTGTGCCACTTGGCCCAAGCGAACGCCACGCTGTAGCTGAATTTCGCCATCGTCGACCTGAACGACATTCGATATCATATTGAAAAGAGTGGTTTTGCCCGTCCCATTGCGGCCAATCAGGCCCAATTTTTGGCCGCGCTCAACCGATAGGCTTGCATTTTCTAACAAGACTCGCCCGGCAATCCGATAGGTGATGTTTTGAACGCTTAACATGGGGCGGGTCTTAACACGGTGAACACCGCTTCAAAAGGGTAAGGTCTCAATGAACGCTCAAAGAGATGATGGTTTCCACGCACGAATTTCAGCTTTTGCAGCGGCCAGTTGTTCCGGCGTCAACGCCCGTTCAATTCCCAGCAATTCATTGACGAGCTCCGAACGTCCATTCTCGGGCCAAGAACGCACTGCCAGTGTGATCCATTTATAAGACTTGATTAGATCTCGCGAAAAATTACGTCCTGAATGCAACTGCTGAGACAAGCGCCGCTGCGCAGGGGCAAATCCACTTTCGGCGACGCTCCTTAACAGGTCTGCGCCCATGGCTTTGTCTTTTGGACCACCACGCAACAAAAGCTTTGCCAAATCAAAGCGGGCAGGGATGTGCCCCTTGTCGGCAGCAAGTTCAAAGTAGTGCGCGGCCCTGTTTGGATCTTTGGAAATGCCAATACCTTCGAGGTGCAGGCGCCCCAACTCGTGATACGCAGGGGCATAGCTGTGTGATGCGGCGTTTTCCAACCAGTGGATCGCGGTCGCGTAATCCCGACGGACGCCATCGCCGATGCGATAGATCCGGGACAATGCATGTGCCGCTTGGGGAATGCCGTCATCGGCGGCACGGGTGTACCACATAATCGCTTTTTTGATATCTTGTGGCGTGCCCAATCCAAGGCGGTATGCGTTTCCTAACTGGAATCCGGCATCTTCTGAGCCATGTGTGGCGGCACGCTGGAACCATCCGAGCGCCATCGACAGATTCCGATCCACGCCATCGCCGTTGGAATACAATAATCCCAGCACATAAGCTGCCTCTGGGTCGCCGGCCCGAGCATCGTTTCTGAGATGGGGCAGAGCCGCAACAATATCGCCCGACTGGTAATGGCCCATGCCCTTGGAAAACACGCGGGGTAAACCGAAGCCTGTGGCGTGACTAAGCACGGGAAGCATCAAAATCGCCGCCATGATCCCACCCATAGCCAATTTAGGCATAAACGTCGTGCGACCAGACGTTCGCGAGTCTTGGGGTGATTTGGCAAGATGCAGGGCAGCGTCTCGGATGATTTTTCGGGCATCAGCCGCACGGCAGGGCCAAGCATGGTCAACGTCGATAGAGACCGAGGTTTGCTGCGAGAGACCAATTTTGTCCCGGATTTTTTTGGCGCGCCAGTCGATCTTTGCCGGACGTTTCAGATGTAGAATTAGCCGATCTTTGACATCTTTAAGCCCGGCACGATCACTTACAACTTCGATACGTTTTATCAATGACCATTTGATCGGTTTTGATAAGGCACGTGGAAACGCAATGTGATCGTGGCTGACCAACACCAAGGTAGTCGGAAACAAGATGCGATGCAGTAACAAGCCTGCGATGAACGCGCATGTCACTGAAACGCCCCACCATACGGCAGGTCCCCAATCCGTGAAGATGTCTCGACGCAACAAAATGCAGGTCAAAAGCAACAGTGCCACAAGGCCCAGCATCGCAACATTTGAGAGCTGTCGCGGGCGTATGTTGGTCGGTGGCGAGGTCTTATATCGTTTGGGCATGATGAAGAGAAGATATCATTGATGGTGTCGTGATCCATCTCGGTTATCCGCATAATGCGCGGTTACTAGATGCAGCCCTGTGAAAGCTATGCTGAGCAAGTGATTGAGCCGTATGTCTTTTTGCCGCTAAAATAGGGATTGTTGCGGGATAACAGGGGCTGAAGACAGATGTTGGTATTGGTGGGACAACTCGATTCGCCCTTTGTACGCCGTGTAGCGGCGACGATGACCCAATATGGTTTGTCGTTTGATCGTCACAACTTGTCTGTTTTTGGTGATCGCGCCGAAGTCATGCGGCTTAATCCGCTGGGTAAGGTGCCAGCACTTATCCTTGATGATGGTGAAACCTTGATCGAAAGCGCGCTGATCATCGATTACTTGGACGAACTGGTCGACGACGAGAATATCCTGACACCCAGGGCCGGAGCGCGGCGACGCCAGATTTTAAGGATAGCGGCGATTGCCGCAGGGATTTCTGAACGTGCGGTACAGTTGCGTTCTGAAACAGTGCGACGGCCGATAAACCTGCAAAGCCCTGAATTTATAGAGGCGTATATCGCCTCTATTCGCGCGTCGATCGATTTTCTCGAACGCAGCATCGAAGGGGAATGGAGTTGCGGCGATGGCCCAACACATGCGGATTTTGCGATCACCGCGAGTTTGGGTCATCTGACAGCGCGCGTTGGCGAATTTTCTGACCTATCGATCTGGCCCAAATTGGCTGCTGTCCGCGAGGCGGGGGAAAAACTAGAGGCTTTTAGTGCAAACCCATTCATTGATGCATGATTGCGGTTTAGATATCAGCCCAGAGCGTGTAACGTCCGAGCATGATTGAAAAGACTGACTTAATTACGACGACAGACGCGCTTGCCGCGTTTTGCAAATCCCTCGCAGAAGAACCTTATGTGACTGTGGATACCGAGTTCATCCGCGAGAGTACGTATTGGCCCGAGCTGTGTCTGGTTCAACTGGGTGGGTCGGAGCAGGCATCTTGTGTGGATCCGCTGGCGCCAGGTATGAATTTATCTCCGTTGTTCGAGTTGATGGCGAACACCAGTGTGTTGAAGGTTTTTCACGCCGCGCGTCAGGATTTAGAGATATTTCTGAAACTTGCTGGCGAGTTGCCAACGCCCATATTCGATACCCAGGTCGCGGCCATGGTGTGCGGTTTTGGTGATTCGGTGGGGTATGAAAACCTTGTCAGTAAATTGACGAGCGCGCGAGTCGATAAGGGATCTCGGTTTACCGATTGGAAATTGCGTCCGCTCAGTGAAAAGCAGGTCAAGTATGCGTTGTCAGACGTGACGCACCTGCGTCCATGTTATGAAATTCTAGCGGGCAAGCTGGAACTTTCTGGCCGCCAACGCTGGGTCCAAGAAGAAATGCATATTCTTGAAGACCCGAACACCTATTTGGTTGATCCTGCCGACGCCTATAAGCGGATCAAAACACGTGGCGCCAAAGGGCGACAGTTGGCCGTGTTGCAAAAAGTGGCTGCGTGGCGCGAAGAACAGGCAAAATCCCGCGATATGCCGCGCAACCGAGTGCTACGTGACGAGGCCTTGTTAGAGATTTCTCATCGCATCCCAAAATCCGTTGATGATCTGTCCAAAACCCGGGGTTTGGGGCGGCGCCTTGCCGAAGGATCTGGTGGGCAAAGCCTTTTGGCGGCCATCACAGAAGGTGCGGATGCCCCCAAGTCTGAATGGCCAAAGTATGCGGCGAAGCCAGATTTCCCTCCTTGGACGGCGGCAGCGGCGGATTTGCTCAAAGTTTTGTTGAAGATGAAATCTGCCGACGCGGACGTTGCGGTCAAGCTGATTGCGAATACCGCAGATGTTGAACTGATCGCGGCGTTTGGCGAAGAAGCGGACGTGCCGGCCCTAAAAGGATGGCGCCGTTCGGTGTTTGGCGAGGATGCGTTGCGTCTTCGAAATGCTGAGATTTGTTTGGTGCTTAAAGGGAACCGTGTGGTGGTTGTCGATGCGCCCGTAATGGAAGCCGCCGCTGAATAGCCAGTGTTCTGAGCCTAAACAGCTTTTTTGTTGATCAACCCACGCAGCCCAAGCACCTTCGTGAGGCCGCGAAAGCGTCGCTCAACGGTATCAGAGCGAAATACCGCTGTGTCGCCCGGTAAATGCAGAACAAGCGTCTTTGCCTTGCGTTCTAATCGTGTGCGAGAGAGCAATCCAGGCGCAGAGCCTGACAGCGTATGCGCTAATCTAATCGCGCGGCCGATTCCATCGACTTTTTTGAGTTGGTCGTCTGCGAGGAGACTCTGCACCGAATTCACCAACGGCGCGTCAAAATCGCCGTTGTAACGCACGTAGACAGACGTCGCGATAAAGACCCGGTCCGCATGGGTCAACCCTGCGAATGGCAGGCGCAGGCAGCGATAGAACGCATGCTCTGCCCGATAATCCGGATGCTCGTTCCAGCCAATGTCAGACAATAGGCATGCGGCCAGAATGCGGCGTTCATCAGCTGTATCCATATCCGGAAATAGCGGAGATACCCAGGTGGCCACTTCGGATCCATCCAGTGAAAACCGGCCCGTCCGCTCCGCGAATGTCATGGCACCCGCGATCAAGGGATCTTGCGCGCGCATTTCGGGCGGTAGGCGTTTGAGCATTTGGCCTTCGCGCATACCATACCCTGAGAACATCACCCGTTTTGGTTTTATGCGCTCGACAATTTGCGCGACGGAGGCTGCTGCGAACGAAATACTTTTGACGCGTGCTGGCGAAATAGAAGGGATTTTTTTCAATGTGCTGGCGCTCAAACCTGCAAGCAGGTTTGCCATCCGCGCTGCCTCATCACTGCGTAATGAAAATTGGTCAACGATGTGCAGCGGATAGTCCATTTGTTCAATAAACACGCGCGAAAGCGCCCGCATCACGCCGCCTGCAAGATACAAATCCTGCCCCTTGGCGTCTTGCAACCATTCGGATTGATCCAGATTTTCTCTGATGATGTTATTGGCTTTCCGGATTTTGCCGCCTGCCAATTCGCGCAACCGAACATGGCCTAATGGCAAGGTGCCGTACTTGAGGCCCTTACCGTTTTTCAAGAGGACAAGATCAAGCGAACCACCCCCTAAATCACCCAACAACCCGGTTGCCGTCGGCACCCCAACGACCATTCCGAGAGCGGAGAGTTCTGCCTCTTCGGCACCGCTTAAAACTGTGACGGTGATGTTGTCAAAGGTCTCTTCAATCGCACGGACAAACGCTTCACCATCTGATGCTTCGCGGACGGCCGCGGTTGCGACCAAATCCAGCGTATCGACCCGCATCGATTCAGCCAATTGCACAAAGCGGCCCAGGCTAGCCATCGCGCGTGCTGTGCCTTTTTCGGATAGTTTTCCTGTCTCTGACAGGCCTTCTACCAGTCGGCATTCGGCCTTTTCATTGAACATAGGCACGGGCATGCGATCAGGGACATCATAAACCACCAGTCGAACGGTGTTTGAGCCGATATCAACGACACCTATGCGCCCGGTCATTTTGGGGGCGCGTGCCTCAATAGGGGGAGCATTTCCAACCACGAGCGTGATCGTAGTTTCAGATTTTAGCGCGTCAATGAAGAGATGTTGTTAATCGTTATTTTTTATTTTTTGTGGCGCTTTAACTTCGGATCGGGATCACCCAATTCCGATGCCGATCCACGCCCTGAAAGGCTGGGATTGGTCATAAAGTACATATGCGCAGACGTACCATCGCCGCGCGTGACCCGATCAAATGATCCGTCAGCATTCATGGTCCAGCTTTGCGATTGGTCGCGGAAATTGGCGACCATGATCTCTTCGATGATCTGTTGATGTACAGTCTCGTTCTCTATTGGAACCATTATTTCAACACGTCGATTAAGGTTGCGTGGCATCAAATCCGCTGACGAGATGAATATCTTTGCTTGTCGAGACGGAAGGGTTTCACCATTTGCGAAACAGAAAATCCGAGAGTGTTCGAGGAATCGGCCCACAATGCTTTTGACGCGGATGTTATCGCTCAAACCTGGGACGCCGGGCTTCAAACAGCAAATCCCGCGAATCACCAGATCGATGGGCACGCCCGCTGCCGAAGCCTCATATAGTTTTTCGATGCATTCAGCATCCACCAGTGCGTTCATTTTCATCCAGATGCCAGACGGTTTCCCATCCTGGGCGTTGGCGATTTCCTGATCGATGCATTGTTCTAACGTCGGGCGAAGCGTGTTCGGCGCAAACTTCAACTTTTCCATTTCTGCCGGCTGCGCATACCCGGTCATGAAATTGAGCAGGCGGGCCGCGTCACGACACAAGCTGGGATCGCATGTGAAGAACGACAAATCGGTATAAATTTTGGCTGTGATCGGGTGGTAATTGCCGGTTCCGAAGTGCACATAAGACTGCAGGTTTGCACCCTCGCGACGGACCACCAAATTTACTTTCGCGTGGATCTTTTTATCAACGAATCCATAGACCACTTGCGCACCTGCACGCTCCAGGTCGCGGGCCCAGCGGATGTTGGCTTCCTCGTCAAACCGGGCTTTCAATTCGACCATCGCAGTGACGGATTTTCCAGCCTCCGCGGCTTCGATCAGCGCGGCCACAATCGGCGAGTCGTTCGATGTCCGATAAAACGTTTGTTTGATCGCTACCACATTCGGATCACGTGCAGCCTGGCGGACGAATTGGACGACAACGTCAAAGCTTTCATATGGGTGATGAACGACGATGTCCTTTTTTGAAATCGCTGCGAACACATCGCCGCCAAAGTCACGCACCCGCTCGGGAAAGCGTGCATTGAATGGCGTGAACAACAAATCTGGACGTTCTTCAATGACAAGTTCTTTGGTGTCCACCAAGCCCAGCGGGCCTTCCAATGGCATTGCCACGCTGGCTTCGACCCCCATTTCATTGATGACCAGGTTTTTTAGTTGATCTGGCATATCGGCATTGAACGTCAGGCGAATGACGGACCCGCGGCGGCGGCGCTTCAGCGCGCTTTCAAAGGTTCGGACCAAGTCCTCGGCTTCTTCGTCGATTTCCATTTCGCTATCGCGGATAACACGGAACGCACCCCATTCGACCAATTCGAAATCGGGAAAGATGTTGTCCAGAAATAGAAGAACCAAATCTTCCAGAGGAATAAACCGAATACCAGGGCCCGGCATTCGAATATACCGTTCGAGTTGGGCGGGGATTGGCAGCAACGCACGTAGCTGTTCATCACTCGCATCGCGTCGCAATTCAAGTGCCAGAGAAAATCCCAGGTTAGGTATAAACGGAAACGGATGAGCGGGATCGACGGCCAATGGCGTCAAAACTGGGAAAACATGTGCCATGAACTCTTGTTCGAGCCATTCCATGTCATCCGGCGACACGTCCTTGCCGTCGAGCACGTGGATGTCTTCCTTGGCAAGGTCGACAAGCAATTTGCGCCAAATCTCGTGCTGTCGCGTCATCAACTTGTGCGTTTCAAGTTGGATGGCGTCCATTTGCTGGGCCGGCGTTAAGCCGTCGTCACTTGGCTGGCTGACACCGGCGCGAATTTGCCCTTTGATACCGGCAACACGCACCATGTAAAATTCATCAAGGTTGGCCGCTGAAATTGACAAGAACCGCACACGTTCCAGAAGCGGGTGCATTTCATTTTCGGCTTCTTCAAGTACACGGGTGTTAAACGACAGCCAAGAAAGTTCGCGGTTCAAAAATCGCGCGCCACCCGCAACGACTGAAGCATCAGCGTCGTTCTGATTGTATTTGGGTCTATCAATATCGACGGGCAAGTTGTCGTCCATGGAAGTCCTGTATTGCAGCAATGAAATAGTAGAGGAAACAATATGTTATCACGAATAAGGTGCAATTTGCACGTCCTACGATATTAAACTTTTGTTGTGTTTGATTTGGATTTTTTTGAGTTCGGCCAAAATCCTAACCGTTTGGGCAATTGATGGATGCGTGCGATATTTATTCAGATAAACAAATTCAGTTATTAAGGGGTGTCAGAGCATGCGGTTCGGCCAAAATCTAGCGCTAGCGTGCGTGGTGACGTTGATGTTTTTGGCGGCTCCAAACCCTGCGTTTGCTAATATCACCGTCGCAGACTATCTGAGTTTGCGCCAACAAGCGCACAATGGCGACGAACTCGCCCGTGCCCGATGGCGTTTTTATATCGTCGGCTTAATGGATGGTATTCAGGCTGTGCAGGCCCCGACCGAGGCATCTGGTAGCAAAGTGTTTTTTTGTATGCCAGAGGGATTGCCGGTCTCGCCTAAATTTCTGGATGAGTTTATTCAAAGCGCGCTGCAGCGCATGAGCGATACCGATCAATTAACCGAACATATTACATCGCCCACGGCTGTTTTGGTCGCGATTGAACTCAGACGCGCTTTCCCTTGCGAGTAGCAGTTGGGCGCGATTAAAGCGTTCCTGGGAAGCTTCCCCCATCCATCAGCAGGTTCTGTCCGGTAACATAACCCGCCTGTGCCGAACATAAATAGGTGCAGTAATCACCGAATTCTTCGGCCTGACCAAATCGGCCTGCGGGATTGCCAGCGGCCCGTTGGGCGGCGGCCTCTTCAAACGTCTGGCCAGATTTTTCCGCCGTGACTTTCAAGTTTGAAATTAGGCGGTCCGTGTAAAATGGCCCTGGGAGCAGACCATTGATGGTGACGTTATGTCTCACGGTTTTACGCGCGATACCTGCGACAAATCCGGTGAGACCCGCACGCGCCCCATTCGAGAGGCCCAGGATGTCGATGGGGGCTTTGACAGCGCTTGAGGTGATGTTCACGACACGCCCGAACTTGCGGTCAATCATGCCATCGACCGTGGCTTTGATCAGGAAGATCGGCGTCAGCATGTTGGCATCCACCGCTTTGATCCAGTCGTCCCGGTCCCAATCTCGAAAATCACCGGGAGGCGGACCACCTGCGTTGTTGACCAAAATATCGGGTTCAGGACATGCGGCTAAAACCGCATCGCGACCGGCATCCGATGTGATATCGCAGGCGATCGCGGTCACGCTGCCGCCGCCCAGAGCGCGAATTTCTTCGGCGGTTTCATTCAGTGTTTCTTCTGTTCGTGCGCATATCGTGACATCGACACCTTCGCGCGCCAGAGACGCTGCACAGGCTTTGCCCAGCCCTTTTGACGCCGCACATACGATGGCTTTTTTCCCGGCGATACCCAAATCCATATCTCTTCTCCATTATTGGTTTATTGGCTCACACTCTATCGACGGCGAACCCATGGTCAAGTTGAGGGTCAAGTTGAGTGCTACTCGGTGGTTGAGAGGACGTCGCGTGCCAATGGGATGGTGATCTGTCGTTTGTCCTTCAGGGCCTTGGCATCAGCAGCGGCGGCAAACGATTGAACGGCGGCAAAAGATCGCTCTATCCGCGGTGTGACGTATTCAATTACCCCAGGTGCAACACGAACCTGCCGATCGGTGAAATGCTTGGCCAATAATGCCATCAGCAATGTATCGTCCGGGGGGCCAATTTCGGCAAAATCTGCGGCTTTTAATCGCGATGCTAGGTCAGGGGTGAGGATATCCCAATGATTGGGAAAAGTTCGTGATGCGATGAGCAACTTCTCGCCGCTGGCAAAGCAACGGTTATAGAGATGAAACAGGGCTTCTTCGTGTTCTTTAATGCCGATCCAGTCGGACGAATCTTCGATCAGAAAAGCTTCAGATTCTGGCAACTCAGAAATGTGTTCGGCGGCAAGATGATCTGGCGCGACGACGGTTCCCCCATGCATGGATTGAAACACGCGGATTAGGTGGGTTTTGCCACAACCCTCGGCGCCGACGATGATCAGTGCAGGCGATGACCAGTCGGGAAACGCGTCGATCTTGGCGACGGCCTGCTCGTTACATGGTGAAATCAGAAAGTCATCAACGCCAAGTGCGGGACGATGCTCCCAAGAAAGGGTCAACTGTTCTGCGGTCAATTTT
>CBFHXC010000077.1:0-13282 GCA_965659695.1 Rhodospirillales bacterium
CAACACGACAAACATATTGGGGAGACATCTAATGCAGCAGCACCTTATTTCCATGGCGCACTTCAACAAGTGGGCCAATACCCGCATATCGGAGGCCATCGCCGCCATTTCCGAAGATGAGTATATGAAAGAGCGCCAATCATTCTTTGGTTCGATCCACGGCACGCTGAACCATCTATTGCTCGTCGATTGGTTGTGGCACGGACGCTTGGTCGATGCGCCTTATCCCGCTGACAGCCTGGATCAAATCGTGGTCGAAGACCGCGACACCTATATCACCGAGCGTGCCGCCGAAGACGATATTATCATTGATTATGTTGAGGGTTTGTCGGCCGCTGATTTCGAAGGCGATGTCAGTTACTCAAGCCTGCTCGGGTTTTCCGCGACCGATCAGCGCCGTACCATCATTGCACACATGTTCAACCATGCGACCCACCATCGCGGCCAAGCCCATGATCAATTGTGCCAGGTGCCCGTCGACCCGCCACCGCTGGACTACATGATCTATCTGCGGACGCTCGAATGAACCTTGAAGGCTAACGGTTTAGAGTGACGCGTCTTCGGCGGAATATTGATACCGTTCGCGGCCAGGGCGCTTTCCCGCCTCTCCCGTGCATCGAAATCCATTGTTCAACAGAATGGCCTGAGAGGGTGCGTTGGTCGGATCGCACTCGGCAATCACCTCGGGTTTTTGCTCATGCCCTTTCAGATACGCCAGCACACTCTTCAATGACTCTTTGGCAAAACCTTGGCCATGCCAATCAATATCGAGCCAATAACCAACTTCGACTGCCCCATTGTCATGCCCACTGTCATGAAGGTGCAGCCGAAACGCGCCGATAAGAGGACCCTCGGGCTTTAGCCAAATCCCACAAAGAACATTCGTTGAAGAATTGTCCTTGATCAAATCCTTGGCCTGCGTCTGAGACAATCCATTGCGAAGAATGTAAACAGCCAGCTTGATTGTTGGAGACGAAACTGTCGCGCAGAGGTCCGAGGCATCGGCCTCGACCAATGGCTGAATGCGCAGCCTGGCACTCTCAATCAAAAGTGAGTCAGGAAAAAACGGTACGCTTTGTTCTGGCATCACTGGGCCACATAAATGTCGGTCGGAACAGGCAAACGCTCGACTGAGCGATCAAGCGAAATCCTATAGGACGCAGTGTTTGGCGAAGTCAGCCGCTTCATTGGCGGACCAGTCACCTTTTGGTTTTTCCTTCATATCAGCACACCATTCTGGCGAACCCACTTCTGGTGCACATGCAGAAACGGTTCCAACAATTGCAAGCAATGCGAAAAACTTCACACACGTGGGGAAAATCTTATTCATAGTACCCTCCAAGATAATCATACCATATCATCCTATGCTTTGCTCACTGTAACAAATGCGGTTTCCCACAATCGACAAAAAGGGTGCAAATACATACCCTTTTTAAAATATGGAAAAGATTGATCCAAAATCCTTTCGGCCTGACATCCTTGATCGTGCTGAGCCTGGTGAAGCTCCCAGTGTTGAGAACCCAGATAAACTGGCTCATTTCCATACGCTGGCGGAGATTACCGACGCCGACATCACAGGTGAATCAATTGAACAAGCCCTGGATTACTGGCGGTCAATCAAAGGTGCCGATATCGCACCATCGCGAAAGTCTTTTCATATTGATGAACTACCACCCAAGCTCATTCCGTCAGTCGCCGTCATCGATTTTGTCGATGAGCCGATGGATTTTCTGTATCGATTTTTCGGCACCCATCTTGTTCATATCGCGGGCATGGAACTGACGGGCAAGCGTTACTTCGCTGATCACATCGTTGGTTTTGGGGCGATCAACGAAACGTTGGCACCAGAACTCATCGCGCGACGCGCACCCATGTTCCATCATTTTGAATGGCAATCGTCTCGTGGCGTGAGGTATGAAAGCAAAGCCGTGCGTCTACCCCTATCCGATGATGGCGAGAGAGTTACCGGCATGGTCACTGCAAACACGATATCCTTGTTTGCGCGCACCTACCTATGATGAAACAAAGTACCCATGCGGGATTCCGCAGTTTTCCCCATGTGGAACTCCACATTCCCATCTGAAGCAAATCCGTGATATGGTTTTTTGATATGGATTTTTCTCGATCAACACCGCCAGAAGATGTCAACTCGCAAGATGGTCTTATCCGCGCCCTACCGGATTTCAATAAGGACGATTTCGCCAAATTCATCGAGCAGCGGGAGCTTACACGCCAGGACATCGCGGACACTGAAATCGCACCAGCATTCGCCTATTGGCAGGAAAAGCGTGGAGATTTATTTGCGCCCAAAAAACGCGACATCAGAATTGATGAGTTACCAACCAAGTTAATTCCCAGTATTGCGCTGGTCGATTTTGTGGGCGAGCCCGTCGACTATCACTATCGCTACTTTGGATCGAACCTGGTTCAGGTGTCTGGGATGGAACTCACCGGAAAGTTCTATTTTGCAGATAAAATCAGAGGTTATGGCTTCGTAAATGAAAAACTCTTCCCACAGTTGATTGAGCAGAAAGAGCCCATTTTCCATCGCGTGATATGGCAGTCAATCAGAGGCGTTATATATCACACCACGAGCGCCCGGCTCCCACTCTCTGATGATGGTCAAAACGTGACCGGTGCAATCACAGCCAATTCATGGGCAAAGTCCGAAAACACAGCGCCCGTGAGGTTCTGACTAATTGGTCGATTTGATTACCATCAACGAAACATCATCGTTCGGCGACACATCGCCGCAATAATTTCGCCAATCGGCAATGATTTGTTCACTAATGGTATAACTTCCACGTGCATGCGCCGCGCGTATGGAGGCTTTTAAACGATCCATCCCGTACCGTTCACCCGCAGCGTTTATTGCTTCGCGAACACCATCAGTATATGCGACCAAGAGCCCGCCTTTCGGGATATCGGCATCGGCCAACGTATATGTCCATGTCACATCAACACCCAGCGGAATGTCTTCGCCATCCAGTTCAGTAAATGTGTCTGTCGCGGGGTCAAAGATCAGTGCCACTTCGTGCCCAGCCGATATCCATGAAACCTTGCCCGACCCTGGCCTAAGCAGAGCAAAGAACATCGTCAGAAAACGCCCGCCAGAACTGTCTGCGCTAATATCTGTATTCACAGCTTCCATGAGTTTCCGGACATTATTCTCGTGTCTCATGTGGGCCCGCAATGACGACCGCGCAGCCGCCATCAGCAGCGCCGCACCGACCCCATGCCCTGTGACGTCGCCGATCACCGCTGCCAATCCTTTGACGTTATTCTTGCCATCATGGATATCTATGAAATCTTGGTAATCACCACCCGTTTCATCGCAGTAGATAGTTTGACCAGCGATGTCGAAACCCTCGAGCGACGGCGCCGCCCGTTCGACCAGAAACTGTTGAATTTCCCGCGCCATATCCAGGTCGCGTTTGACCTTCAATCGCTCTTCAAGGGCTGGAACCATGGCGTTGAAATCCGATGATAGTTCACCAATCTCATTCCTAGACTTATTTTTCACACGCACACTAAAATCGCCCCTGGCCAACTTCCTGGCCGCCTGATGGAGTTGGCGAATGGGTCCCGTCAGGGTTTTGGCCGCAGCCAGCGCGACAAAAATCGCGACCAAGCCTGCCACGATGGCAACAATCGTTGTGTTCCGCACTTGTTTCGATATGGCAGCCCCCACAGCCACATCTGCCTGCGCTTCTGCGACCGTCACCACAGACTGCGGTTGCGCGACGGCGAAATGAAGTTCACCACCTACGACCTTGGCCAACGGCTTAAACGACCACACTTCCTCGGACGTACCACGTGTGACAAATTCCAACCCATCGACACCGGATCGCACATCACTCAACAGTTTGAGCCACGCGTCGTCACCTTCGAAATCTAACGCGTCGATGCCATCCGAAACTTCCCAGTCCGTCGATTCAGGAGACAAAGACCCAATCACATGCGGAAACAAATTTGGATGATCATCCGGTACGACAATCAAATACGCAGACGCATTTGTCGGGATGGACGCGATCGGAACAGTGGAATCCAAAAGTTTCTTGATCGGCACAATCGTGCGCAACACGCCCGCCACTTGGCCATCGGATGTGATCAGCGGTGCGACGGCGAACAATTCTTGGAAACGATCGGCGTCAGAAGCAAACCATTGCGGCGTCAATTGTTCCAGCGTTGTCAGATACCAATCGCGTTCACGATGATCGTTGGCTTCGATCTCACTCCCTCCCGGATACCATCCGGTGACACCTACTTCCAAAGCAATGCTATTAGCCCTGACAGTCGCCTGATTCCGCAAAAATGATGTGCGGGCAACGTCGCCCAGCCCCTGCAAACGGGCCAAAACCTGTGGGGCTTCTAACGGGTCTGCATCGCTTTCAAATCGAATATTACTTCGTTCCAAATTGATGCCACGCGCACTGTCCTCTGCTGCTTCCGCTGCAAAAGGTGCTCTTTGTGCCCCTAAAATTGCCTCAGCATCTGGAGTCGTCATCAACTGGCGGGCTATTTCCGCGGCATTGCGCACCGTTTCGCCGAGAAGTTCATCTTTGGTTTGAGTGAGCGTCGCAATGCTGAGATCCCGGGCGCGATTCAGGTCTTCTGTGATCCGACTGATCAGCAGCTGTTTGCCGCGATCTGCCATGTCGCGACCCAAGTCCGCGGACGAGCGCGCATAAATCCATGACGTGACCAGCAACGGCACCACGACCATGCCGACAAAACAAATCGCGAGTTTTGGCCCGATCTTCATTATCGGCGCGCTCCTAACATTAGGTATCGGCGTCCGTCAATGTGACCACAACTTTCCCTGTCGATTTTCGCTGCGCCAGCGTATCCAGGGCCTGCTGCACGTCTTCCAATGGAAAAACATGGCTTACATGTGGCTTCACCTTGCCATCCGCGTACCACGTCATCAGCTCGGCAAAGGAATCATTGACCAACTGCGGGTCAAGTTTGCGATGCGCCCCCCAATAATAGCCAATCGCGGTAATGTTCTTGACCAGCAAAATATTGGCGGGGATTTGCGGCACCGTCCCACTGGCAAACCCGACCAATAGAATACGCCCACCCTGGGCGGTTGCGCGCAACGTCGCATCAAATACCGAGCCCCCGACCGGATCGTAAACCGCATCCGCGCCCCGGCCATCCGTCAGGGCTTTCACCCGTTCGCGAATATCCTCGGTCCGATAATCGATTAAATCATCGGCGCCATATTTTTTCGCAATCGCCAGCTTCTCTGGTCCGCCTGCGGTCGCAATAACCCGGGCACCCAATGCCTTGCCGATTTCAACAGCTGTCAGCCCGACGCCACCAGCGGCGCCATGAACCAGCAACGTTTCACCAGCTTGAAGTTTCAATTTATTGACCAAGCCGATGTGTGACGTGCCGTAAACAATGGGAAAGCCTGCGGCCTCGACAAATGTCATGTTATCCGGCATGACGACCGCATCCGTTGCCCGCGCGACGGCCTCTTCGGCGAAGCCCCCGTAATCAATACATGCCATCACCCGGTCGCCGACCTGCAAGCTCGTCACATCGGATGCCACTTCAGTGATAAAACCGGAAACTTCCAAACCCGGCGCAAACGGTAATGGCGGTTTGACCTGATACTCACCCTTAACGATCAACGTATCCGCAAAATTCACACCCGCCGCCCGCACTTGAATACGAACACAGCCCGCAGCCAAATCAGGACTGGGCAATGTACCAACGGTCAGTGGACCAGAATCTTCAAAATCATGGCATACAGCTGCACGCATGTGGTGGCTCCTTCTTGCAATACGTTCGACCGTCTGGAATGTTCGGTCTGCACATCTTTGGTCACATGATTTATATGATGACCGTGATCGGAACAATGTTTTCGCACCCAAGGTGCGGTTAATTCGCACGCATGCGTGCAGTCGGAATTAGGCAAAGATTATGCGTGGTTTTTTTGGTGTCGGCGTCGAAGGAATTTCCAAGGAAATGAATGTTGGGAATTTGTTTCGAACCGCGCATGCGTTCGGGGCAAGTTTTGTGTTCACGGTTGCCGCCGCTTATACACGCCGTGGCGGCGGCAAGGCCGATACTTCTGACTCGCTCGCCCATGTCCCATTTTATGAATTTCCAAAACCTGATCAGCTTATGTTGCCAGCGGGCTGCAAACTGGTCGGTGTTGAATTGCTCGATGACTCGGTGGAACTGCCCAGTTTTCATCACCCGCCGCAAGCCGCTTATGTGATGGGGCCGGAGCGCGGCGAGTTATCGCCCGAAATGATCGAACGATGTGATCATATTCTCAAAATCCCGACCAAGTTTTGCGTTAATGTGGGTATTGCCGGTGCCATCGTGATGTATGACCGGATTCAATCCGTGGGTCGGTTTGCACCCCGTCCCACCCGGCCAGGGGGCCCCACCGAGGCGCTTCAAAAACCAATCCATGGTGGGGTTAAATTTCGTACCGAGGCCGAACAATTTAGAAGTACACCACCAAAAAGCTATAACGACTAGGCTTCGGGGGCCTGACTGGAAAGTGGGGATTGCGCGGGAATGTAACTGTGACCCATGTGCCAACGCCCTGCTTGCTTTTAAGGCGAACCTTCGCACCACACGCATCGGCAAGACCACGTACAATCGACAATCCGAGCCCCACACCCTCATGCGTTTGGTAGGGGTCCTCGTGAGCGCGACTAAACGGATGCAAAACCTCATCCACCTGTTCTTCGGGAATGCCAATGCCATTATCCTCGACCGTGACAATGGTTTCGCGGTCTTTACTTTCGTCCAAGTGGACAGTCACCTTGCCTTCATTAGGGGTATATTTCACCGCATTGGATAACAAGTTCGTTAGAATCTGCTGAACCGCGCGCTCATCGCTGCTCAGTACTTTCCTCTTGGCGGAAGACTCAAACCTAATCTTGATAGATTTCTCGTCAGCCTTGGTCTGCACCAAATCAATGCACCGCTTTACCATTGCATTGATATCAATATCTGACTTCGAAAGGTCTCGACCATCTGAATCGAGCGCCGTCAACGCCAACAAAGCTTCGACCAAGGACAACTGTATAGTCCCCGCATCAACAATTGTTTTCGCATAATCCACATAACGCTCATCACCAATTTTGCCAAAAATCTCGGACTGCAACATCTGCCCATAGCCGATGACCGCATTTAAGGGGGTGCGAAGCTCGTGGCTCATATGCGCCAAGAACATGGACTTCGCCTCGCTTTCGGCGCTCGCCTTTTGAGCCGCCTCAATCAATGCAGCGTTTGCGGACTCCAAGGCTCGTGTCCGATCATGGACATCTTGTTCAAGCCGCCCTCGAATATGCAAAAGCTTATCCAGCGCGAGGGCCAGCGCGATAATCGCCGCAACCCCAATGAAACCCAAAATCATAAATCGATCGACGACTTGGTTTCCCGTGGCCAATCTGGGGTCCCCATATTCAAAAGCCCAGAGACGGTTTCCGAGCACGATTTGATCCTTGTGGACCAAAGTGGCTGACGTGACTTTTTGCTCTGTCTCGAAAATATGTACTGGCGTTTCTCCTGTATTATCGCTGACCCGAAGCGTGAATCGTGCTTTTCCCGGATCCCCCATAAAATCTTTGATTGCAGCATCCGGCCTGAAAACAGCCGTGATAAACAAGCTGCGTTCCGCGTCTTCGGGTAGGTAATATCGCATACCCATATCACCGCCGTACTTCACGCCGCCTATGATCTTCACTTGAATAACTTCGCCGCCGTTGGGAAGGGTGGCGCGGGCGGGCGGGGTCATGTGCGGCTGAAAAGCCATTATGGAGGCCCGGGCCACGTTCAGCGCGATGGGGTCCGACGCCAAATCATACCCCAGCATCGTGTCGCGTCCTGCGACACTCTCGACATACACAGCAGGTGCATACATCTCGCGTCCCGGCACCTCTTCAATCATGATTTCGCCATACCCGATGGTGGCGCGCACGTATTTCCACGCATCAATGGCTGCCAGGTAACTTTGCAGGTGTTCACGATAAACAATGGGCATCACAGAAATGCTTTGGGCATGCTTATTGCCGCGCAGCATATTTGATCGGTTTACAAACCGAGAGAATTCCTGCTCGGTGATAATATCGCTCGATTCAAAGTAAGCCCCGACGCTGCTGACATTATCTATGGTCGCCGATACCGAACGCAGAACATCCTGCGTAAAGACAGACGTTTCCGCGCGCAAATCCCTCATCATCTGATTTTTTGCTGTTTCCCGCAATTCGATCGAGAGATCCAACAGGATAATGACTGCGCCAATGGCAACAGCATATAGGGCAAGTCGGGCAACGCGGAGATTACGCAAAACACCCCCTCATAATCCATCAAACGGCACGCACCGAAGTCCTCAAGTGCCGGTCCAATGGGCAAATAGCCTATTATCGTGTGCTATAGGGGCTTAATCGGCAATACTTATAATCCCAGCCTTATCCCCAGCAGCATTCGTGATGGTGGGCGTCAAATGCGACGCGAGGTCTTGCTTCGCCGCGTCATTCAAGAACCCATAGCGACCGAGCAACCATCCCATGGCCACATCTGCCGCTCGTTTTGCCCCATCTTCGGCCTTCAGCACGATCCCTAGCCCTTTCGACGGGGCAATCGCGACATGTAAACCCTCGGCCCCAGCCTTGGTCGCCACCATGCCGTTTAAGGCACTCATGGTGTCGGTATCAAAACGTGCCCGACCCGCGACCATATAAGGATACTTCATGCCTGCTTTTAGAATGCGCTGGATGGCCTGACCGCGCACGTCGCTGACACCAGTCGGTGCCGCCATCCGTTGCGCGGCCCGTGCTAACGCACCCAATGTCATACCATACACCGGAATCCCACAACCATCGATGCCACGGCCCGTACCAATCAGGTCTTCGCCGCCAAAATCGACCAAAATATCATGTAAGCGCTTTTGCACTGGATGGTCGGCATCAAGATACCCCTCTGTTGGTTCGCCCAAATGTTTGGCCGTGGTCAAGAATCCCGCATGCTTGCCTGAACAGTTGTTGTTCAACCGTGTCGGCTTTTCACCGGCGGCAATCATTTCATGAGCATAAGGTTCGTCGTAGGGCAGATGCGCACCACATGCCAAATCGCCCTCGCCCAAGTCCATGCGTGACAACCAATCGTTCACAGCAGAAACGTGGGTGCGTTCCCCCGAATGCGACGCGCAGGCCAAGGCTGTTTCTTGTTCGGATAGCTGCCAGGCATCCGCCGCCCCCAATTCGACCAATGGAATGGCCTGCATGTATTTGATAGCAGAGCGCGGATACATCATCAGGTCCGCATCGCCCCACTGCTGCACGATCCCCGAACCATCCATAGCGATGGCGTGCACGCGGTGCACACTTTCGACCATCGTGCCCCGTGTCACCTCGCAAATCAGTGGACCCGTCTTCGCCATTTCATTCTCCCATTGGACCGCTCAACCCTCAGTCCCTAATATCGCTCAAATTAATGTAAGATGCGCTGAATTGAACTTGCGGCAGCGCCATACTCCGGTATATCACCAAGACTATGAATAACACGCGATTTTCAAAATATCTTTCCTTGGGCGCACTGATGAGCGTTGTCCTGTTGACTGCGCCTGCACAGGGCCTGGCCCAAACCAAGGCAGATTTCTTAGGCACGTTCGGAGATTGGGAAGCCTACGCGACCAATGCCGGGGGTCAGCTTTGCTATATTGCGACACTGCCGACAAAATCCGAAGGGGATTATACCCGACGCGGTGACATCTTTTTGCTCGTCTCGCATCGTCCGCAAGATAATTCCATTGGCGTGGTCAGCCTCGAAGCCGGATACGATTACGGTGCCAAAAGTAAAGTCACCGCGACAATCGGTGGCAAGTCCTATGCCATGTTCCCAGATGGCGGGCATTCGTTTGCCTATGAAGACGCACCATTGGTCCAGGCCATGATCCGTGGCAGCAACTTAGTCATTAAGGGCACGTCCAGCCGCGGCACATTGACCACAGACACATTTTCTTTGAGTGGCTTCACCGCCGCCTATAACGCCGCATCAAAAGCCTGTGGCGTAAATTAGAATGTCCGCCACAACCGAACCCCGCGACACGCTTTTGGATACAGATATCCTGCCGGTTCAATGCCCCCGCTGCGGCGAGGCCCAGAACACCATGCAAGGCTCCACCGATCCGTTTGCGTTGGATGCGGAAATTGGCTGTATGGTGTGCAGCTATTCCTTTGGTCCCGGGGAATACCGGGAATTGCTGGGCAAACGGCAGTCCGCTTTTGCGGGCTTGCAGGTGGACCTGGGATAACCCACCTAAAAGCTTACAAATAAGCTCAAGATAATGGGATGGAAAAGCATCCCGGTGAATGATACATACCCGCGCTATGACTGATATTTCTCGCATTCGGAACTTCGCGATCATCGCCCACATTGATCACGGCAAGTCGACCTTGGCCGACCGCCTGATCCAGGTGTGTGGCGGCCTGACGGAACGTGAAATGAAGGCCCAGGTCCTGGACAACATGGAGTTGGAGCGCGAGCGCGGCATCACCATCAAAGCCCAATCTGTGCGTCTGGAATACAAGGCCGAAGACGGCGAGACCTATGTCCTCAACCTGATCGACACGCCGGGCCACGTTGATTTTTCTTACGAGGTCAGCCGCTCCTTGGCCGCGTGCGAAGGTGCCCTACTGGTTGTCGATGCCACGCAGGGCGTTGAAGCCCAAACGCTGGCCAACGTGTACCTGGCGATTGAAAACGATCTTGAAATCATTCCGGTCCTCAACAAGGCCGACTTGCCGGCCGCTGAACCGGACCGGGTCAAAGAACAAATCGAAGAAGTCATCGGCTTGGATGCGTCAGAATCACTATTGATTTCGGCCAAGACCGGCATGGGCGTACCAGACGTGTTGGAAGCCGTCGTCACGAGAATGCCACCACCCAAAGGCGATGCCTCGGCCCCACTGAAAGCGTTGCTGGTCGATAGCTGGTACGATGCGTATCTCGGCGTGATGACGCTGGTTCGGGTCTATGACGGGCACCTGAAACGCGGGATGAAGGCGCGCCTGATGCAGTTGGGTACCGTGCACCAGATCGATCAGGTCGGCGTGTTCACACCCAAGGCTGAAAAAGTCGATAGCCTGGGCCCCGGCGAAGTCGGATTCATGACCGCCGCCATCAAAACCGTGGCCGATACATCCGTCGGCGATACGATCACCGAAGACAAGCGCGAAACCGCCGAGCCTTTATCCGGGTTCCAACCGTCGATCCCGGTCGTGTTCTGTGGCCTGTTCCCGGCGGATGCCGGCCAGTACGAGGATTTGCGCGATGCGCTATCGAAACTGCATTTGAACGACGCGAGTTTCCATTATGAGGCCGAAAGCTCTGCCGCATTGGGCTTTGGTTTCCGTTGCGGGTTCTTGGGCCTATTGCATTTGGAAATCGTCCAGGAACGCCTGGAGCGCGAATTCGACCTCGACCTCGTCACCACCAGCCCAAGCGTGGTCTATAAAGTCTATAGGCGCGACGGCAGCATGATCGAAATGCACAACCCGGTCGACATGCCAGACCCGACGCACATCGAAAAAATTGAAGAGCCATGGATTAAGGCCTCCATCCTGGTGCCCGATGAATATCTAGGGTCCGTCCTCAGCCTGTGTGAGGAACGTCGCGGCATTCAAAAAGAACTGACATATGTCGGGAACCGGGCGATGGCAGTTTATCACCTGCCCTTGAACGAGGTGGTGTTTGATTTTTACGATCATCTGAAGTCGGTCTCTCGCGGCTACGCCAGCTTTGATTACGAATTGATCGATTACGCCGAAAGCGATCTGGTCAAGGTCTCCATCTTGGTCAACGCCGAACCCGTCGATGCGCTGGCGTTCATCGCGCACCGCAGCCATTCCGAAAGCCGGGGCCGTCAGGTGTGCGCAAAACTCAAAGAATTGATCCCACGGCAGTTGTTTAAAATTGCCGTTCAGGCGGCGATCGGCGGCAAGGTCATCGCGCGCGAAACCGTCAGCGCCATGCGCAAAGACGTGACCGCAAAATGCTATGGCGGCGACATAACCCGGAAAAAGAAACTGCTGGAAAAGCAGAAGAAGGGTAAGAAACGCATGCGCCAAATCGGCAACGTGGAAATCCCACAATCAGCTTTCTTGGCTGCGCTTAAGACGGGTTCGGATTAGCACCCCCTCACCTTCCTCTCCCCCGCTATCGCATGGGAGAGGAACCCAGCATCAACATCACGTAATCTTATCCCTCTCCCCCTTCAAAGGGGGAGAGGTTAGGTGAGGGGGTCATTCTCCCCGAGGTTTCACAAATTCGGGCAGCGGTTTGATCGGATCCTCGTCCAAGGTATCTGGGTCATCCGAGACGCCCACATGCCCCAGATCGCCATCGCCGCCGTAATCATCTGGATCATCGGGCTGGCGCTCAAACAAATCGACGACATCATGATTGGGCAGACGGTCGTCGACCGAGCGATCATCGCCCTCGTTCTGCGCCCACTTACGGGCTTCTCGGGCGAGGTCATCATAAAGAAACAACGATGCTTCGTGCTCTTGCAATTCTTGTTCGGCCTCGGGACTCAACACCCGGTTCGGGCGACACATCCAGGCCAAAATCAAACCAGGAAAGCCGAGAAGCAGCCATGCTGGGATCGACAATAGCGTCAAAATCACCGGGTCCCATAATTCAGGCATCACCCCGCTGATCCGGATCAAGGCGATCAAGTACGCGCCCGGCCATAAGGCCTGCCAAAGCTCTGCTGCCGAAAGTATCCAGCCCGACCCACCCGGCAGGGTGCGCGCAATGGTCTCTGCCGCCGCCGCCGCAAAAGCGACCAGCAAAAACAGCCATCCGATGTAAAATCCCAGTCGCATCGACGTATGATGCCCCAAATTGGTTAACAGCGCCTGTTTAAATTCAATTGTGTAAATTCACCTGTGTAAATTCACCTGTTTAAATTCGCAGCATCCTAGGCGCGTTCACAGAATGCTCAATCCCCCATTATTGACGAGTGGCGCTTTTTTCAATTCGCCAAGTAATCAGGCCACCTCGGGACTTGCCCAGAGGCGGCGTGTCGGTTAGGTTCCGGCGACTTTCTAAGGAGGGGTGGCCGAGTGGCTGAAGGCGCACGCTTGGAAAGCGTGTGTGCGGGAGACCGTACCGCGGGTTCGAATCCCGCTCCCTCCGCCATTCACTTTCGCTGTTTTCGCAGCGTTTCTTTTTCTTCTGATTTTACCGACAATTTCCGACGCTTAGCAGCGGCCGTTTTGTGGTGAGACGGCTTTGCTTGCTG
>CBFHXC010000078.1:0-12823 GCA_965659695.1 Rhodospirillales bacterium
GACACATTGGTCTGGACAACGGATCGTGAGAACGCCGTTGCCGACCCTTATAACAACAACACTCGTGAACTCGTGATTATCGGGAATACGGTTTGGGACGGATTATTGTTCCGTGACCTGGATACAGGTAAATTCGTGCCGTTGCTCTCAACAGGATACAAATGGGTAGACAACGTCACCATCGATTTCGATTTGCGTGATGATGTCGTGTTCCACGATGGCTCCAAGTTTGGCCCTGAAGACGTGGTCTATACCGTCAAGCATGTATCAAACAAAGATAACGGCGTACTGACATTCAAAAACGTCAGTTGGATGAAAGATGCCGAACAAACCGGCCCGAACAGTGTTCGTATTCATCTGCACAAGCCGTTCCCAGCAGCACTCGCGTATTTCGCGCAAGCTGTGTTTATGGTGCCGGAAGGTCACTACGACTCGGCACCAAAGAACGCAGAAGGCAAGAGCGATTATGGTGCGGTAAAACCTGTTAGGACTGGCCCATATGAAATCACCGAAGTCGTCGCTGGTGAGAAAATTGTCATGAAGAGAAATGACAATTACATGAAGGATGGTCCCAAAGGTCAGCCCGCAATCGGCAACCTCGTATTCCGCACGATCAAAGAAGGTAACACGCAAATTGCTGAACTTCTGACGGGCGCGATTGACTGGATGTGGGACGTGCCTAAAGACCAAGCTGACCGTCTAAGCGAGTCCGGGCAGGTTACAGTTGAGAACGCCAAGACCATGCGGGTGTCTTATATGGCATTCGATGTTGATGGTGATTCCGGTCAGAAATACTTTACGGACAAGCGTGTTCGCGAAGCTGTTGCCCACGCAATCAACCGCGAAAGTATCGTGAAAAACTTGGTTGGGCCAGCGTCTGTTGTTATTCCATCTGCATGTCACCCAGACCAGTTTGGTTGTGCGCAAGACGTGCCAACCTGGGACTATAACCCAGAAAAAGCCAAAAAGCTCTTGGCCGAAGCTGGTTACCCAGATGGGTTCGAGTTCGACATCTATGCCTATCGGCAGCGTGAATTTACGGAAGCTGTGATCTCTGATCTCGCAAAAATCGGAATTAAAGCCAAGCTGAACTACATGCAGTATCGCAAGCTGCGTGATTTGGTTTGGAAAGGAACTACCCCGATCAACCATATGACCTGGGGTTCGAACTCCATACCTGATGTGTCAGCTATCACCAGCCACTTCTTCTCTGGTGGTCGTGATGATCCGGCAAAAGACCCAGAAGTCATCGCTGCTTTGGAAAAGGCTGATACGTCCACAGATTTGGCTGTACGTGAAGCTGAATACAAAAAAGCACTGACGAAGATTTCGGCAGAACTATACTGGTTGCCAATGTTTACTTACGCGAAATACTACGCATTCAGTAATGATCTCGACTTCATAACGACACCGGACGAAATTCCACGGTTCTACACTGCTAAGTGGAAGTAATGTCGGTTAGGGAAAACAGCCCGGCGGCGTTGTCGTCGGGCTATTCTCTTTTTTAACGGAACCGAAAACGAAGGCGTTCCCGAATGCTGAAATTTGCGTTGCGCAGGTTAGGAGTTGCTGTACTGGTCGCATTGACCGTGTCACTTCTGACTTTCTCTATGATTTATTTGTCCGGCGACCCAGCGATGGCACTTGCCGGCGAAACGGCAACACAACAAGATATCGAGAACATCCGCCGGGTATATGGCTACGATCAGCCCATCATTGTTCAATATTTGAATTGGCTTGGGGGCGCGATACAGGGGGATCTTGGCCGATCCCATTATCTAAAAACAGATGTGTCAGAGGTTATTTTCACCCGACTTCCGAACACCATGATCTTGGGAGCTAGCGCGATTAGCTTTGCGTTGATGCTCGCTATTCCGCTTGGGGTAGTCGCGGCAATGCGTCCAAACTCTATCGTAGACCGTGCCGCCTTGGCAATTGCCGTGGTCGGTCAGGCGCTACCCAGTTTCTGGTTCGCACTCATACTTATTTTCTTTTTGGGTATCACATATAGGTTGTTGCCGATTACTGGCACGGATAGCTGGATGAATTTCATCATGCCATCCATTGCCCTAGGCTACTATGTGACCCCTGGCGTCATGCGTTTGACGCGCGCCGGCATGCTTGAAGTTTTAGGCTCGGATTATATTCGAACTGCGAAAGCCAAAGGTCTCAGACCTTTTACTGTTTTGTTCAAACATGCACTGCGGAACGCGATCATTCCTGTTGTATCACTCGCAGCCGTGCAGTTTGGATTTATGCTGGGCGGGTCTATCGTCATTGAAACAATTTTTGCAATCAATGGCCTCGGCTTCTTGGCTTGGGAATCCATTCAACGCGCAGATTTGCCGATGATGCAGGCCATCGTTTTGGTTCTCAGTATCATCTACATCGTAATCACGTTCCTGGCGGATATGATGAACGCCTGGCTCGATCCACGGATACGGGTGACTTAATATGTCTGAAACAGTCAATAAAAACGCATCCTCGGTGCCAAACATCACAGCAGAACAATCGCAAGAACCAACAGCCATGTCCGCTTTACGAAAGCGTGTGTTTGGCCACTACGGTATTGTTATTGGCGGGGCAATCCTGCTGCTGATATTCGCGATGGCACTTTTTGCACCCTATTTGACGAACTTTGATCCGATCCTAGATCAGGACTTGGGTAACAAAATGGTGCCACCGATTTGGCACGACAGCCCAAAGGTTAATCCTGACCATCCCTTGGGCACTGATTTACAAGGTCGTGATTACCTGACCAGACTGGTTCATGGTGCGCAAATTTCACTATTGATTGGCTTCGCGGCGATGCTGATTTCTGGCGTGATCGGAACGGCGCTAGGGGTTGCTGCTGGTTATTTCGGTGGTCGGGTCGACATGGTCGTTAACTACTTGATCACGGTTCGACTTTCGATGCCGGTGATCCTGGTGGCGCTAGCGGTTGTCTCGCTGGTTGGCTCGTCGTTGTGGATTGTGATCTGGGTTTTGGGCCTTTTGATATGGGATCGCTTCGCCGTAGTCATGCGAAGTACGACGCTACAAGTCCGAAACCTGGATTATGTGGCAGCCGCGCAGGCAGCAGGTTGTTCTGTGCCGCGCATCATCATGACTGAAATTATGCCAAACATAGCCAACCATTTGATTGTTGTGGCGACGCTAGAAATGGCCCACGCAATATTATTGGAAGCTGCTTTGTCGTTCTTGGGACTAGGTGTGCAACCACCTGCGCCAAGCTGGGGACTAATGATCTCAGAAGGCAAAGGTATGATGTTCTTTGACCCATGGTTGGTTGGTATTCCTGGTGCGGCGCTGTTTGCGCTGATCTTGGCGATTAACCTATTGGGTGATGGTATTCGGGATGTTACGGCACCGGAGAATAGAAATTGAGCGCAATTCTTGAAGTTGAAGACCTCAGGGTCGATATCCCTGTTTCTGCCGGCATGCTGCATCCGGTCCAGGGGCTGAATTTCAGTGTCGGCCGTGGTGAGACATTATGCATCGTTGGCGAGTCCGGTTGTGGAAAGTCGCTGACATCCCTGGCGTTGATGGATCTGTTGCCCACGAAAGCAACGCGATCTGCCAAGAAACTGATTCTGGATGGCGAGGATTTAACCGCCGCCTCGAATAGGCGGATGTCTGATATACGCGGCAATAAAATGGCGATGATTTTCCAAGAACCGATGACATCGCTGAACCCTGCGTATACCATCGGCAACCAACTTAAAGAAGCATTATTGAGGCATCGAGACGTCAGCTCCGAAGAAGCACGAGAGCGTGCAGTCTTTTTGTTAGAGAAAGTTGGAATCACAGGTGCTGCGAGCCGAATGGGCCAGTATCCCCATCAATTATCGGGTGGATTGCGACAACGAGTGATGATCGCGATGTCATTGATGTGTGGCCCCGAAATGATTATTGCAGATGAGCCGACGACAGCGCTTGATGTGACCATTCAGGCGCAGATTCTTTTGCTCCTCGCGGAGCTTCAGAAAGAATTTAATATGGGCATGATTTTGATCACCCATGATTTGGGCGTGGTCGCCCGTGTCGCTGACCGAGTTGCTGTGATGTATGCAGGACAGGTCGTAGAAACCGGCACGGCGACACAGGTGTTTGATAATCCGACACATCCCTATACCCAGGGTCTGCTCGAGTGCATTCCTATCCCGGGCAAGACCGAGCGGGGCTCCCCATTGGGGTCGATACCGGGCATTGTGCCGTCACTGGTGGGTGACCTTGATGGTTGCCATTTTGCCGAGCGCTGCCGCTACGCCAAAAGTGAATGCATAACGGGGGCTGTTGGTTTCCAAGAGGGTATGGAAGGCGAGCACGTTTACCGGTGCGTATTGGATAAAGATACATGCGCCGCCAACTTCACGAAGGGGGCCGCGTAATGTCTGATTATGTTCTCGAAGCCAAGGATGTGACGCGGACTTTCATGATTTCGGCTGGTTTCTTTAAAGGTAAGAAACCACTGCACGCCGTGAATGGCATTAATCTGAATGTTGAACGTGGAGAAGTACTCGGACTCGTGGGTGAATCCGGTTGCGGAAAATCCACACTGGCTAAAATGCTTCTTGGCTTGCTGGGCCCTACGTCTGGTGAAATTGCTCTAGAAGGTCAACCTGTCGGATCAATGGAACGATTGGAAATGGCACGCAAAGTTCAGCCGATTTTCCAAGATCCATATTCTTCGCTGAATCCCCGCAAAAATATTGCAGATATAATTTCTTTGCCGCTGCGGGTTCAAGGATTGACGAACTCTGCCGAAGTAGAACGCAAAGTTGCCGAAATCATGGACTTGGTCGGGTTGCCTAAACGTGTGTTTGGCAACTTTCCAAGCCAGTTGTCTGGCGGCCAGCGACAGCGCGTGGCGATTGCGCGCGCGCTCATCAATAAGCCCGAGGTCGTTATCTGTGATGAGCCAACATCTGCGCTTGATGTATCTGTTCAGTCGCAGATTTTGAACTTGCTGCAAGACCTGCGCAAAGAACTGAACCTGACCTACATTTTGATCAGTCATAACTTGGCGGTGGTTGAACACATCGCGACCCGAGTGGCAGTGATGTATTTGGGGCGAATTGTTGAACAAGCATCGACGGCAAATTTGTTCGAGAATCCAGAGCATCCTTATACCCGTGCGCTGCTGGAGTCTGTTCTAACACCTGACCCGTCGCTGAATATTCCTAATACTCACTTGGGTGCAGCGTATCCAAATCCGGTCGATCCACCCAGTGGATGCACGTTCCATCCGCGGTGCTCCAAGGTGATGGATATTTGTAAAACTCAGAAGCCGAGTGTCTTCTCTCGTCCTTCCGGTCACGTGGAATGTCATCTCTATAATGAAGGTGGCGACGCTGCACGAGCCGCATCATGACATCACGCGCCGACGCGATCGCCCATGCTTTGGCGTGGTTCGATGATGACGCAGGGTATTTTGAGACGCTAAAACAGCGCGTTGCAGTTCAGACCGAGAGCCAAGAGTCCTCGCAACTGCCAGAGCTTTATCGATATCTAGAAGAGTTTATCCGCCCAGATTTCGAGTCCATGGGCTACGATGTGACTGTCTATGACAATCCATTTGAAGGCCAGGGGCCTGTGTTGTTAGCGTCCCGTATCGAAGACCCATCACTCCCGACAATTCTGGGGTATGGCCATGGTGACGGCGTGCGAGGGCAGGCGGAAACCTGGACCAAGGGTGAAGGGCCTTGGGTGCTCAGTCGTGACGGGGACAAAGTTTATGGGCGTGCGACGGCGGACAACAAAGCCCAGCACACCACGCATATGGCGGCGATCAAGTCCGTCTTGGCGACACGTGACAAACTCGGGTTCAATTCAAAATTCATGATCGAAACGGGCGAGGAAAACGGTTCCAAAGGTTTAAAGCAACTCGTCGCGGCTAACAAAGATGCCTTTATGGCGGATGTGTATTTTGCATCTGACGGTCCCCGGGTGAATATCGCCAAACCCAATTTGACGTTGGGGAATCGTGGCTGCGTGAATTTCGATCTGGAAATCGTCGCCCGCGACGGCGGGCATCATTCCGGGAACTGGGGCGGCTTGTTGGCGAATCCTGGGATCATTTTGGCACATGCAATTGCGACGATTGTTGATGCGAATGGCAAAATCCAGGTCGATGGATGGTCGCCGGGACCGATGTCAAATTCTGTGCGAGAGGCCTTGAATGGGGTCAGCCGTGATGGCGGTGCAGATGCGCCGACAATTAACGAAAATTGGGGAGAGCCAGGACTGACATCCGCCGAAAAAGTATATGCGTGGAACAGCTTCGAAGTTTTGTCGTTTGTGACTGGCAACCCATCGAATCCAGTTAATGCCATCCCGCCGCGTGCACGGGCAAATTGCCAATTGCGATTTGTGGTTGGAACGGACTTTGAAAACATCCGCAGCAATCTGCGTAAACACTTGGATGCGAATGGATTCGATATGGTGAATATCGTTGATCCACCGCCAGGTAATGATGCCGTATTCTTAGCAGCGCGAACGCCGCCGGAACATCCGTGGGCTGAGTGGATGCGGGCATCTGTGGCACGTAGCACTGGCGAAATTCCGGTGATGATTCCGAACTCGGGCGGATCGATCTGCAACGATGTTTTTCAAGATGTGTTGGGCATTCCATTTGTTTGGATGCCGCTCAGCTATACCGGCTGCTCTCAACATGCGCCGGACGAGCACATCTTATGGTCGCTGACCCGTGAGGGGATGGAATTGGTGACCGGGGTGTATTGGGACTTAGGGGAAGAGGGAACCGCATGGCGTCCATGATGTCTACTGCCAGCAGAGATACTGCGATATCGGCAATCGAAGAATATTTTGATAGTGGATCATTCAGAGATGACTTGGCCCGCCGCGTTGCAATCAAAACTGAAAGTCCCGAACCTGATAAACGCCCGGAGCTGTATCGTTATCTTGAAGAAGAGCTCACTCCTTATTTAAACGATATGGGTTTTGAATGCGTGGTGCATGAAAACCCACGGGCTGACGCTGGGCCGTTTCTGGTTGCAACCCATACCGAAGATCCAAGTCTGCCAACTGTCATGACGTATGGGCATGGTGACGTTGTACGTGGATATGACGATCAATGGCGAGAAGGTTTGAATCCTTGGAATATGACCGAAGATAACGGCCGCTGGTACGGTCGTGGGACTGCCGACAATAAGGCGCAGCACAGTATTAACTTGGCTGCGATTAAGACCGTTTTGGATCAGCGCGGCCACCTAGGGTTTAACGTTGTCGCGCTTATTGAAACGGGCGAAGAATGCGGCTCGCCAGGGCTCAAGGAATTTTGCGCCCAGAACAAAGACTTGTTTAAGGCAGATGTTTTTATCGCTTCTGACGGGCCGCGGCTGCGCCCTGAACAGCCGACGATCTTCATGGGATCGCGAGGTGTGTTCAATTTTACAATGACCTTGGAACTCCGCGATGGAGGGCATCATTCTGGAAATTGGGGCGGTTTGCTGGCCAATCCAGGAATCATGATGGCCCATGCGCTCGCCACCATTACCGATGCGCGCGGCAAACTGTTAATTGAAGAGTGGCGCCCGCAGCCGATGACCAATTCGGTGCGCTTGGCGATCTCCAAACTTAAAATTGATGGTGGTGATGACGCCCCTGATATCGATGAGGATTGGGGGGAGCCGGGATTAACGCCTGAAGAAAAAGTCTTTGGCTCCAACACTTTCGAAGTCCGGTCCTTTGTGACTGGCAATCCGCGCAATCCAGTAAATGCGATTCCGCCGAAGGCTGTGGCGCATGGGCATATTCGCTATGTCGCGGGAACGGATCCCATGACGTTTTTGCCATCTTTGAGGAAACATTTGGACGCTCAGGGTTTTGATCAGATCGAGCTAGAGGCGGAGCGTGATTACATGAACGCGACCCGCCTTGACCCCGACCATCCATGGGCGCAATTCGCGATTAAGTCGATTGAAAATACCACAAAGGAAGAAGTTGCCGTGCTTCCAAATTTGGGCGGCACGCTGCCCAATGACGTTTTTGCTGATGTCTTGGGGTTGCCGACGATCTGGGTGCCGCACTCTTACGCGGGATGTTCGCAGCATGCACCAAATGAGCATGTACTGCCAGAGATATGCCGACAGGGACTGCAAATGATGACAGGCCTTTGGTGGGATTTAGGGAGCGGTGAGACGCCGAAAACTTCATGACGGAATTATGCGATCAGAATGCGACCGATCTTCGCCGGATGATTGGCTCAAAAGAAATTTCACCTGTAGAATTGCTGGACAGCTGCATTAACCGGATCGAAGCCGTCAATCCTACGCTTAATGTTGTGGTCTCGGAATGCTACGAACGCGCGCGCGAAGAAGCCAAAGCGGCGGAAAAAGATGTGATTTCAGGAGAGCAGTTGGGCCTTCTGCATGGTTTGCCGATTGGGATCAAAGATTTGGAAGCGACCGAGGGGCTTCGGACGACATTTGGCTCCAAGCTTTACGAAGATAACGTGCCTGATCAAGATCAAGTCTCTGTCCGCAATGTGCGTGACGAAGGCGGTATCGTGTTTTGCAAAACAAACACGCCTGAATTTGGCGCAGGTGCCAATACGCGGAACCTTGTGTTCGGTGCAACGGGAAACCCTTTTGATCCAATCAAGACGTGTGCCGGATCATCAGGTGGGTCAGCCGTTGCGTTGGCAACGGGTATGATGCCGATTGCCAGTGG
Source organism: Rhodospirillales bacterium (assembly GCA_965659695.1). Taxonomy (GTDB): domain Bacteria; phylum Pseudomonadota; class Alphaproteobacteria; order Rhodospirillales; family Casp-alpha2; genus UBA4479. The sequence goes on from CBFHXC010000078.1 coordinate 8,695, forward strand.
CTCTGACTATGGTGGAAGCTTGCGGACACCAGCAGCGTATAGCGGCGTCGTTGGTTTCAGGCCCTCGCCCGGTGTTGTCCCCTCAGAAAACAAGCCAACAGGGTTGTTGCCGTTCTCCGTACTTGGGCCCATGGGCCGAAATGTGGCCGACGCGGCTTTGTTGTTAGCCGCGCAAACGTCTGTTGATCCACGCGATCCGTTTTCGACTGGGATAGATGCGTCGTTGATTGACCCGATCCAAGAAGCGGACCTGGGGTCTGTTCGAGCGGTTATCTCAACCGATTTGGGGGTTGCGCCAGTGTCCAATGCCTATCGTGCCTTGTTCAATGAGAGAGTATCCACATTTCGCCACGTTTTTGCTGATGCCGAAGACCGTGATCCGAATTTTGACGGCGTGCACGAATGTTTTGAAGTGTTGCGCGGTGTCGCGTTTGTTGCGGCGCATGGCGAGCGGGTTCGCACGCGGCGTGATGATATTAGCCCTAATGTCGTCGACAATGTGGATCGCGGCCTTGAATACAATCTGCAAGATGTTGCCGAGGCGCACGTGGCACAAACACGCATTGCCCGTGACTGGCTAAGCCTATTTGAAGATATCGATGTAGTGATTTGCCCTGCCGCGTCGATCACACCATTCCCACACGCGGAATGGTATGTATCGGAAATAGATGGAACAGAAATGCCAACGTATATGCGCTGGTTGGCGTTGTCGTATGCACCGACAATGGCAGCCACCTGCGGCTGCGTATTGCCGTGTGGTTTAGACGAACACGGCATGCCATTTGGTATTCAGGTTTTGGGGCCTCCTGGTGCGGATCGTCATGTATTGGAAGTTGCCGCGGGACTCGAACGCGTATTGGCATCCAATCCCGTAACCGCACGTCCAATCCCAAATATCGCCGAGCTTTCTGCTTAATTTCAATTTCGAAGGACGACCCTTATGAAGATTTTTACTGCCTGTCTTGGGACGGAAACCCATACTGGTGCGCCGTTACCTACCGATCTTTCGTCATTTGAAACATCGCATTTGGTGCGTAACGGCGAACATGCAGAAGTTCCACATATGTTTGGTGCACCTTTGGTCATGTGGCGCGAATATGCACGTGCGAAGGGGTGGGAAGTGGTTGAAAGCCTGTCAGCATTCGCGACGCCATCGGGAACTACTGTGCGCAAGGTGTATGAAGATTTGCGTGATGAGATTTTAAATGACCTCCAAGCGGCGATGCCGGTTGATGGTGTGATGCTCAGCCTGCATGGTGCCATGGTTGCGGAAGGCTATGATGATTGTGAAGAAGACCTCACACACCGGATTCGCGAAATTATCGGTCCAGATGCCCCAATTGGAGTCGAGTACGACTTGCATTGCCATATTACGCGCCAGTTCATCGCAGATATATCTGCACTCGTAATCTATAAGGAATACCCCCACACAGATAGTCGCGAACGTGCTGATGACCTTTGGAAAATTATGGAGCCGACGTTTGAAGGAAAGCTGAAACCCGTTATCAGTATTTTTGATTGTCGAATGATCGGTTGTTTTCACACCACGCGCGAGCCCATGCGATCTTTTGTGGATCGCATGATGGCCTGTGAAGGGCAAGGTGATGTCTTGTCCGTTTCGCTCGGCCATGGTTTCCCATGGGGTGATGTGCCAGCAGAGGGCACCCGCGTTGTTGTCGTGACCAATAACAACAAAACGGAAGGAGACGCTTTGGCCGAAAAACTGGGCCGAGAACTCTGGGAAATACGAGATGAGATCAGCCCCAATTTTGTCGATGCAGAAACGGCTATTACAGAGGCCCTATCAGTAAGTGAAGGCCCTGTGGTAATCGCCGATATGGCTGATAACCCCGGAGGTGGCGCCCCAGGCGACAGCACATTTATTGTACAGCGCATGTTGGAACGTGGGATTGGTATGGCTGCGGTTGGTGGAGTCTGGGATCCAGTTGCCACGGGTATCTGTGTTGGCGCAGGAGAAGGTGCAAAATTTCGGCTACGCCTTGGTGGTAAATCCGGTCCTGAGTCGGGGGAACCGTTGGATCTGAATGTTGAAGTCATTAAAGTGCTTCGCGATGCCTCGGTCGAGGGATTGTCCGGGTCTGTGCGCAAGGTTGGTGATGCCGCTTGGGTTCACGCCGAAGGTATTGATATCATCATTCACGCTGCGCGTTCCCAGAATGTATCCCCTGGGTTCTTTGAGGCATTCGGGATAGATCCGATGAAGCAGCGCATCCTGATTGTGAAATCGATGCAACATTTCTACGCAGCCTACGAGCCCATCGCGACGAAAATTATTTATTGCGCGGCTGACGGTACGATCATGTGGAATATGTCTGAGTTGCCGCACGAGAAGATTGCCCGTCCAGTATGGCCAAAAGATGCCGACCCTTGGTCAATCAATGAAGAGCGCCCTTGGTAAGGCGTGCTATATTGGTAACCTGATCCGCACGCGCAAACCGCCCATTGGGGAGTCTTCTAAGATGATTTCACCCCCGTGGGTGCGAACGGAGTCCTGTGCAATCGATAGGCCCAGTCCAACACCGCCCGTGTCTGGATTGCGAGAGTGCTCTAGCCTATAAAATGGTCGAAAAACTTCCTCACGTTGATCTTGTGGGATTCCTGGTCCGTCATCATCGATTACAATTTCAACGCCGTCATCACGGACTCCAGCGCGGATTGAAATGTGTTCAGCATAGCGATTGGCATTTTCGACCAAATTGGTGATACACCGACCAAAGCTGTTTGGTCTTATTGTCACGTCGATACGCCCTTCGGTGTGCAGGTCGATACGCGCATTATTTCTGCGAGCGCGATCCGCGACATCTTGCAAAAGTGATGAAAGATCGGTCATGACAGGGGTTTCGCCGCCTTCGCCACGTGCAAAGGCAAGATATCCCTCGAGCATTCGTTCCATCTCTGCGATGTCACCCTTTAGGGCATCGGCAGAGTCCTCTCCGGGTGACATCTCTAACTGGAGTTTCATTCTGGTGATGGGGGTGCGCAGGTCATGACTGACGCCAGAGAGCATATCGGTGCGTTGGTTAATCTGTCGTTGAATACGGTCGCGCATGTCAATAAACGCCGAAGCCGCCTGGCGAACCTCTGTCGCCCCCTCTAGCTTGAAGTCTGATAGATCTCGGCCTTTGCCAAAATCATCCGCTGCGTTCGCCAGCCGCCGTATGGGTTTTACTTGGTTGCGCATGAACACCATTGCCACCGCGAAAAGGATCAACGAAGTCCCCACCATCCAAATTACGAACACATATGTTGTCGAACTAAACAGTCTTTTTCGTGTGGTGGTTACTCTGAGAACACCATTGGCCAACTGCACATCAATAACCACATATCGATCAAGCGATCTGCTATCGACGGTGAATGGTTTGTTGACGAATGAGGTCAATGACTCTGCCAACGTTTCCTCAAGCAAGCCATCAGGCTTTGCCAGCTTGTTTGGCAGAATGCTGTCTTCGTCGAAATCCAATCTGAATTCCATATGGCGGCTTGCCAACTGTGATATCCAAGGTCTGTTTTCAGGTTCGGGGAACTGTCGCAATAGCGTGACGACCGCAGCGATATCGCCGGCAACCGATTTCGCTAATCGAAGCGTAATTTTATCCCAGTGGTTTTCAAAGAAAATCATCGCGGAGACGATCTGAAGCAAGACCAGAGGGGTCACGATGATCAGCAAGGAGCGACCGAGCAACGATTTGGGTAAAAACCGCTTGATAGCTTGGCTTAATGGTTGTCGGGCCACAACACATATCCTTTGCCGCGCACAGTTTTCAAATATCTCGGCTCGCGCGGGTCTTTCTCGATTTTGCGACGCAATCTTGTCACTTGCACGTCAACGGCGCGACTCTCTCCTTCTCCTTCAGCGGCGCTGGCCAATTCATCACGGGATAACACCACACCCGGTTGGGTGGCGAGAGCGCGCAATAGTGCCGCCTCTTGGTCAGTCAAGTGCACCCGACGCCGATGACGTGTCATTTCACCCCGTTCTGGTGAAAACACCGCGTCGCCCAATACAACGTCGCGTATGGGTTCTGGTTCGGGTATGGCACGTTTCAAGATATTCTTGATGCGAAGAACCAATTCACGGGGCTCAAACGGTTTCGTCAAATAATCGTCA
>CBFHXC010000078.1:12833-13202 GCA_965659695.1 Rhodospirillales bacterium
CGATCCTCTGACTCGGCCATTGCGGTCAGCATCAAGATCGGAATGGAGCTGGATTCTCGAAGTTTGTTCGCAAACACCAAGCCGCTTTCGCCCGGCATCATCAAATCTAAGACAATCAAATCAAAGGCCAAGCCTTGCATCAGCCGTCTGGCCTCCATGGCATCTGCCGCCGCAGCTACTAAGAAGCCATTGTCGCCCAAGAACTTAACCAACAGGTCACGTAGCCGATCATCGTCATCAACGACGAGAACGTGCTGCATTTGATCGTGTGATGGCGTATTCGCATTCATGGGCTGAGTGTAGCGTGCGATACTGCATTGGTCATCGCTTGTTACGCTGATCGTGGTTCCGACTCTTCTCTGTGTTGGG
>CBFHXC010000079.1:0-12995 GCA_965659695.1 Rhodospirillales bacterium
CGTGCGGTTGAGATCTTTGATCCCTACCGGAATACCGGTCAGGGGCGGCGCATCGCCCTGTTGGAGCCTCTTGGTCGCGGCGGCAGCATCACGTTCTGCCCGTTCGATATCCATAACTGTGATCGCATTGATGGTGCCGTTCACATTTTCTATGCGGGCAAGGCAACTGGATAACAGTTCCTGGGCAGAAATATCGCCCGCGCGCAGCATGATGCGTACCGCATGAGCTGATAGATCACAAAGTTCTGAGCTCATTCTTCTTCGAAGGCAGGTTCTGAACTGCGCTCTATCCGACGTTTTAACTTTAGCAACTCACGGCGACGATTGTCATCGGCGATCAAGCTTTCGATAAAACGCCCTTGGAATCGGTTGATGCCCACGGACCGCCCGAAATCAATCGCCTCGCGGTTGTCACACCGACAAAGAATCCATTTCTCCGGCCCATCGCGATCAACGAACTTACGGATCATACGTTGCACATCATCCCCAGCATCGACCAAATTGGGATGCCATACAATTTTGGCCATATCGGTGCCAAGGCGTTCGCGGTCAATGACCGACAGTGTTTCCATGGTCAGACCATCCAGACACAGACGATATCCCTTGGCCTGAACAAATTCGCGGGCGAACAAAAACGAAGATAAGTCAGAAAAGATGTCTTCTTTTTGCAATTCGATCACAATCGCGCCCCGGCGTGCAGCCGACAGATTGTCATCAAATACTTGAAATTGGTTCGACAATAAGGTCTTCACATTGACGTTGAAGCTGATGTCACCCGAAATAGACACCGCATCCGTTTTCATCAACATTGACAGCAAGCGGCGATCAAGGGTTTCGGTTAGATGCTGAAACAACCACCGATTGGCGACCAAATTTACCCCAGGCAAAATCGTCTCGCGCAAATCTTGGATCGAAATAAACAATTCACTGAACAACAGTTCGGGGACCATCTTGCCATCAACTTCGCAGATGAACTGACGCCGCACTAAGTTCGACAAATCGGCTCTGGAAAGCGCTTCTTCGACTTTAGCCAATACGGCAGGGGTCAGCGGCTCGCCCTTCTTTTGTTTTTCCTTCAGGCGTTGGCGCGCATCCATCCGGTTGCGCACTTCGGTCTGACGCTTTTCTTCAGCATCGGCCATGCCTTGGACGAGTTGAACGATATCTTCGTATTGGTCACTGGCATCATACCATGTTGCGAATTCGCGGCCATCAATGCCCTCTTCGTCAACCAGAGAATCGTCGCTGAATAAGAAACGGACCTTCTGCAGCGTGGTTTCGACTTGGGGCCGAACTTCGTCCTTAAAGACAAAGAACAAATCCGCATTTTTAAGGGTGAACAACTGTCCCGTCATGTCAGAGACCATGCCTTCAAAATGACCTGCGGCGACACGAATGTGCTGGTCCCGACGATTGAAGGGGCGAAGTTGCGACAAGTGGACATGCACGAGCCCACGCCCAGCTTTGTGCTTCTCCAAGCGATGGATGTAATCGACAAGTAATTTTTCCTGGGAAGGAAGCTTATCGGGTGCAGTTGCCATAGTCGTGTCCTCGGCTTACGCCGCACCTTGTTTGGCTTTTGGTTTTGCCTTTGGCTTAACCCAGGATTTGGTCATCGCCATCACTAACTTATCGATAAAATATCCTTGGAAGCGGGATATCCCGAGGGCCAGCCCCCATTTCACCGCTTTTTCCGTATCCACACGTGACAAGATCACACTATCCGTCCCTGCATGCTTCACAGTCTGCTTAAACATCGACAATCGTGATGTATTGTCTGTTTCTTCCTCAAATTCTTTGCCCCAGCCCACCTTGATAAAATCAGGCTTAAGCGTCGCGTGATCAAAAAATTGAAATGACAATGGGTTTACGCCATCGACCAACACCTTATAACCCCGGTCCTGCAACATGTCGCGCGCGTACCCATAGGTATTCATATCGGAAAAAATATCGATAATCTGAAATTCAATGACGAGCCTGTTGGCATGGTCGCCAACCAGCTTATTGAAGTTTGCAAAATCCCGGGACAACACAGTGGCGATATTTAGATTCAGACTGATGGGATCTTTGACATCTGCGAAGTTCTTCCGGCCAATAACCGACAGCATTCGTTTATCCAGGGTTTCTGTCAGGTATTGAAACAACCATGCACTGCCAAATAGATTAACGCCGGGGGACACGCGGTCCTTCAGTTCCGACATCGCGATGAAATGCTCGTGAAAAACCATTTCGCCCGCTTTACCAGGTGCGATACGCACACAGGCCTGCTGCCTGATCAAATCTGCAATACGAGTTGATTCAAGTTTTTGATTGATGGCTGCAAGGTTTTTCGCCGTGATAGGGTCGCCAGATCCCTGGCCATCTTGTTCAACTGTTGTTTTTTTGATCTCTTCGATCTTGTTTTCAGCATAGACCGAGAGTTCCGTTATCGCGGACAAGAAAGCAGCAAAATCTTCACGTGCCGACAAATCGTACCACGTCGAAAACTGATCTTCGTATTCGTCTTCATCCAGCGTCAACGGGTCTTCATTGAATAGGGTTTTGACCTTAGAAATATAGGGGTCGATGTCCTCAACCATCACTTCGTGACAAACCAGAACCAAGTCCTGGTTCATCATGTCATAGATCACCGCATCAGCGCCGTTCACCAGATTATCGAAAGCGCGGGCAGCGATGGTAATGAAGTGCGGCTGCCTGTTGCTGGGGCGTAAATCGGACAAGTGCATATGCACGGCAAAGTACCCAGCGGGGTTCTCTTCGATCCGCGTCAGTCTATCCAGGAGAATGGCCTCCTGAGTCTTCGATTTATCTAATACTTCTGCCACAGAACCCTTTTAATCAGCCAGCTTTCAGAAAAAGTTAATATCCTATACGAATATCAGGCGTGCGCTATCGCATAATATAGCGCAGATTTAGCAAATATGGGAGCTTCGGGAAACCGAGGGGCATTGATGGAACCTCAGCTATTCCAAGGCTTAGACGGTTACCACCAAAGGGTTGAGTTGCCGGACGACCAGCGGGTTTACGCCATCGGCGATGTCCATGGCCGCCTAGATCTTCTCGTCAAACTTCTTGAAATGGTTAACAAAGATATCGCGGCACATGCAAATTCTCAGAATACTGCTGTATTCCTGGGGGACTATATTGATCGCGGACCTGACCCTGCAGGTGTCATTGATCATCTGATGGACCTCTCGATCCCCCAAGCAAAATGCGTGTTTCTGATGGGAAACCACGAAAGATACATGATTGATATTGCCAAAGGGATATCTCCCATCGAGACGTGGTTTCGCAATGGGGGGAAAGCAACGGCCAAAAGTTACGGCATTGACGTCGGCACATCGGATATCCCGAAAGACCTAGACCAATTCCGCCGCGCGCTGCAGGAAAACGTGCCCGACTGTCATTGGCAGTTTTTACACAGCTTGCGCACGTCTTGGCGGCTCGGCAGCGTCTTTTTCGCGCATGCAGGGGTCAATCCGACGCGATCACTCGACCAGCAAACGGAGCAGGATTTAATCTGGATTCGCGAGAAGTTTTTGCACTCAGAAAGGGATCACGGTGCGCTGATCGTGCATGGGCACACGCCAGGCCCGGAACCTGAAGTTCTCAGAAATCGCATTAATGTCGACACATTGGCATACCAATCAGGTCACCTGACCGCTGTTCTATTGAAAAACGGCCATTACCACTTCTTAACCACATAATGCCTTTCGCCTTGGCCCCCGAGGGCCTGGATGGTAGTTTCCGAGCCATCGATTCTGGGGATGATTCTGGGTATTAAAGGGCATCATAGTGAGTTCACTCTTAGCAAAAAAAGTCCTCGTGACCGGGGGGGCAGGATTTATCGGATCCCACCTTTGTGAGCGATTGGTGGCACGGGGTGATGATGTCCTGTGTGTCGACAATTTCTTTACCGGCACCAAATCCAATGTGGCGCACCTGTTGGACGCCAAAAATTTCGAACTACTCCGTCACGATGTGACATTCCCGCTGTATGTTGAAGTTGACGAGATTTTCAATCTGGCCTGTCCCGCGTCACCGGTGCACTATCAATATGACCCGGTACAAACGACAAAAACCAGCGTCCACGGGGCGATCAATGCATTGGGCTTGGCCAGACGGACGGGTGCAAAAATCCTGCAATCGTCGACCAGCGAAGTCTATGGTGACCCCGAAGTGCATCCGCAGCCAGAAAGCTACAAAGGGAACGTCAATCCGATCGGGCCACGCGCGTGCTATGACGAAGGCAAGCGCTGCGCAGAAACCTTGTTCTTTGACTATCACCGCCAACACAAAACACCGATCCGTGTGTGCCGAATTTTCAACACCTATGGCCCGCGCATGCACCCCGACGATGGTCGTGTCGTATCGAACTTTATCATGCAAGCCCTTCAGGGTGATCCCATCACACTTTATGGTGATGGATCACAAACGCGGTCGTTCTGTTATGTCGATGACCTGGTCGAGGGTATGATGCGGTTGATGGATGCAGATGATACGCATACAGGCCCCATGAACTTGGGCAACCCAGACGAATTCACGATCCGACAACTCGCCGAGTTGGTTGTTGAAATGACCGACGCGAAATCCGAGATCGTCCTAAAACCATTGCCGCAAGATGACCCAACTCAACGTTGCCCAGATATCTCGTTGGCAAAATCTGCTATAGACTGGGAGCCGACCATACCGTTACGGGATGGGCTGGAACGAACCATCGCGTATTTTAAAAGCATTTTGTAAGCGAATACCCTCCGCATGAAGCAAGTTATCCAATCCCGTAAGACCGGCAAGCTGGCGCTTAAAGACGTGCCAGCACCAAAGGTCAAATCCGGTCATCTTCTGGTGCAAACGCGGGCATCATTGATCTCTGCAGGGACAGAACGAATGGTCGTCGACTTCGCCAAGAAAAACTTGGCCGCGAAGGCACAAGCACGACCAGACCTTGTGAAGAAGGCACTTGAGAAAGCCAAAAAAGAAGGCCTGTGGAATACCTGGAAAGCCGTCATGGCGCGGCTAGATGAGCCATTACCGCTGGGATATTCCGCCGCGGGCAAAGTGATCGCTGTCGGTGCGGGCCTGGAAGGTTCGTATCAACCGGGTGATCGGGTTGCGATGGCGGGTGCTGGCATTGCCAATCATGCAGAACTAAATGTCGTCCCTGAAAATTTAGTCGCAAAAGTCCCAGATGGCGTCAGCGATGACGAAGCCTGCTATGGGACCGTTGGGGCCATCGCCCTTCACGCCGCCAGAAATTTAAAAGTCGGCTTGGGTGACGTCGTCGCCATCATCGGTTGCGGATTGGTCGGTCAATTAGCAGCACGATTCCTTACACTTGCCGGGGCCAGAATCGTTGCGCTGGATTACGCAGATGATCGTCTGGCATTGGCAACATCATTGGGCGCGGAGTTGGCGATCAAACCATCGGATGATCCAGGCGCGTCCATTCGCGGCATCACCGGAAATCGTGGCGCAGATGCGGTTTTGATTTCGGCTGCGACATCATCCAGCGAACCTTTTGAAGTTGCTGCCGATATCGCACGGGATCGCGCGCAGGTCGTCATGGTCGGCCTGACGGGAACGACCTTTCCCTATCAGACGTTCATGCAAAAAGAACTAACGCTGACGGTATCGCGGTCTTATGGACCCGGACGCTATGATCCCGATTTCGAACAACGGGGGGTGAAGTATCCCGAAGGCTGGGTGCGTTGGACAGAGACCGAAAACCTCTCAGAAACCCTGCGTTTGATGCGCGAAGGCAGCGGCCCGCGGTTGGATGTCAGTGCATTCACCACCCACACGTTTGATCTGAATAACGCAGACGAAGCATACGCCTTGGTGACCGAGGGGGCTGAGCGTCATTTGGGCGTCGTCTTATCGTATGCAGATACTGAACCTGACGAGACATCAACCCGCCAAATATCGAAAAGGTCAGGCAGCAAGGCCAATGCCGTCGTGTTGGGCATGGCCGGGGCTGGCAATTTCGCTCGCGCTGTGTTGATCCCAGCGCTCAAAGCATCCAACAAAGTTCAGTTCAAAACGCTTTCGACCCAGCGCGGCGCGAACGCGGAACACGGCGCCAATTCGTTTGAATTCGAAACGGCGACAACGGACAATCAGGTCATTTGGGATGATCCTGATATCAACGCCGTGGTGATCGCGACACGTCATGACAGTCATGCATCGATGACCGCCGCTGGGTTGCGTGCAGGCAAATTTGTCTTTGTTGAAAAACCACTGGCCTTGGATTTTGACCAGCTCAACGATGTCATCGATGCGCTCAACAGCAACGATGGTTTTGTGCAGGTCGGGTTTAACCGGCGCTTCGCCCCGCAGATTGCTGAATTGATGGCGCACTTTTCCAGTGCGACTGGTCCACGCATGGTCACGCTACGCGTCAACGGCGGTGCCATTGACGGCGCCCACTGGACGCAGTCATCCGATGAAGGTGGTGGCCGTATCTTGGGCGAGATGTGCCATTTCGTGGATTTGGCCCGGCATTTGGTCGGATCGCCCATCTCATCAGTCCAAGCCGATGCAGTAACGTCTGAAAATGGCACCGGCGACGATGTCGTCGCGACCTTAAAATTTGCCGACAGCAGCCTCGCGTCAATTATCTACACGGGCAAAGGCGATACGTCGTTGCCCAAGGAACGCATCGAAGTCTTTTGTGGTGGTCGTGCGGCCGTGCTTGATGATTTTACAAAGTTATCGCTGGCCGCGTTGGGTTCAACGAAAACGACTTCGGCATCCCAAGACAAAGGCCACAAGCAACAAATCGAAGCCTTTGTTGCTGCGGTGACCGAGGGGGCTGCCCCACCGATTGCCCAAGACGAACTGATCGAAACATCGGCGGCAACAATTGCCGTGGTCGAAAGTCTTCGAACCGGTGAGCGTATAAAGGTATAAACTAATGGCTATGAAGATTGACGAGTTTTACGCCGCTGAGTTTGCAGAACATCGCGACGTGGTCGAAAAAACAGCCGCCGCATGTAAGGAACCATTCGCCGAGCTTTTGCGCGAATGCGTCACCTGCGTGGAGCACGGCGGAAAAATTCTGCTTTTTGGAAACGGTGGCAGCGCTGCCGATTGCCAACATTTGGCGACGGAACTGACCATCCGCTACAAGGATAACCGCGCACCGATTGCTGCCATCGCGTTGACCACGGACACATCTGCCCTGACAGCGGGCGGCAACGATCTCGGCTTTGATCATATTTTCGCGCGGCAAATTGACGCGCTTGGAAAACCGGGCGATATCGCAATTGGCATTTCCACGTCAGGGCAATCCCCTAACGTCTTGCTGGGTCTGGAAATGGCAAAATCCAAGGGTTTAGTGGCGGCTGCGTTTGGCGGCAAAGACGGCGGCAAGCTTCGTGACGTTGCACACCTTTTAATTGTGGTGCCCAGCAACACAACGGCGCGCATCCAAGAAATGCACATTATGATCGGCCAAATGCTGTGCGGCGCACTGGAAGTTGAGCTTGGACTGGTATGACGGACCGTTCGCGCCTTGTCCCGTTGGTTGAGAAAATTCCAGGCACCCGTGTCTTGGTCGTCGGCGATGTCATGCTGGATCGCTTCATTGGCGGCGAAGTGGCACGCATATCACCAGAAGCCCCGATTCCTGTCCTTCGTGTAACCGAAGAAACCCACATGCCAGGGGGTGCCGGAAACGTTGTGCGTAATCTGGCAGCACTTGGTGCACATGTTGATTTCATCGCGGTGATTGGCGAGGACGATGCCGGCGACAAAGTCGAAGCATCTTTAAACGATCTCACCGACGTCAATCCGCAACTCATTCGTGACCCAGATCGACGTACCACTGTGAAAACACGCTACGTTGCGGGCAATCAGCAAATGCTGCGCGCGGATCGCGAAGCAACGACCGAGGTTTCCGAGTCTATTGGTGCCGAGATCAGTGACGCGTTCCACAAAATGGTCGGCCATTGCGACGTTGTGGTTTTGTCTGACTATGGCAAGGGCGCACTGGCAAATAGTCGGGCCACCGAATTCATCCAAATTGCCCGTGACAATGATGTGGACGCTATCGTCGATCCCAAGGGCAGTGATTACAGCACCTATCGCGGTGCCAGTTTGGTCACACCGAACAAAAAAGAGCTTCGAGATGTATCTGGCGTTGACGCACACACGGATGATGAAATCATTTCCGCAGCAAAGGCTGTTATGAAAGATACCGGCCTGGGCGGTATTCTCGTCACCCGCAGCGCGGACGGCATGTCATTGATCGAAGCCGACGGCACCGTGGCCCACCGCCCGGCCGAAAGCCAAGAAGTCTATGACGTATCGGGCGCGGGGGATACCGTTGTGGCGACCGTTGCCGCACTGATCGGGTCCGGTGCCAATCGTGCCGACGCCGCCACCATCGCGAACGTCGCAGCTGGCATCGTGGTTGCCAAGGTGGGCACAGCCGTTGCGTATGCGTCTGAGTTAACCGCGTCATTGCATCATCAGGATATTTCGGACGCCGAGGCCAAAGTACTGACCACTGGCGAGGCTGCAGACCGCATCAACGTGTGGCGTCGTCAGGGGCTTAGAATTGGTTTTACCAACGGGTGCTTTGACTTGCTCCATCCAGGACATGTGTCGCTGCTATCCCAAGCACGTGCAGCCTGCGACAAACTCGTTGTCGGCGTGAATTCTGATGCGTCGGTCAAACGCCTAAAAGGCTTAGAGCGCCCAGTGCAAAATGAAGCCGCGCGCAGTGCTGTACTGGCATCATTATCTTCCGTCGATCTGGTGGTCATTTTTGCCGAAGACACACCCTATGAAATCATCCAAGAATTGCGTCCTGACATCATTGTCAAAGGGGCCGATTACAAAGAGGAAGATGTTGTTGGCGGAGACCTCGTCAAAAGCTGGGGCGGCAGTGTCGTGCTTGCTGAATTACGCGTGGGTTTCTCGACGACCGCCACCATCGAACGTATGGGCGCAACCTCGGACGACTGATCATGGAAGTTTGGCAAGCATATAGCCTCTATGGACTTGCCTGGATTGTTTTTGGTCTTTTGCATTCCATTTTAGCAGGTCCCACCGCGAAGAACATTCTTAGGGATTTCTTGGGCAATAAGTATCGCCTTACCTACAATGTGGTCTCCATCCTCACCTTTGGTTTTGCGGCCTGGCTTGGGCTTCTTATCTTTAGTGATGCCCCAAAACTCGAATGGGGCGGACGCGTCAAAGTATGGCTCAGTTTTGTCGGTATCAGCGGGTGGATATTGTTATTCATCGCTGCGGGGGGATACGACATGCGACGGTTCATGGGACTTTCACAAGCCACACAAAATGCATCCGAAGACGAACCGTTGCGGACCGACGGCTTGCATCGCTATGTCCGCCATCCGCTATACAGTAGCGTTTTTTTTTGATTCTGATAGGCGGCACTTGGACGCATTTTGGTTTAGCCACGGCCATCTTTGGCAGCGTGTATGTCATCGCAGGCACTTGGTCAGAAGAGCGCAAATTGATCGCGCTCTATGGCCAGGAATATGTCGACTATAAAGAAAAGGTGCCTGCGTTTATCCCGTGGCGAGGGCGCGCGATTTAGTTTCGTTCATCAAAGATATTGGCATTAGGCCTAGGGTTACTCGAAGATGGCTCGGTCTTGGTAATGACCTTAGAAGCCTCTTGCTTCACATCCTCAATCGTTGTGAACAACCGATCCAAGAAACCGCGATTGTCCGTTGGATTGGGTAGACTTTGAGACACAATCCCCAAATGCGCCGATTTCATCACGTCACCCCAGACCCGCGCAGGCACACTCCCACCCGTCACACGCTTCATCGATTGGCCACCATCGTTCCCAACCCAGACGCCTGCTACCAAACTGGGCGTGTAGCCCACAAACCAGGCATCCCGATATGCCTGTGAGGTCCCGGTCTTACCACCCGCAGGTCGGCCGATTTGCGCGGCTTTGCCTGTGCCACGATCAATCACCGATTGCATCATTTGATTCATCGGTCCCACCAAATGCGGCTCAATCACCTGACCGAGACCAGAACCACTGCGTCTATAAAAGATCTCGCCACCACCATCACGAATCTCTTCGATGCCGAACGGCACAACGCCATTGCCACCATTCGCCAGCGGTGCATATGCCGCTGTCAAATCCAGCAACGTGGTTTCTGCCGTACCCAGTGCTATCGATGCATCCGGTTTAGGTCCCGGATCAATCCCCAGCTGACGTGCAGTTTTGGCGACGCGTCCGACCCCTGCCTTCATGGTCACGCGCACGGCAACCGTATTGATGGATCGCGCCAAGGCATCTGTCATCGTGACATTGCCAACAAACTTGCCATTGAAATTATTGGGCTGCCATTTGCCAACCTTGACAGGGGCATCCTTGATCACATCATTCGGCGACATCCCTGCCCGCAGACCTGCCAAGTATACAACTGGCTTAAAGGCTGATCCTGGCTGACGCTGCGCTTGGGTCGCCCTGTTGAACTGGCTTTTAGAATAGTTGCGCCCACCGACCATGGCGCGCACCGCACCATCAGGGGACATTACAACAATCGCACCTTCTGAAATATTTTTTGTCTTTCCAGATTTTTTCAATGCGGCTGCTAATGACACTTCTGCAGACTTTTGTACACTGGAATCAAGGGTCGTCCGCACGATCAAATCGCGGTCCCGCGCGCCTACATAATCGCGCACTTGATCCAACACCCAATCGACGAAATATGGGGCTTCCCGACCTGGCCGGCTGAGACCGCCACGCCCACTGACCGAGCGCGCGTTCTTGGCCTGAGCATCGGTGATGAAGCCAACATTGACCATGTTCGACAGCACGACCCGAGTGCGATCGTCCGCGCGTTCTTGGCTGCTGTGTGGATTAAACCGACTGGGGGCTTTCAACAATCCGGCAATCATCGCCGATTGCCACAAGTTAATCTCGCGTGACGATGTTCCAAAATATTTTCGTGCTGCCGCGTCAACGCCATAAGTCCCAGCGCCTAAGTAAACGCGATTCATATAGAGTTCTAGAATTTGGTCTTTCGAAAAGTGATGTTCCAACCACAACGCCAGCATGACCTCTTGAATTTTTCGTTTATAGGTTCGCTCCGCCGAGAGGAACAGATTCTTCGCGACCTGTTGTGTAATGGTGCTGCCACCCTGCACAACACGCCCTGCCCGAAAGTTATTATACGCCGCACGCGCAAGGCCAATCGGGTCCACCCCAAAGTGATCATAGAAGCGCCGATCCTCTGTCGCCAGAATGGCTTGCGGCAATGCAGGTGGTAGATCCGTCAATTTGATCGGAATGCCATATAGATCACCAACCGATGCCAGTTCTTTGCCCGCTTTGTCCAGGACCCAGACGGTCGGGCGACGTGACGGGGCAAGATTTTCAGATACATCGGGTAAATCGGTATAAAACCACCCCGCCGCGAATAGGCCGATGATTAGAGTCCAAACACCAAGCGTGCCGGTCCACTTGGCCAATCGCTTGATGATGGAGCCCTTGATCGAAGACGAGGATTTTGACTTTTTTGGTTTGCGCTTTGCCATGCCGGACTATCAACGCAATCTGGTTAGAAACGCGTTAACTTTTGGCCAAACATTAACGTCTAGTCGAACAACAGTTCCGCCTGCCAGGACAGATCGTCGTCGGAAATTGGATATATACCTTTTGGCCCAGCCCGCATGATCTTAGATGTAGGCAAGTGAAGAATTTTCTCTTGAATTGAGACAGCCGTGCTCATCGACAAACCAGCCCGCCACGTCAGCGCGAGAATGGATTTTGCACTTTTCATCTTCAATACTTCCCGGACCCGGCCGATAGATTGATCAGCCAGCACCGCAAGGGCCGCATCCGCAAAAAGGCGATTATCGTTCTCGATCGCTGTCAAGACATCGCGCTCGGTCAGCTTACCAGCTTTGTGCATTTCCTTAATTTTTTGAAGGGTCTCAGCCTCTGGTGACACCTTTTCCCGAGCGGACGCGGGCTCAGGCAAATCGATCTTTTCGTTTACCCGTTCCGTGACGGCTGTTTCAAGTTCAGCATGCAATTCAGGGCCCAGATCAGAACGATCCTTCAATCTTTGCAAAACATTGTTAGTGGCAAATTTTGCCAATCGAAGCAGCGTGCCTTCTTTAATCCTGACGCGTGTCGCCAATGCGGATTGCCAGCCTTCTCGCGTGCGCGCGGCATCAACGATTTGATTTAATGTCTGATCCGAAATGGCCGCCCGTTCATTTCCTATCAAGGCTTGGACAGCGACCTCGTCTTCGGTCTCGACAATGGCATCAATTAGCCCTGAGGTCAGATCGCCTCGAGGCGAGACGGCGGCCAATCTTTTGCCCCCGATACCCGCCAGCAAAAGGCCGAGTAAGTCCTGTTCATCCAACATGGGCGAATATTCAAGAACCGGCATAGAAACCACTTCTTCCAAATCACGAGCCAACAAGTGCACGATAGGTTTCGGCACATTGTCCAACGATTTGATGAACTCGGCGACAATCTGTCGAATCTGGGTGTCTTGGTCCACGGCGAGGCTCTCAAGAACCTCGAACGCCAACTCAGCTAGCTTCTCGCTTTCGTCTGGATTGATATCCGGAAGCATCTTGGTGATCTTTGTCGCCAAGACAGAGCGAACGGCAACATCACGGTCCTTGGCCAAGATTACATCCGCATGCAGCGGTGTTCCTGGGTTTCCTGCGACAGCAGCACGCACACCAGCATCTTTGTCGGAAGCAAAATAATACAAGAATTCAGGGGGCAAGTCCTCGCACGTGGCCAACGCCGCGCGCTTGGCGTTTGAACCTGAACCAGCTATTTCACGAGCTTCTTCGTATGGAGGGGCTGTTTTCTCGCCACCTTTTGATCGTTTGCTTCCAAATACCCAGTTGAGCACGTGTATTCGCTCCTTTATGCCCCAGGCACTAGGGTCCAGCCTCATTCAAATCCAATAACAGATGAGAGCGGCGAGGCATAGAGCGGCGAGAAAATTATTGGCGTTTTTGTCGTATCG
>CBFHXC010000080.1:0-12821 GCA_965659695.1 Rhodospirillales bacterium
AAACGCCAATAATTTTCTCGCCGCTCTATGCCTCGCCGCTCTCATCTGTTATTGGATTTGAATGAGTCTGGACCCTAAAGGATCCGAAGTATGACCGCAGAAGCACGCTCTGCACGACTAGCACTTGGATTTGCCAGTGTTGGTCATACCTATAGCCACCTGTTTCAGCCGCTATATTACGTGGCGGTGCTGACGCTCGAGGACGAACTGGGCTTAACCCACGGCGAAGCCATTCAACTGGCGGTGCTGGGCGGTATGTTGTTCGGCTTCGCGGCCCCGATTGCTGGATGGTTGGGCGACAAGTGGGGGGCGACCCCGTTGATGAGCATCTATTTCATCGGCACGGGTGCTGCTATGACATTAACCGGGTTCGCGACGGCACCCTGGCAGATTATGGCGGCCCTGGGCCTGACAGGTTTATTTGCATCTATCTATCACCCCGTCGGGATATCGTGGCTGATCAAAAACGCAGTCAATCGAGGGACGGCCCTTGGCATCAACGGGATTTTTGGTGGGCTTGGCCCCGCGATTGCTGCCCTGACAGCGGGTACGATCATCGCGTTCATTGGCTGGCGTGCTGTGTTCATTATTCCAGGTCTGATCATTCTGATGACGGGAGCCGCATTCATTTTTCTTGTCGCCCGCGGTGCCATTGTTGATACGGACGAAGATCGCGCGCCCACGCCCCCTGCAACCAAAGGGGATGCGCCACGTGTTTTTGCGGTGCTGGCGATCACCATGTTGTGCACTGGCGTTATTTATCAGGCGTCGCAGGCAGGTTTGCCCAAGGCATTTCAACTTCGCATGGGTGAATTGTTGAACGATAGTGTGTTGGGCATTTCGACCATCGTTGCGCTAGTGTTTTTTATCGCGGGTTTGATGCAGGTCTTTGGTGGCTGGCTGGCAGATAAAATCTCGCCAAAGTCTGTCTATATTGGCGCGTTCTTTGTTCAAGTGCCGTTATTAGTGTTGTTGGCGAATGTCGCAGGACCATTTGTAGTTGTCGCTGCGATCATCATGATGGCAACCAACAACAGCGCGTTGCCTGCTGAAAACGTGATCTTGGCCAGGTATGTACCGCGTTCGCGCCGGGCACTCGCGTTCGGGTGTAAGTTCGTGCTGGCGATCGGTTTTGCGACATTGGGTGTGCAGCTTGAAGCTGAACTATTTGATGCGACCGGCGAGTTTTATTGGTTGTTCACAGTATTAGCGGCGTTCGCATTCGCAGGAGCCGTGATGGCCTTTGTCCTGCCTTCAGAAAAGCGATCAGACCCTGCAATTCAACCGGCAGAATAAATCAGGCCGTTAATGCCTGATCCAAATCGTGGATCAAGTCTTCGGCATCTTCCAAGCCAATAGACAATCGTAATGTATCGTCACCCGCACCTGCGTTCATGCGCTGCTCGTCGGTCAACTGTCGGTGTGTCGTCGATGCAGGATGCAGGATCAAAGATTTTGCATCACCGATGTTGGCGAGGTGAGAGAACACATTCACGTTCTGCACGCATTTGACGCCTGCCTCAAAACCACCCTTAAGGCCAATGGTGAACACAGCGCCGGCACCCTTGGGCAAATACCTTTGTGCCAAATCGTAGTAGGGGCTTGATTTCAATCCGGCATAGCTGACCCATGCGACGGCTTCGTGCGTTTCCAAAAACTCTGCAACGCGCTTTGCATTTTCCACATGGCGATCCATACGAACATGTAGGCTTTCGATTCCTGTAATCGTGTTGAATGCATTCGTGGGCGAGAGGGCAGGTCCAAAATCGCGAAGGGCGACAGCACGTGCTTTCATGGTGAAGCCGAAATCGCCAAAGGTCTCGTAGAATGTCAGGCCATGATATGCGGGATCGGGTTCGGTCATGGTCGCAAACCCGGGGCCACTTGTCCAATCGAACTTGCCACTTTCTATGATGGCACCACCCAATGATGTCCCGTGGCCATGCAAAAATTTCGTCGTGGAGTGACAAACAATATCTGCGCCGTACTCAATCGGTCGACACAGATATGGTGTGGCCATGGTATTATCCACGATCAACGGTATGCCTGCGTCCTCTGCGATGAAAGCGATGGCTTCGAGATCCAGAACGACACCACCAGGATTGGCCAAAACCTCAATAAAGATTGCTTTAGTTTTCGGCGTGATGGCCGCCTTGATGTTGTCAGGCGACGTGCAATCGACAAAATCACAATGCCAACCCAAGCGCATAAAACTGACGCCGAATTGGGTGATTGATCCGCCATATAAATTTTTCGATGCGATGAACTCATCGCCGGGTTCCAACAAGGTAAAGAACGTCAGGAATTGCGCGGCATGACCCGATGCGGCGCAAACGGCGGCACGGCCACCTTCTAGGTTTGCCAAGCGCTCTTCTAATACTGAGACCGTCGGATTGGTGAGGCGCGAATATATGAATCCAAACGTTTGAAGATTAAACAAATCGGACGCGTGTTCGACATCATCAAACACATAAGATGTGGTTTGATAGATCGGCGTGGCGCGTGCGCCTGTGACGGGGTCGGGCGATGCTCCGGCATGAATGGTGCGCGTACCAAAACCATATTCATATGGGCCGTTCGGTTTTTTTGTCATAATGCTTACGCCAATTCTAAAGTCATGTAGGCACTGTTCGGATCAAGCTCGTAATCCGCGAACGGATCTGTCATTTGAAAACCGAAATTTGCATAAAGTGTGCGGGCAGGTATGAAGGCATCGAAGCTGCCGGTCTCTAAACTCAACCGTGTATAGTTGCGTGCACGGGCTTCGTTCAAAATGTGTTCAACCATCTTGCGTGCCAGCCCGCGACCACGCGCGCGCTGCCGTGTGCATAGATTTGATCTCACCATGGGTGGGTCCGATCTCTTTGAGTGCACCACAGCACAAAAGCTCTTCATCAACCCACATGGTCCAGAACGTGACCTCGGGCGCGCGAAGCCCATCTAAATCCAACGCATGGACGCTCTCGGGTGGCGTGATCGCCCGCATCAATTCCAAATGTGCTTCCAGCAATTCCGTGATTTCTGGGCCTTGCAGATCATCGACACGTATGTCCATCAGCCAACTTTTCGTCGCTTTGATGAAATGACACCTGAATTCACGCCTGACCAGCCGAGTTCACCGAACAAGCGACCATATTCAATCTTGGGACAGCGATTCATGATGACGGTCAGGCCTGCCGCTTCGGCGCGTTTGGCCGCCTCGTGGTTGATGACCCCCAGTTGCAACCAAACGACTTTGATCTGCTTTTCTTCTTTGAGCTCAATGGCCTCATCGATCAATGCACCAGCGGCTTCCGAACCGCGAAACACATCAAGCATATCGATGGGTGCTGGGACGTCCGCCAAAGACGCGTACACCGTCTGATCCCATATTTCCTTACCTGCATGCCCCGGATTGATCGGATGCACTTGGTATCCTTTACCAAGCAGATATTTCATCGCGAAGTTGGACGGGCGCACCCAGTTTGGGCTGGTACCGGCCATAGCGATGATCCGCGTTTCCTTGAGTATACGTCTGATAAGAGCGTCGTCGTAGGTGAGCTCGGTCATCCAGCCAGGCCTAACCTCTCACGTGCTTCAGAAGCGGACGCGACCGAGCCACCCAGCAAGTTAACGATATTCGCTGCCTTTTCGACCAATGCCGCGTTCGACGGGGCAAGAACACCTTTTTCGATATAAAGGTTATCTTCCAAACCAACGCGCGCGTTGCCACCCAGCAGCACAGCCGCAGCAACCATTGGGAATTGAAAACGTGCAATCCCAAATGCGGACCAAATGGCACCTGCTGGCAGCATGTCACGCATCAGTTTCATGCTTTCGACATTGGCCTCTGCAGCATAGGAGATTCCAAGGCAAAACTGGAAGTATGGCGGCGCATCAATCAGGCCATCCGCGATCATTTTCTTTGCCAGCACGATGTGTCCGGTGTCGAACACTTCGAGTTCCGGTTTTGCACCAGCTTTGCGGGCGCGATCAGCCATCACAGCTAAATGATCTGGGTGGTTCAAAAAGACATGCTGGTTGAAATTCATGGTAGCCACATCGAGCGAGCAGATATCGGGCGACATTTCTTCTATGTGGACGACGCGTTGTTCAGGTGTGCACATGGTGCTGTCATCGCTGGCACGCGAAGGGTCATCCGGGTGCGGAATGAAGCGGGCGCCCGGCCCTGTTGTTAGGTTGATGATCACGTCGGAACCGCTGTCGCGAATGCGTTCCGTGACTTCGCGATAAAGTGCCGGGTCCATGCTGGCTTTTTTCGTTTCGGGGTTGCGCACGTGAATGTGTACGATGGCCGCTCCGGCTTTGGCAGCATCGAGCGCGCTTTCAGCAATTTCCTGAGGTGTCACAGGGACAGCGGGGTTTTTGTCTGCTGATGGGGCAGAGCCCGTCACGGCGCATGATAAAATAGTTGAAGTCATAGGTATTAGTTTCCTCTGTCAGGCCAGTCCGGCATATCTGATTTATTTAAGAACGCATCGATCGCGCTCCGAGTTTCATCTAATTGCATGTTGCAGGTAATGGCGTTTCCGGCGCGTTCGTATGCGGCTTCCATGCCTTCTTCAAGTTGTGTGTAAAACAAATCCTTGCCAAGTGCGACGGCGGTCGGACTTTTGCTGGCGATCTTTGACGCCATTTCAGCGACGGAGGCGTCTAATTCTTCAGCCGGAACGGCCTTGTTGATGAGGCCCCAATTCTCGGCCTGTGCAGCAGATATCAAATCACCGGTCATCAACAATTCCATCGCCTGTTTACGCCCCAGATTCCGTGTGACGGGAACAGAAGGGGTCGAACAGTAAAGCCCGATGTTAATCCCTGATGTGCCAAATTTTGCCGTGTCGACTGCGACCGCCAGATCGCACTGCGCGACCAGCTGGCAACCGGCTGCGGCGGCCGTGCCGTTGATCTTCGCGATGACCGGTTGCGGCATTTTGGTGATTTGCAGCATGTACGATGTGCATAGATCGAACATCGCTTTCATCGCCGCTTCTGACGGATCGGATTTCATTTCGTTAAGGTCGTGGCCCGCACAAAATGCGCGACCGGCCCCCGTGATCACGACGACACGGACAGACGGATCATCGGCGATCATCTGCAACTGCGCTAACAGTTCCCGCATCAAGGGCGTCGATAAGGTATTGAAGTGATCTGGCCGGTTCAGTGTCAATGTCGCGACACCGTCCTCGTCCGCGCGGAGAACCAATCCTTCGTTTTGTGATGTATCTGACATGATATTTCTCCCGGTGAACACTTTCGCGAACAGCGCGGGGTGTTTCAAGGTTTTCGATGATTGCTATGACTTTAGCTTAACGTTAACGTAAACGGAAAGGTTGGAAAAGTCGGAGAAATCATCCCATGCCTGCCATCACCGTTGAGGAATTCAACGATATTCTATCATCCGAATTGCCTTGGGCTGCGGAACTCGACATGCATGCGACGGAGATTGGCGATGGGACGGCGACCGTAATCGTGCCATTTGCCGAGAAAATGTTGCGTCCCGGCGGGACGATCCTGGGCCCGATGCAGATGTTTTTGGCTGATGCGTGCATGTATGCGGTATTATTGTCGAAGATTGGACCGGTGAAACTGGCCGTCACCACAAACCTCAACACCAATTTTTTACGCAAGCCCGAACCCGTTGATCTGATCGCAAAAGGCCAAATGATTAAACTGGGTAAACGCTTGGCCATAATGGCGGTGGATGTGTATAGCGCCGGGTCGGATGATTTGGTGGCACACGTGACAGGGACGTATTCCATTCCGCCGCGGTGATAGTCGTCATGCTCAACTTGTTTCAACATTCACTTCAGTATTTGGATAGCGAAACATTGCAGAAATGGATCCTGGAATGAATTCAGGGTGACTTGTATCTGAATAACGTCATCCCGGACTTGTTCCGGAATCAAATGGTCGATGAGTTGACCCCGGCCTTCGCCGGAGTGACGATAGAAAGTGAAAGAGGTTGTATCTTTGATTCAGAGCAAAAACGCCCAAATTCCAGATGATCTCGTGCAGCAGTTCCTTGATGATGGCGTTGTCGTCATCCGAAATGCGTTTTCTGCTGATTGGATCGAATTGCTATCGCGGGGCTTGGACAAAAACATCGCCAGCCCCGGTCGTTATCGTCGCGAATACACGCCAGAGGGCGGCGCAGGTCATTTCTTTGGCGACTATTGCAACTGGTCTCGGATTCCTGAATACGAGGATTTCGCGCGCCATTCTCCCGCATCAGAAATCGCAGGCGCCCTGATGAGGTCGCAAAAAGTGAATTTGTTCCACGAGCATGTTGTGGTCAAAGAACCCGGAACCGAAGAGCGGACGCCGTGGCATCACGACCAACCATATTACTGCGTTGATGGTGACGATAATGTCAGCCTTTGGGTGCCACTCGATCCGGTTCCCAAGGATGTCGGCGTGGAATTCATCAAGGGCTCTCACAAATGGGGCCGATGGTTCATCCCGACGAAGTTCACAGGCTCTGATTACGCGCGGGATGATGCCGGATTTGAACCCATCCCGGATATCGAGGCTGAGCGTGACCAGTACGATATTGCCTCGTTTGACCTAAATGTTGGTGACTGTGTCGCCTTCCATTTCCGAACCGTTCACGGCGCGCCTGGCAACACCGCAAAGAATACACGTCGTCGCGCGATCTCGTTCCGATGGACCGGTGATGATGCGCGATTTGCCATTCGTGAGGGCGAGATGTCTCCGCCGTTTTTGGAGTTTGATGAATGTCGTTTGGATGTGGGGCAGGCGCTGGATAGCGACCTGTTCCCTGTCATTCGAGGGTAATACCCAGACAGCAATCCAAATATATGGTATTATAATACCATATTTCTAAGTTACGGTTTTTTCGTCCTTTTTCAGCACAATTGCGTTGACTTAATGAAAAATGATGGCATATTCCCGCCACTCGCGCCCGCTCGTTTGGGGCGCTTTCGTTATTTCGGATGGAAAGTGGATAAAAAGCTATGACGACCATTTCCGCCAAAGAGGTTGATATTGACCGTAAATGGCATGTCATCGATGCAGAGGGTGTTGTCCTCGGTCGTTTGGCAGCTGTGATTGCGGCTCGGCTTCGTGGCAAACATAAGCCGCTGTATACCCCACATGTGGATTGCGGCGACAACATCATCGTTATCAACGCGGAAAAAGTGCGCCTGACCGGTCGGAAGATGCAGGACAAGCGTTACTATCACCACACCGGTCACCCGGGTGGGATCAAGGAAACATCGCCAGAGAAAGTCATTGCTGGCAAATTTCCAGAGCGCGTTGTCATCAAAGCCGTTGAGCGCATGGTGCCTCGTTCACCATTGGGCCGTCGTCAGATGACCAAACTTCACGTTTATGCAGGTACCGATCATCCACACGCAGGCCAACAGCCTGAGGTGCTCGACGTTGCTAGCATGAACTCTAAGAATAAAAGGAAGTAATCGATGGCTGAGGAAGCAAAGACCCTCGAGGATCTTAAAGACATCGTCGATCCAGAGCTGGCCCAGCAAGCTGCCGAAATCGCAGCTCCTGTGTACGTTCAGGAAATCGATGAACTAGGCCGTGCATATGCAACCGGTCGTCGTAAAGACGCCGTTGCCCGTGTTTGGATCAAGCCAGGTAAAGGCGAGATCAAAGTGAACGGTCGTGAGTTCGAAACATATTTCGCACGCCCTGTGCTGCGGATGGTGATCAATCAGCCATTCGAAGTTGCCGGTCGCGAAGGCCAGTATGACGTCTACTGCACTGTTAAGGGTGGTGGATTGTCCGGTCAGGCCGGCGCGGTTCGTCACGGCATTTCACGTGCATTGACCAAATACGAGCCTGAGCTTCGTGGCCCTCTGAAGAAAGAAGGCTTCATTACGCGGGATTCGCGTACGGTTGAGCGGAAGAAATACGGTCTCCGCAAAGCACGCCGGAGCTTCCAGTTCTCGAAGCGCTGATACTTACACAAAAAACATTCAATGTTTTCAATGCGTTATCTTCGGATAGCGCATTTTTTTTTGAGTCATGAATGAGCCACGAGTCGCAGAAATGCTTGCTTTTTAGGTTGCGAAAGTCTCGTGTGGGTCTCAATATCCGCGACGCCCCAACCGAAACGACTTATCGTCTGCGTATTGAGACAGTGCTTCTACAATCTTCTCTGCCACCTCATCAGTCTTCTCAACCTTTGCAGTCGCTTGTGTCTTCAACCACTCACTAAATGCAACATCACCAATCTTATCGCCAACGCTCTTTCGCAGTGCGTTCAGTTTCCGTAGTTGACCCTTCGTTAGTGTTTTTTCGTCAATCATTCTCAATCCCGTTTTTCTGTAGTTGTATCGCCATTTTCCGAGAGTTCTTTTTCAATCTTTTTGATGATAGCGTCCGTATCCACATCGTCTTCTCCATGTTGCGCCTTAAACCATATGCTGAACGCCGCATCACCAATCTTATCACCAACGCTCTTACGAAGAGCATTTAGTTTCCGCAGTTGACCCTTAGTTAGTGTTTTTTCGTCAATCATTCTCAAATAGTTCCTTATTGCTAAACCAATCTGCCTTCACAGACATTTGCCAGATACTGATGCGCTGTTCGTTTGTATCGCCCGACACGAGACTGAACGACATCTTTCTCTCCGACAAACGCATCTAACACGCTCGCAGTCTTGTTCTTCTTCAATATCTCTTGTGCGATTTCATAGTTCGTGCGTTTCCCGTTATCTAACTCATAGACCAACATCGCATACCGAATGCCGTCTGCCTTTGCTTTGTTGTTGACGCTGAACTTCGCAGTGTCGCCCTCATTCTTGACGCCGAACAGTTCTTTCCAGTGTGCTTCCCACCAGTCGTCAAACTTGCTTCCAAGTATCTCGTTCGCACCACCCCAACCACGATATTGTTTCCAATCAACCGTGTAATCGCTCCTGAGTTCCGCATGCTGAAGAAACTTGAACCAATAGAGATAGACACGCTTGCGTGCTTCAATCCAATACCCATCCCGATAACGAAGTTTATGACCTCTACTTTTTTATGATGCTGTCGCACAAAATCACTCATTACACCGATGACGACGATGCTGCCGAGACGGGCGTGTTTTACGACACGCTCATCTCTTGCATTGATGAAATAACACACATTGCGAACGCAAACGGGAATGGGATTGAGCTGGAATCGGATGAACGATTAAAAAACATTACGATAGCTCAGTGCTGCCAAAAGTCTATTATTCACCAATGTCTTGAGAACTATGAGCCATTTATAAATATCTTTTATCGCTCATTCATAGGGCATGTTTGGCATCTGCATGGAAAAATATTTTTCTTTAAATTCACCATCCATATATTCAAAGCCAGCTAGTTGCCCAAAAATATTACCTGCTAAAGGTTCACCTTTATGCACTCCAGAAATACTTGCCTGAGCTACACACTCTTGTCTCTTTTCATCCCAATAGACATAATCAAATTGTGTTGAAGCGCCATCTAAGAAGTTTGTTTGATGCCTTCCTCGGTAGGTCATTTTGAGCGCTTGTATTAAATCATAACCCGAACTCAGACTTTTCAGTTTTCGACCGTCTGATTCTGCCGGGACATCGCCAACAAATGCTTCGCACGCTGATCGACCCTGGGACAGAGTCATGCAGATGAATTGATTTCCTCGACAACTTCCGTCTGAAAACCACATATATATTTTGTCAGAATTGACAAACCCTTTTTTCTCAAAAAAGTCTATTCGTTTTTGTTTTTGTTCTTCTTGCTTACGTGCTGTTTCGAGAGCTAATTCTTCTTCCTTTCTTTTTTGTTCGGCAAGTATCTCCGCCTTTTTCTTTAAATCTGCTTCATACTTATCTTTGTTTGTAAAACCTGCTTTTTCCGCCTGGCGGTACTCTTTAATCGTATCAAAGCCAGATCCAAAACGTTCGACATAATCCAACAAACCATCTTCACCAAAAGAATAATAGCAGCCAATGGGTAGTCCAACGATCAAAAATAGCCCCACTGATATAGTTTTAACCATATTTTTTAACATTTTTATTGTCTCCATTTCAGGTGATGCTGAGTTTATCTCTCGGTTGGAATAATAAGTTGCAAAGTGGAATTTATATCTATTTTAGGGGCTGACATAGATAGGCTCGAAGTATTCATACGTTCGTCCATTCAACCAGAACCGTCAAGAGGTTGGTTGTAGATCGATAATTGAAGCGCCACTCACATTCCTTGACGTCTTGAGGACACCCTGACCGTTGCCGTACATCCCACCCAGAGCGTACTGCGCATCCGCACCCCCTTGCTCTGCACTCTGGCGATACCACTTCACCGCTTCCTTGAAGTCTTGCGTGACACCCTGACCTTTGCAGTACATCGCACTCAGATTGTTCTGCGCTGAATATCCATGATTTCTAACATTATTCGCAACATTTAGCATCATTGATCAGCATCCCTGCTCCAACACCAAGCTGTAGTGTACAAGAGACACCACTGCAGCGCTTTTTCTTTGCAAAGATTATGGATGATCTCAAATTCATAGAAAACAATCTGTACCTGCGAAGTTAAGACTGGAAGGGTGTTAACGTGTTTGAGCCGTGTGATTGCAAAAGCGGAAAGAGTTACGTGGCATGTTGTGGTCGACTGCATGCTGGGTCTCCTGCGAACAGCGCCGAGGAACTCATGCGGTCCCGTTACAGTGCGTTCTGCCGGGGCGATGTCGCGTATTTGCTGAAGAGTTGGGCTGTCGAAAGCAGACCCGTGTCATTGTCTATTGATCCGAAGCAAAAATGGACCGGGTTGCAAATCGAACGTCACGAGGTCACTGGGCCGGACACAGCGATCGTGCAATTTACCGCGACATGGCGCAAAGGGATCAGGAAAGGCCGGTTGGCGGAGACCAGTCGGTTCCGCCGTGAAGGTGAGGGTTGGGTTTATATTGATGGTGCTTAGGATTGATCAAGGGCGGCTTTTAAGTTGGCCTGATGATGATCATCGGGTACGGGTTACGAAGCAGATTGTTGAGGCGGGTTACGAAGCAGATTGTTGAGGAGAGAGGCATGGCGTTGAAACGCATGGCCCTGGAAATGGGGCAGGGGACAGATATTCGTGGTGCCGACAGCACCAAGGCCGCGGAGCGCGCTGTGCGCGATGCACTTTGGCGCAATAATTTGCAGATCGCCGATGCGTTGGGGCAGCCGCGCGAGAACATGGATATCGTGGTTCGGATTGGCGCCCCCCGTGCCGATACCATTGATAAGGATGCCGTGGCCGCAGTTTTTCCCTACGGCAAAATCGAAGTCATCTGCGAAGAGGGCGGGTTAGAGATCGCAAACCCCAAACGTGATGACTCGACATTGTTGGTTCATGCTGCGGTGGTGGTTAGAATGGATGTGCCGGATGGGCGGGGCGAGGAGATCGCATGATGAACGCCTATCTTGCCGACAAAATAGACCGCGTTATTTTGGAAATGGGCTCCGGCGTATCACTGCGCAGCGAGAACTTCACCCGCGCCGCCTGCCGGGCCGTAGAAGATGCCATCTATCATTCCAGCCTGAGTTTCCCACGAGAACTTGGTCTCAATATCGAAGAAGACTTAGTCGTCCAAGTGACCATCGGTGTACAAAACCCAGACGAAGTCGATGCCAATGCTGTTGCCGCCATCCTGCCGCATGGGCAGGTGTCTGTGAACGTGATCAAAGGTGGACTAAATGTCCCATACCCAGAGCAGGGCTATACCACGGTGATCGCGAGTGCGGGGATTGAGGCATTTGCAGACTTGTCGCGGTTCAAGAGCAATACTTAGTTTGCCGCGATTTCCATCAACATTTTAGCCAGTTCATCCGGTGCACTGACCATCGCATCATGACCCGTGGCGATGGGGATGATCGGCCAGCCATAGTCACGGGCGCGATCACGTGACCAATTCAGCGGCGTGTAATCCGGATCAACGCAGGGGATGTAAGTGCACGGAAAACCCTCGCCGGGTGCACGCTTCAGGCTGATGGGGCTGGTATAAGTGCCGAGCGGATGCGGCGTTAAGTGCTGTTGCAGATACGCACATTGATCAGCGTCCAAAATCCCGAGCTTGTCGCAACTGGGCGTCGGTAATGACACACCGCCGCTGTATTCTTCGGCCGCACGCAAACGTTCCGCGACCAACTCAGGTGCCTGACAGTCGAACATGCTTTCACCGTTCGTCAGCACTGCGGCATCTAAATAAACAAGTTGGCTTATGCGATCCGACACCCGTTCGGCTATGCCCGAAATCATGCTGCCACCAAAGCTGTGGCCGACGATGACGGCATCTTGGACATCTTTAGCCTCAAACACCTTCGCGAGGTCATCAATGAGAATGTCGAGCGTTAAATCTTTCGATAAGAGATCAGCGCGTTCCGCCAATCCCATAAGTGTCGGTGTGATGACACGGTGGCCATCGCGTTCCATAAGGGTGCGAACGTCCCGCCAACACCAACTGCCATGCCATGCACCATGAATTAAAACAAATGTCGTCATGGCCAAATGATCGCCGGATCAGCGACGGAATGCCAGCGAAATCAATTATTGGCTTGTGGGCTTTCTCTCACGTATCTGTTGTACTTAGATGATATTCTTCCAGCGCACTTGCGCTACCGGACCATTCCCGGATCACACAAAGGTCTGATATATCCTCAGTGGCAGGATGGTGGTTTTACAGGTGCGGTTGATAATCAGGTTTTAAATCAACAGGCCAATTCATAATTAATCGGTAAAAACAATCAAAACTATTAGAATAATAAATTATACAGAATAAAAGAAATTTCCTAGGGTCAGAACTCATTAACCATTAATTGATTCAATGATTTGGAACTCAATATAGGAGATT
>CBFHXC010000081.1:0-12329 GCA_965659695.1 Rhodospirillales bacterium
CGACCGCACCTATGCATGGCCAAAACAGCCGCTCGTCGTGGTGTGTATTGATGGCTCTGAACCCGATTACATCGAAGAAGCCATTGCCGGTGGGCACATGCCTTTCCTGGCAGAAAAGATCAAAGGCGGTTCTGATCTGCGCGCCGATTGTGTGGTACCCAGTTTCACCAACCCAAACAATCTATCGATAGTCACTGGCCAACCACCAGCCGTGCATGGGATTTCTGGGAACTTCTTCCTCGACCCTGATTCTGGCGAAGAAGTCATGATGAACGACCCAAAGTTTCTGCGCGCCGACACCATCTTTAAGGCGTTCCACGACGCGGGCGCCAAGATCGCGATTGTGACGGCGAAGGATAAGCTGCGTCGCCTTCTCGGCCATGGCCTTGATTTCTCATCCGGGCGCGCGGTGTCGTTCTCGTCGGAAAAAGCCAACGAAACCACTATGGCTGAAAACGGTATCGAGAATGCCCAGGCGATGGTCGGTCGCGACATTCCCGATGTGTATTCTGCTGAATTGTCGGAGTTTATTTTTGATGCGGGCGTCAAGCTGATGGAAAGCATGCGTCCTGATCTGATGTATCTATCAACCACTGACTATATCCAACACAAACATGCCCCGGGCACTCCGGTTGCCAACGCGTTTTATGCGATGATGGATAGCTATTGGGCCAAACTGGACGCCATGGGTGCGCTGTTGGCGATGACAGCTGATCACGGCATGAATGCCAAGTTCAACGACAACCAGGAACCCGACGTCATTTACCTGCAAGAAGTATTGGATGACATGCTGGGTGATGGTGCGGCACGGGTGATTTTGCCGATTACAGATCCATATGTTGTCCACCATGGAGCACTTGGTTCATTCGCCACCGTGTATCTTTCAGATGGCGTCGACCAAGCCAGCACGATGGAGAAACTATCGCAGTATCCAGGCCTGACGAACGTCTATTCCAAAGAGGACGGATGCGCAGCATTTCAACTGCCCACAGACCGCTTAGGTGACATGATCGTTGTGTCCGATAAGCACAAAGTGCTGGGCACCTCGTCAGACCGACATGATTTAACACAACTCAAAGAACCATTGCGATCGCACGGTGGCGTCAGCGAGCAACGCGTCCCATTGATCGTGACAAGCCACGCCGATGTGCCTGCAGATCGCAACCTACGCAATTTCGACATCTTTGATGTCGCACTAAATCACACAGCTTAAAGCCGACGGGGAGGAAACCATGGACGCTTCATCAAGACCTATCATTAAGGAATCCATGCGGATTGGTGGTCGAAAAGTCGATACACCCGAAGTGATTGAAGTCCGCTACCCGCATACCAACGAAGTGATTGGAACGGTCCCCGCTGGCAACGCAGAACACGCGCGCGAAGCCTTCGAAATCGCCGCCAACTACACTCCGAAGTTGACCCGTTACGAACGCCAACAAATCCTGTTTCGTGCGGCCGAGCTGATCCGTGATCGTCGCGAACAAATCGCCGAAGTCCTGACGCTGGAACTCGGTATCTGCAAACAACATTCGCTATATGAAACGGGCCGCTCCTACGACGTGTTCACATTGGCCGGGCAACTGGCGATTTTGGATGATGGCCAGATCTTTTCCTGTGACCTAACCCCACAAGGTAAAGCACGGAAAATTTTCACCAAGCGTGAGCCTTTGAACGCCATTTCAGCGATCACACCGTTCAACCATCCGCTCAACATGGTGGCGCACAAAATCGCGCCGTCGATCGCGACCAACAACTGCATGGTCTGCAAACCGACGGAACTGACACCACTGACGGCAATCACACTGGCTGACATTTTGTACGAAGCCGGCTTGCCGCCAGAAATGTTCCAGATCGTCACCGGCTGGCCTGCTGATATTGGCGACGAGATGGTGACCAACGAAAACATCGATGTCGTGACCTTCACCGGTGGCGTCAAAGTTGGCAAAATGATCGCAGAAAAAGCGGGATACAAACGCTCTGCCCTCGAACTGGGAGGCAATGATCCGCTGATCATCCTGAATGACTTAAGCGACGCTGACCTCGAAAAAGCAGCCGCAATCGCCGTTGCCGGCGCAACCGGGAACTCTGGCCAGCGCTGCACCGCCGTCAAACGCATCTTGGTACAAGAAGATGTCGCCGACAAAATCGTTCCCATGATCTTGGAGCGTGCAAAAGCCATCAAGCATGGCGATCCAGAAGATCCGGAAACGCAGCTTGGTTGTGTCATTCATGAAGACGCCGCCGCCACGTTCGAACGCCGCGTTTACGATGCCGAAAAACAAGGTGCCAAGATTTTGTATCACCCAGGTCGCCAAGGCGCATTGTTGCCGCCCATCGTTGTGGATCACGTGCCACACGATAGCGAGTTGGTCTTTGAAGAGACGTTTGGTCCCATCGTGCCAATCGTTCGTGTCCCCAACGACGATGTGGAACTGATGAAGATTTCAAATTCCACGCCGTTTGGTCTATCGGCTGGCGTATGCACCAATGATCTGAACCGCATTACTGCCTATATCGAAGGATTGGATGTCGGGACCGTCAACATTTGGGAAGCACCCGGTTATCGGATCGAAATGTCACCTTTCGGCGGCATCAAGGATTCCGGTAATGGCGTCAAAGAAGGCGTGCTGGAAGCTATGAAATTCTTCACGAACGTTAAAACATGGTCCCTGCCTTGGCCCGAGTAAGGTGTGTGCTCTAAGCATCGCACGTATTCACCAGGGCGCGACTGCGTTCCAAAGATACTATTCGGCTCCTCAAGACCTGGATGACTCTGGAACATGGAAACGCTGATTAACATTATAGGCGGAGTTGCCCTGCTTCTGTGGGGCATTCGCATGGTCCGCACCGGGATCACTCGCGCCTTTGGTGCGGGGCTTCGGCGCGCGCTGTCGGCATCGTCCAAGAACAGGGTGACGGCTGCGGGTGCAGGTATCGGCGTTACCGCATTACTACAAAGCAGTACGGCGACCACGTTGATCATCACATCCTTTGCTGGACAGGGATTGATCGGTGGCGTGGCGGCACTTGCGATTGTGTTGGGCGCAGACGTCGGCAGCACGATGGTGGTGCAGGCCCTGTCGATGGACCTGGATATCCTGAGCCCCATCCTGATCGCTATCGGCGTATTTCTTTTTTTATCATCCGATAACAGCAAGCGCCGCGCGATTGCCCGCGCATTTACCGGTCTTGGCCTGATGTTGCTGTCGCTCAAACTGATCGGCTTGGCATCGGTGACGTTGCGGGAAAGCGAGGTGATCTCGGTCCTCGTCGCACCCATGACAGCAGAGCCGATTTTGGCCATCATGGTCGCGGCCCTGATCACCTGGGCATCACATTCCAGTGTCGCCGTCGTCTTGTTGATCATGTCACTCGCATCGATCCAAGTGATCAGCATCCACCTGGCATTGGCTATGGTGTTGGGGGCTAATCTTGGCGGTGGCATGATCGCCATGGGTCTGACCGCTGGTGCAGCACCGATCATGCGGCGCATCCCCCTTGGTAATCTGGTCATGCGGGCATCCGGCGTGGCGTTGGCCTTACCGGTATTGGCGTACGTGCAACCCTACTTAGCCATGCTGGGGGATTCTCCTGAACGGATGATCGCCAATTTCCACACCGGGTTTAATCTCGCCCTGTTGCTGGTGTTCTTGCCGCTGCTGGCACTTGTGCATTCGATATGCTGCCGGGTATTCCCCGAAAGCCCCTCCACCGATGACCCTGGCTCGCCGATGTATTTGGACGCCAACGCCTTAGATACCCCATCGGTCGCACTGACTGCGGCAACACGCGAAACGCTGCGCATGGGGGACGCGGTAAAAATGATGCTCGAAGGATCACGTCAGGTGTTGGCGAGCAATGATGCCAGCCTGCGCAAAACCATCGAAGCCTCTGATGATATTGTCGATCAACTGAACGAGGCGATTAAGCTCTACCTGACCGAACTGACCCGTGAAGAGTTGGATAAGTCGGAAAGCCAACGCAGTGTCGAAATTCTTAGCTTTACCACCAACTTGGAACATGTCGGCGATATCGTCGACAAGAACTTGATGGAACTGGCGGGCAAAAAAATCAAAGGCCACATCAATTTTTCTGCCGAGGGCCAAAATGAAATTGACGATTTCCACGATCAAATCCTGCAGACCTTAGATCTATCGATGCATGTGTTTGTGTCCTCGGATCGCGAAGCTGCCCGGCAACTGTTGGATAAAAAAGTCCATATTCGCAACCTAGAACTCAAATATACAGAAACGCACTTTCGCCGCATCAGTGAACGACAACCGGATTCATTGGATTCCAGTGCCATGCATTTGGATGTCTTGCGTGACCTGAAACGGATCAACAGCCATCTGACATCTGCGGCCTATCCGCTGTTGGAACGTGATGGTGCGTTGGCCAAAAGCCGCCTGCTTCCTGATGACGAAGAAGCATTGCCCACGGACGCCGCCGTAAA
Source organism: Rhodospirillales bacterium (assembly GCA_965659695.1). Classification (GTDB taxonomy): domain Bacteria; phylum Pseudomonadota; class Alphaproteobacteria; order Rhodospirillales; family Casp-alpha2; genus UBA4479. The sequence continues at coordinate 4,454 of CBFHXC010000081.1, forward strand.
GCCGACGGGATCATAGATTTAAGCTGAGGGGCTCTTTCTGCGATTGGCAAAAATCAAGATCAGGATTGACGCCAAAATAAACACCATCGCCAGTGGTGATTTCAGCATATAAAGGGCATCTCCGCCCGACGCGGAATATCCACCACGAATGTATTCTTCTAGTCTAGGTGACAGCAGAAATCCGATTACAAACGGCAGGATTGAAATATCCAACCGGCGGAGCGTGTATCCAACAAAGCCAAAGAACATTAGCACCCAGATCGCGATAAACCCGCCATCTTGGGCATACACGGCAGTGATGGTGATCAACAGCACGACGGGCAGCATGATCGATTTCGGAATGCGGACCAATATCCCCAGCCAACGCAGGAACATCCCGCCGACCGTCCAGTTAAAGATATTGGCGAGCACCATCAGCGAGAACATCGCGAACGCTACCACCAAATCCTTGTTGATGATTGTGCCGTAATCCTCAATCTCTTTAATTTCTGTGAACCGAAACACTTGGGGCCCGAGGGTAAATTCACCGACCGATTCCACCGCCAAAATAATGAATACGGCAGCAAAGTTTCCGGGAATGCCCAAACTCATCACCGGGATTAAGTTCGCCCCAGAAACCGCAGAATTCGCGGCCTCGGTCGCGGCGACACCCTCTGGAATGCCGGTACCAAATTTTTCAGGGGTCTTTGAGAAGCGCTTCGCAGCGTCATAACCCAACGTCGCCGCGAGCGTTGTCCCAATCCCCGGTAACGCACCAATTGATGTGCCAATCAAGGCGGAAATACCAATCCGTGGCAACAAACGCTTCTTTTCCGCCCAACCAAAGCTGTTATCGCCAGATACCTTTGGTTGTTCTGCACGTATCTTGGCCAACCGATTACGTGCGGCGTCTTCGATGCCAATAAAGACCTCGCCGATGATCAACACGCCCAAGATGGCCGATGACAATGGCAAACCATTGCCCAGTTCAGGAATACCCAAAGTCAATCTGGGACCGTTCCCCGATAACGTCGATCCCATCAACGCAAACAGCATCCCCAGCACGCCGACCATCATTCCCTTCATCGGGGATGATCCCGATACAGCCGCCATAAACGACAGCGATAGGATGATCAGCGCACCCTTTTCCGGCAAATCAAGAATACTCTCGATGATCACCGCAAGGATCGGAGCCGCCATGAACAAAGCTAAATCACTAATGGTGTCGCCGCAGACCGAGCTAAAATGTGCGACCTTAAGCGCCTTGGGTCCCTGACCATTCTTGGTCATGGGGTGTCCATCCAGCGTCGTTAAATAGGCATCGGGCGTGCCAGGTGTGTTAAACAAGATGGCCGGGACGGCACCGCCAACGGTCGCCCCCTTCATAATTCCAATTAAAAAGCCAAGGATCGGCAACAATGCATCATCGCTGACACCGAAAACCCATATCAACACGGGCAAGGACAATGCCATCGCGAAAGGACCATTCAGCCCCGGCGTTGCCCCGACGGCGATCCCGATCAACAGGCCCGCAAACACCATCAGGACTGGGATAAAGTCGAAAAGCCCCTCGGATGTGAAGAAGACATCGGTGACGCCACGGATGATGTATTCAAGAACGATTTCCATCTGTGCGCCTAGTAATCTGCGTTCGGTGGGAATAGGACGTTCTTGAGCACAACGTCAAAAATAATGATCGCAATAATTAAGGTCAGCAACACTGCGATGACGCTTTGCCGCCGGATTCGACCCTCTGTCCAGGCAATCAACGTGATGGTCATCAAAAAACCGCCGACCACATCACCGATGTATTTATAAGGTGCTGTATCCGTCAGTTGCCGATAGTCCGCATCCAGCACACCAACAGAATTTAGAGCAGTCACCGTCAGCGGCCCCAACCAATACATGATGGCGTAGCCGGCCAACGAAATCATAATAAATAGAAACAGGAATTTGAAATTGCTGACAGTCAGCATTGTTAATGGCGCATCATCTTCATTTGCCGATCTTGCACTGAAAATCGCGAGCGCCACTTGAATAACGCTCAAAATTGCCAATAGCACCGCCAGCATAATGGGGAAGAATGCGTCGCCGGGCTCTTCTCGGCCAATCGCGTTGATGAAAAAGAACCCTGTCGGAATATCCGCTGGGAACCAAACAAACAACGCCAACAATGATCCAAGCAAGACGACAACGCCGAACCCGATATCCCACGGGTCCGGCGCGCCATTTTTAGATGTATCGTTGGACAACACGCTTATTTGACCAACTTCACCAGCTCTTTGTTTGCAGCCAAGTTTGTCTTCAGTTGAGCCGTTAACTCAGCACCTGACGTGAACAATGGCCCAGGAGGGTACTGTTTCGTCACGAACTTAGCGGTCTTGGACTCAGGGTTCTTAAGAACCGCGTGCACTGCTTCGGTAATGGCAGTTGTCGCGGCTGCATCCATGCCTTTTGGACCAACCAATACAAATTGGAAGCCAAGCCCCGTAGACATCACACCTTTTTCGATCAGTGTGGGTGTGTCAGGCGCTTGAACCAAACGTGCCGGTTCGGCAGACGCCAGGATGACAAGCTCACCCGCGGCAACCAGTGGACGCTGAACGCCACCGCCCCAACCGACGTTGGCATCTTTTGCGACCAAGGCGTTCACAGCAGATTTACCACCTTTACCGCGAAGATGGTTGACCTTGATACCATAGTGGCGTGCAACAACTTCGGCACCGGCTTGAACTTGGTTACCCCAGTTGGCCCAAACGATGTTGGTGCCTGACTTGGCCGCGTTGACCATGTCATCGAGTGTTTTCCACCCACTATCAGCGCGCGCCAGAATTGCCATCTGCGATCCCGCCGTCATTGTGATGTGGGTGAAATCATCAATGTTGATGTTCTTCCCAGATGGGAAATCAAACGTCGAGTTAATGGCAAGACCAAGGGTCTGGCCATCAGCCGGAGCATCTTTTAGCTGTGCAGCCATCACACGACCGCCACCGCCAGCTTTGTTTTCGGGAATAATCCGCCAGCCTTTGAGGGCTTCTAACTCCTCGGCCAAGGCACGGGCTTGGGTGTCAGTACCGCCACCGGCACCAAACCCGATCCAGAACTTGATGGGGCCTTTTGGTGCCCACTCAGCTTGCGCAGGCAAAGCAATCAATGCGACTGCGGCGGCTAATGGAATAAGTCGTTTTAACATTTATCTCTCCTCTGGTGGTATTGTGACTTTGTTTTGAGTTTCTTTGAACCTGTTTCTTTATTTTGGGCCACGATGATTAGTGGCCAAAGCTCTCAATGATTTCCAATGGTCGATGCCCAGGGGGTAACTGATAGCGCTGGAACAAAAGCGGCGAATTGCCAATAGAATAATCCGTAATACTCCACACCAGGCCGATGGTTTGCTCTGGCAACATCAGTTGCTGACACGCCGCATCACTCAAAGAACGACAAGCGATGCTATGCTCCATGCGAATGGTCGGCAGATTGAACTGTTCGATCAATCGTCGGTGCACCGACATTCCGTGCAGGTCCTCTAATGGGATATCCAAAAATTCCAGGCCATGTTCGAGCTTAAAATACACACTGGAATAAGCCGGTGGCTGTTGATCAAACCATACGAGTCGGTCGATCCGGACGGATTTTTTACCACCTAGTACGTTTTGCCACGGCCCGACCGCCTCATCGACCTCAACAGCCAACGTCCGAACAAACGGCAGCATGGTTTTGCCGGTTTCGGGATCCTTGAAACGATAAACAAAGACTTCGTCGACCTGCGAGCGGCGTTCCGCGATGAAGGTACCAGATTTTCGATGGCGTACGATCAAACCGTCAGACGCCAGCTTCCCCAGCGCCTTTTGGATGGTGCCCACACTGACCGGAAGCGCTTGAGCCAAATCGGTCTCGGTCGGCACACGCTGTCCAGGCTTAAACCTGCCCTCGACCACACAATCCGAGAACGCGTCAACCAGACGCAGGTACTTCGGTCGTTCCGAAGCGTCGCCCGCGTCGACAGAGGCTCGCAAGTCGTTCAATGAGATTTGCTGCGCAACAGCCATGCAATAACCTAAGAGTTATTATCTATTTACTATATAGTATATAATTATATCATGAGGTCAACATGGTCATCGTTTTTTGGGGAGAGAAACGGATATGAAGATCACACTGCTGGGAACCGGGACACCTGCACCTTCGCTGACGCGTCAAAGCTCTGGCTACATCATCGAAGCTGGCAATGATAAAATCGTCATGGATCATGGCCCAGGCGCTGCGCATCGTTTGCTCGAAGCTGGCTTCCACCCCACCGATGTGAGCCATTGTTTCCTCAGCCACATGCACTACGACCATATCGTCGATTACCCTCGGCTTGTGCTTCAAAGATGGGACTTGGGGGCTGGGAAAATCCCGGAACTTAAAGTATTTGGCCCCCAACCTGTCGCGCGCATCACCGACCAGTTGTTTGGCCCGGACGGGGTATATGGACTGGATATCGAATCCCGTGTCAGCCATCAGGCCAGCATTGATGTATTTGAATCCCGTGGTGGCGTCTCGCCGCGCGCAAAACCGGCCCCCATCGTCAAAGAAGTTGTCCCGGGTGATGTCATTCAAGGCGATGAATGGACGATCACGGTTGGTGAAGCAGATCATTTCCAGCCCATCCTAGATTGTTTGGGCTATCGACTTGAAACAGATGCCGGGGTTCTTGTGTATTCTGGCGACAGTGGCGGCGTGCCTGACACGATGATCGATCTCGCCAAGGACGCGGACATGCTCATACACATGTGTCACTTCGCCACAGGTATGGAGCCGACACCTGCTTACCGCAAGGCCGCAGGCAGCCACATGGATATTGCCGAGGTCGCAAAACGCGCCAATGTGAAGACCGTCGTGCTAACCCATTTCATCCATATGCTCGACAACCCCGGCGTCATGGAACAATTGGTCGGCGAGATGAAAACCGTGTTTGACGGGAACATCATCGTCGGACGAGACTTAATGACCCTATCATTGAAAATCGAATTCCCGCACAGGGTCGACTAAGGACTAAAACGAATGATCGAACATCGCGCCATGGTGAGCGCAGAAAAATACGCCATCGCAGCAGGACATGAATTAGCGACCCAGGCGGGTATGGAAATTCTGAAAAACGGTGGCAACGCCGTTGATGCTGGTGTGGCGGCGGGCATTTCCCTTGGTGTACTTCATAGTGATTTGGTGAATTTCGCAGGAGTCGCGCCGATCATGATCCGCATGGCTGACACGGGTGAAGTGGTCACGATCGACGGGTTGGGTGTTTGGCCCGAAGCCGCATCGGTTGAGTATTTCGAAGAAAACTTCGGTGGAGCCATGCCAACCGGCATTCACCGTACGGTCGTGCCAGCGGCACCTGCAGCCTGGACCGCTGCACTTTCGGCATACGGCACGATGACATTTGGTGATGTCGCGCACTTCGCGGCGACATACGCACGGAAGGGGTTTCCGGTATATCCAGTCTTTGCCCAATTCATCGAAACCAATCAGGATGCGTATAGAAAAGATGCACCGACGGCGGAGATTTACCTGCCGGGCGGCAAGCCGCCAGCCATCGGGGATACATTTATCCAGAGCGATCTGGCCGGCACCATTCAATACATGATCGATCAAGAGCGCGCCTGCAAAGGTGATCGACAAGCGGGAATTCAGGCGGCGCGCGATGCGTTTTATAAAGGTGATATCGCAGCAAAGATCAGCGCCTTTCACGAAGCCAATGGCGGCTTCCTCCGACAATCCGACTTGGCCAAGTACGATGTGCAGTTTGAAGCCCCGATCAAGTCGGCATTCGGCGATATTGATGTTTACGCTTGTGGTGCTTGGTGTCAGGGCATTTCCTTGGCGCAAATCTTTCGCATGCTCGACCAAATGGATATTGCGGCACTGGGGTATAATACCGCTGACTACATTCACACGATGTCAGAGGCGTTGAAGCTCGTGTTCGCGGACAGAGAAGCCTTTGTGACAGATCCGAAATTTGCGCATGTTCCTATCGATGAAATGCTCTCAGATGCGTATTTGCGCGATCGCTTATCCATGATCAATCCCGTACATGCCTATCCTGAGATGCCACCAGCAGGTGATCCCTATGGTCAGGGAAATTCAGGTCAAGAGAACGCTGATATTCGAAATGCTACAGATGCTTTGATGTCGTGTGATCCGCACGATACCCAACCACGTGATCCGCATCAACTCAAAGACCCGGCCTCAGCAGATACGTCATACGTCGCCGTGATTGATGCCAAGGGCAACATGTTCTCCGCCACGCCCAGCGATACGTCTGCTGATACTGTGGTCATTCCGGGTACAGGCATTTGCCCCTCATCGCGTGGCTCTCAATCACGTGGCACCCGCACATCCATCAACGCGCTGGCACCTGGGAAACGCCCAAGACTGACACCCAATCCGGCGATGGCGATCAAGGATGGCAAACCATTGATGGCCTTTGGGACACCCGGTGGTGATGTGCAAATCCAGGTGATGGCCCAGGTATTCATGAATACATACGTGTTTGGGATGGATATCCAGAGCGCCATTGAGGCGCCGCGATTTGCCACCTATAGCTTTCCGTCCTCGTTTGCGCCCAACACCTATCATCCCGGATTGCTGATGATGGAACAAAGCATCCCGGATGATGTGTTTGAAGACCTGACCGCGCGTGGTCACAAAACTGAACGTTGGCCAGACGCTATCTGGAAAGCTGGCGGTGTCCTCGCGGTCCAACAGAACCCCGCGACCGGAACGAAAATGGCAGGGGCAGACCCGCGACGCGCAGGCACCGCCTCAGGAAAATGATAAAGGTCAGATCCCGTGAAAGACACTGAATTAGAAAATTCGCATATTGATACATTAGCCGCCTTTGCCTTGACCGTCGCCAGCGTCACAACCCGAGATGAAATCTGCATGGCGGCGGAGCTTGCGGCATCCAAGACCATCGGACATTCATTGTTCACCGTCATGGCATTTGATCGCGATCGAATAGAAGTCGAACGATTCTATACAAGTGATCCTGAAAACTATCCTGCTGGCGGACGCAAGAAAAAGCGGGATACGGACTGGGGGCAGTTTGTCCTGCTTGATGGGCAAACATACATCGGCGCAAACGATGAAGATATTCGCCGCAACTTTGACGACCATGAAATCATCGCCGGGCTGGGCTTGTGTTCAGTCATCAACATCCCGATCAAGCGAATGGATGTGACCATCGGCACCATGAACCTGCTAGATACAACCGCGCATTACGATGAACGCGATGCCTGCATCGGCGCGATCATCGCGATGGGCCTCGCCAACGCGATCCAATAGGCGCCCGGCTATTTTAGCTTCGGTTCTTCGTTCTTTTCGAAGTCATAATAGATATACAGGTACTCGAGCGTGCGACGAACAGCGTCCAACACATTGCCCTCCCCCGCCCAATTTTCAAGCTGCATATCCCCGGTGCGGAAGTGATTGAAGTAGTCGTATTTGCTGAGGTGCTGCACCAAAGATTTCAAATGCGGCGCGGGACGCATCCAATTGGCACTTTGATTTAGCTTGGTAATATTTTCGCCCGACACCTTTTCAGGCGGATCAAGCGGTTCGGCCTGCGCATTGTAATCCAATGTCGCACGGCGTGGCGTCAGCAAAATCAAAACCGTTTTCTTGGCAGATGTTTTAGTTTGATTACGGAATAAATATTGGAAGCCAGGTAAATCACCGAGCCCCGGCGTTTTATCGTCGAGTTTCTCTTTTTCCTGATCAGATAGCCCGGACAGAACCATCGTCTCGCCATACCGCAATGTCAGATTTGCTGAAATAGTGGTCTTGGACGTGGACGCAAAAGACGTCCCCGTAATTGTATCGGATACCTGCGACAAGGCCGCTTCCAGGAACGTCC
>CBFHXC010000082.1:0-11950 GCA_965659695.1 Rhodospirillales bacterium
CGCGCCAGATATGAGATCGGTGCAAGTATCGATGATGTTGAGAAGATAAAGTCCCTGGGTGTCGACGTTTCAACTTTGACAGATGACATTGTGAAGGGCGGTGTGGATACAACTGTACGGTATACGCTTTTTGATGAGCGCTCAGGACGCGTTGAAATCGAAGCTGATCTCGTTCGGTCCGAAATGAAATTGCCGATGATCGATTGGCGAAAAGCCCCAGGTGATTCTGGCTGGGCGGCGGTCACGATTTTAATTGAGAACGGCCTAATCAAAAGTGTGTCCTCCTTTGAAGTGAATGCCGGCGATCTGTTGGTCGAAGGTGATATCCAATATGCGCCAGCGGGATTAGGTCTCGAGCGGATCAATTTTAAACAAGTTCTGCTAGATCGAACTAATGTTTCAGGGGCTGTCATTTCCCGTCCTGATGGGGGCTGGGAACTTGGTCTGCAGGGCAGTGAAATCGATATCTCGCCGCTATGGGATCGCATGATCAATGACCGGCCAGGTCGTAAGAAGATGGAGTTGCCTGATCTCACTGTCGCGATCGAGTTGGACAAAGTGTGGGTCGATAAGCAGCGCTTTCTGACCGGTGTTTCAGGAACATTTGCGCATCGTCAGGAAATCTGGCGTAGCGTGTTGTTTGATTCAAAAATCAGCGGTCAAAGTGATTTTGACGTCAACATCCTGCCTGACGAGACAGGGAATAGAATTATGTCCGTGAAAGCAGAAAATGCGGGCGATGTGATGCGTTTCTTGGATCTATTCGAGAACATGTATGGCGGTCAGATGACCATTCAGGGCCGATACGATGATGCTGCACCGGACCGACCGTTAAATGGCACTGTCAAAGTATCGAACTATCGAGTCCGCAATGCACCGTTTTTGACACGTGTCCTTTCGATCATGGCGCTGACAGGGATTGTTGATGCCATAACTGGAGAGGGACTAAACTTTAATGATTTGACTGTTCCTTTTACCCATCATGAGGGAGAGATCAAAATCTCGGGTGCGAAGGCGACCGGTACGTCGATTGGCTTTACCGCATCGGGCAATATCTACACGCACGCTGATGTGGTGAATATAGAAGGAACCGTTGTGCCGGCCTATGCAGTCAATTCTTTGCTCGGCAAAATTCCGCTGCTTGGAAATCTGTTGACGGGCACAGAGGACGGCGGTGGCGTATTCGCTGCAAAATTTTCTGTTTCAGGACCCAAAGAAGATCCCAATGTAAGTGTTAATCCATTGTCAGCGCTTACGCCTGGGATATTGCGCAATATATTTGGTGGATTACCCGACCAAGACGGCAAGGTGGAATTCAACCAACCAATTGCCCCCGGTGAAACGCCGCTTTTTCAATAACGGTCAAACCGGTTGAATAAGCGCGTGACGTTTTTTTCCTGCCGATAGTTTAATAACACCTTCGCTGTTCAAGTCAGATGATGTCAGGATCAGTCCTTCATCGGACACTGCTGCATCATTAACTTTCGCGCCACCGCCTCTGATGAGCCGCCGGACCTCGCCGTTAGAAGATCCAAGCCCAGCATCGGTGAATAATGACAGGATACCAATACCCGAGTCCAAGGATGCAGTTGGTATCTCTAACGTTGGAAGGTCTTTACCCTGGCCACCTTGTTCGAACGTCGTTTCGGCCGTATCGCGCGCGTTTGCGGCGGCATCAGCACCATGACAGAGGGAGGTTACGGCGTCGGCGAGAATTTTCTTCGCGTCATTGATCTCCGCACCCTCTAATTTTTCTAGGCGCTCAATTTCCGCAAGTGGCAAATCAGTGAATAAACGCAAGAATTTTCCGACGTCTGCATCTTCGCTATTGCGCCAATACTGCCAGTAATCATAAGGGCTTAGTTGTTCTGCGTTCAACCAAACTGCCCCATCTGCCGTTTTCCCCATCTTAGCGCCAGATGCGGTTGTCAAAAGCGGTGTGGTTAAGCCAAACAAATGCTTATTCGCTGTCCGACGACCAAGTTCGACCCCGTTAATGATATTTCCCCATTGATCGGAACCGCCCATTTGCAGATCGCAGCTATGACGTTTCGAGAGTTCTACGAAGTCGTATGCCTGAAGGATCATGTAATTGAACTCTAGGAAGGTCAGCGGCTGCTCTCTCTCCAAGCGCAAGCGCACGCTATCAAACGACATCATTCGGTTGATGGTGAAATGTGGGCCGTAGTCACGCAAAAAATCAATGTAGTTGAGTTTATCCAGCCAGTCAGCGTTGTTGACCATCACGGCATCCGTGGGGCCATCCCCAAACGTCAGGAATTTTTCAAATACGGACTTAATACCTGCCATATTCGAAGCGATCGCCGCGTCATCCAGCATCTTACGCGATTCGTCTTTCCCCGACGGGTCGCCTACGCGCGTTGTGCCGCCACCCATTAATACGATGGGCTTATGGCCTGTTTGTTGAAATAGGCGTAATAACATAATGGATACCAGAGACCCCGCATGCAGGCTGGGTGCAGTGCAATCAAACCCAATATACGCGGTCAATGGACGCTTTTTGGCTTCAGCATCTAATGCCTCTAAATCTGTGCATTGATGGAGGTACTGTCGCTCGGTGACGCGCTGGACAAAATCAGATTGATAATTGGTCATGAATATCGCTTGCCGTTCTTGTTAGGGGCGCGGATCATTAGCACATGCACAGTGATAGAGACAATGTCTCAGGGTCATCTCGTGATGATGCTGTAAAAGATATTCGCACAACGGCCATTGGTTTGATGAGTGGCACGTCGATGGATGGTATAGACGTTGCACTGATAGAAACCGATGGCGTATCCGTTTATAGGCTGGGCGCCTTTGGCTCATATCCGTATGCGGACGATTTGCGGGCAGCGCTTAAGCCTGTTGTGGGAAAGATGCCTTTGCCGGGCGCCGATCTTGATCAGCTAGTATGCGATGTCACAGATGCACATGCTGAAGCGGTGCTGGATTTTGTGAGCAGGGCGGGAATCGATTTATCATCCGTGGATGTTGTTGGGTTCCACGGGCAAACCGTATTCCATGATCCAGAGAATGCTGTGACATGCCAGCTTGGCGATGGGCAACGTCTCGCAGCGGCACTGGGTGTGCCAGTCGTAAATGATTTCAGGTCTGCGGATGTTGCAGCGGGGGGGGAGGGCGCTCCATTTGCGCCCCTGTTTCATGCCGCGTTGGCGCGCCAGCTTGAAGGGCCCCTGTGTATCCTGAATCTTGGAGGCGTCGGGAATCTAAGTTGGATTAGCGAAGACGGTGCTCTAATCGCATTTGATACAGGGCCTGCGAGCGCCATGATTGATGACTGGGTGCATCAGCATACTGGCGAACCCATGGATACGGATGGGGCGCTCGCAAGAGCGGGCAATGTGAACTCTCAAGCGCTGCATCGCTTATTGGACGACCCTTATTTTAGCAAGCCGTACCCCAAGTCTTTGGATCGCGATCACTTTGATCCATCTGTTGTGAATGGACTGTCACTCGAAGATGGTGCCGCAACCCTCGTGGCCTTTACCGCGATGACGGTCAAAAAGAGCGCAGAGCTCCTTCCCGCGCCGCCCCTGAGATGGTTGGTCACTGGTGGTGGTCGGCATAACCCTGCAATTATGGCAGGCTTAAGGATACTACTGGACAGTCCGGTTGAACCGGTCGAGGCCGTTGGCTGGAATGGGGATGCGATCGAAGCGCAAGCCTTCGCGTTTCTCGCGGTGCGGTCAACAAAGGGGCTCCCCCTCAGCATGCCATCGACAACCGGAGTTCCCAAACCACAACGAGGCGGGGTGTTTCATTCACCCCATGAGTTTTAGAGGTTCGTATCGAGGTATTTCTCGACGTGTTTTTCCATATCCTCGAGACTGTTTCTGAAGAAATGGTCACAGCCTTTGATCACTTTGTAATCGATGCTGATATTCTTTTGTTTGTCCAACTTATCGGCGAGTTTCGCCGTTGATTCTTCAGGAATGATGTCGTCACTATCCCCATGGACCATTAATCCGCTGGCGGGGCACGGCGCCAAGAACGAGAAGTCATGAATGCTGGCGGGTGTGGCAATAGAGATAAAACCGTTTATTTCTGGACGACGCATCATTAACTGCATCGATATCCATGCGCCGAATGAGAATCCAGCGATCCAGCATCCCGTTGCATTTGGGTTGTGCCCTTGCATCCAATCCAACGCAGCTGCTGCGTCGCTAAGCTCTCCAAGGCCTTCGTCAAATTCTCCTTGCGAGCGACCGACTCCGCGGAAATTGAACCGCAGGGTAGAGAATCCGCGACGAACAAAACTGTGATAAAGCGAGTAAACCACGCGATTATTCATCGTCCCGCCATGTTGCGGATGCGGATGAAGAATCAACGCCACAGGGGCATCGTCTGTCTTAGCGTGCTGGTATCGACCCTCTAAGCGTCCGTCTGGGCCGTTGAAAATGACGTCAGGCATACGAAATTAGCCTCCTGTTTGCGGTCGGCGCGAAATTGCCGAGTAATTTGGTTGGTTAATTTGAAAATAAACAGAAAATCTTTATAAATACGTAGGCATAATAATTGACCATTTTGGTCGGGTTTCTTATATAATCCTAAGATTAGGAAAAACAAATGGCCTCAACGCCCCATGGCGACTGAAGCCGTGAGAACATAAAGATAATGTGATGGTTTTCAAGAGATTAAAGGCAGATTTGGACGCATTTCTAGAACGCGACCCTGCTGCGCGCTCTCATCTTGAAGTGGCGATTTTGTATCAAGGCTTTCATGCGGTTGTATTTTACCGCATTTCGAACTGGTTTTGGCGCAAAAACTTGCGCTTCATTGGACGATTTATTTCTCAGATCGGGCGGATTCTAACCGGTATCGAAATTCATCCTGGTGCGACAATTGGTTGCTGCTTTGTGATTGATCATGGGACGGGCGTCGTTGTCGGTGAAACCGCCGATATTGGCGATAACGTGACGCTGTATCACGATGTGACGCTTGGTGGTGTTGCGCCAAGTGTTGATAGTGCTGCGCAAATTGGCACCAAACGCCATCCGACACTGGGTGACGGCGTGATTGTTGGCTCGGGGGCACAAATATTAGGCCCGATTACAATTGGCGAACACGCCCGTGTCGGTTCAAACGCCGTCGTGACCTCTGATATTCCTGCATGCGTGACTGCGGTCGGCATTCCGGCGAAAGTGATTATGCCGCGGGATAAATCAATGACAGGCGAATTCCGTGCCTATGCGACCACGCCAGAAGGCGTGCCCGACCCTGTCCAGCAAGTGTTGGATCAGATGCGCAGTCAAATGTCTGACATGCAAAAGCGAATTGATGAACTCGAGCAAGAAAAAACATCTCGTTCGGATGGCAAGAACGAAGACGATGACGACCCAGAGTCTGGGCGTCAATCATCGGTCGCGTAATGGCGTGCCGACTTAATCAAGGAGTAGGATAATGAAGCTAAGTACCAAAGGGCGCTACGCGGTCATGGCTATGGTTGATTTAGCCACGCATTCTGACGGCAAGCCGATTGCTCTCGCTGATGTCGCAGATCGCCAAGAGATTTCGTTGTCTTATTTGGAACAACTGTTCGGCCGCTTGCGCCGTGGTCAGCTGGTCAAAAGTGTTCGAGGACCGGGGGGCGGTTATTTGCTGGCGCGGGACTCTTCGGAAATCCGAGTCGCAGATGTGATTATGGCCGTCGACGAGCCAATCAAAGCAACACGCTGCACGCCGGGCAGCCCATCTGGGTGTCATGGTCGTCAACAGCGGTGTTTGACCCATGATTTGTGGGAAGAGCTGGGCAATCAGATTTATCTATTCCTGAGTTCTGTGTCGTTGGAGGATGTTGTTGATCGCAAGGTGTTGGGGTCCAGCGGACTATTGTATGCGATGGGCCGTGACCAGCAAATGGTTGCTGGCGAGTAATCGGCTGATCTTGGTTTCGGAATAACATCCATGCGCGACGGTATTTACCTAGACAACAATGCGACCACGCCCCTTCGACCAGAGGCGAAAGCTGCAATGTTGTGCGCGATGGAAGCGCCGGGTAATCCATCATCTGTCCATGGATTTGGTCAGGCGCAACGACGGATTGTCGAGGACGCCCGCGAGCGAGTTGCAAAAATGGCAGGTGTGAAAACTGCCAATGTCATTTTCACGTCGGGCGGGTCCGAAGCGAACAATACCATCCTTAATGGAATCGCTACCAATCATATTTTGATGACTTCGGTGGAGCATGCATCTGTCCTTGATGCGATTCCCACGGCAACGATCCTTCCCGTTGATAAAAACGGCATCATTCAGCTGGATACTTTACGGGCTGCTTTGTCGGATCAAGCTGGACCAGCGTTGCTGTCAGTGATGGCCGCAAACAATGAGACAGGTGTTATCCAGCCTATTGAAGCCGTCGCCGAGATCGCGCGTGAGTTTAATGCAAAGCTCCATGTCGATGCGATTCAAGCCGCCGGTAAAATTGACCTTCTGCCGATTGCTGCGTTGGCGGATGCTATTTCATTGAGCGCACACAAAATGGGCGGCCCACAAGGGGTGGGCGCAATTATCATCCGTGATGGCGTTCCCTTTGTGCCTCTGGTCAAAGGTGGCGGACAAGAGCGTCGTCGCCGTGCAGGCACCGAAAATGTCATTGGAATTGCAGGTTTTGGCGCAGCGGCCGAAGCCGCCATGGGTGAGTTTGAAGCATTTCAAGCATTGGCCGATATCCGCGATGGGATCGAAACGGCATTGGCAAGTGACGCAGTGATCTACGGCCAGGAAGTGCCCAGGCTGGCCAATACATCCTGTATCGGTATGGACGCGGTTTCTGCGGAAACCCAGGTTATGGCATTTGATCTGGCGGGCATTGCAATCAGCGCCGGTTCAGCATGTTCATCTGGCAAGGTCGAGCCAAGCCACGTGTTATGTGCGATGGGACTGTCGGACGAGAAAGCGGGGCAAACCATTCGTATGTCACTGGGTTGGGCCAATGATCCGTCCGATGCAGGCGCATTTATCGATGCATGGCGTGCGCTCCGGGCACGGACGTCGTCGGGGGTGGCGGCATGACGTTTGAACAAGCACGCCCCATCTATTTGGATTACCAGTCAACCACGCCTGTGGATCAGCGCGTCATGGACGCGATGATTCCGTTCTTTACTAGGTCATTCGGCAATCCCCATTCCACGTCGCATGCGTACGGCTGGGAAGCCCGTGATGCCGTCGAGGCGGCTCGCGAACAAGTGGCCAAAATGATCAATGCGGAACCGCGCGAAGTGATTTTTACCTCCGGGGCGACCGAGAGCAACAACATGGCGATTAAGGGCGTCGGTCGGTTTTTCGCCGGGCGGAAAAATCACATGATCGCGCTCAAAACAGAACATAAGTGTGTTCTGGAATCGCTTAAATATATGCAGCGCCACGATATCGACGTGACCTGGTTGGACGTGAATAGTGAAGGCCTGGTCGATTTGGATGAGTTTGCGGCTGCAATCCGGCCAGATACAGCATTGGCGTCAGTGATGCTGGCAAATAATGAAATTGGAGTTATTCAGCCACTGGCTGACATTGGTGCATTGTGCCGCGAGCATGGCGTCTATTTACACAGCGATGCTGCCCAGGCTGCCGGTAAGTTACCAATTGATGTGCAAGCGATGAACATCGATTTGATGAGTTTGAGTGGGCATAAAATGTATGGCCCGATGGGTATTGGCGCCCTGTATGTTCGCAGAAAGCCACGTGTACGGTTCGAGCCATTGATGGATGGTGGTGGCCAGGAGCGCACAATGCGCTCTGGGACGATCCCCGCACCGCTTGTTGTTGGATTTGGCAAGGCAGCACAGATTATTACTGAAGAATTAGGCGAGGAAACACTGCGTGTGAAAGATATGCGTGACCGCTTGCTAAAGGGGCTTCAGCAACGCATTGCCGATATGTTTTTAAATGGTAGCGATAGTGAACGAATTGCCGGGAACATTAATATCGGCTTTCGTGGGGGTGATTCCAAATCGTTGATGGAAACGCTTAAAGATCATGTCGCGCTATCAAGTGGCTCGGCATGTACATCCACTTCCGTCGAGCCGTCGTATGTCTTAAGGGCGATTGGTTTATCTGATCAAGATGCGCATAGCTCTATACGGATGTGCGTTGGGCGAATGACGACAGCAGATGAAATTGAAAAGTCGATTACAGCAATCTCTGACGCTGTATGTGAATTGCGCAACTCTGATGAGGCGAAATCTGCCACGTCGGTTGCGGTCTGACGAAGCGAAAATGCCAATTTTGGCGAAGGTGAAGGAAAAACAAAATGCCAGCGACAGCTGAAACAGTCGATCAGGTAGAAACGATTGCCGGTGAAAAGTACAAGTATGGCTTTGTCACAGATATCCAATCCGATATGGCCCCAAAGGGGCTGAGCGAGGATATTGTTCGTTTTATCTCGGCGAAGAAGAACGAGCCTGAGTGGTTGTTGGAATATCGCCTAAAGGCTTATCGCCGCTGGTTGGAGATGCCCGAACCCAAATGGGCGAAAGTCGATTTCCCGCAAATCGATTATCAGCAGTATCACTATTATGCTGCGCCTAAGAGCGATGACGATGGACCACAAAGTTTGGACGAAGTTGATCCAAAACTACTGGAAACATATGAGAAATTGGGCATTCCGTTGCGCGAGCAAGAACTCTTGGCCGGCGTGAAAAATGTCGCCGTCGACTATGTGTTCGATAGTGTCTCCGTCGCGACCACGTTTAAGAAAAAGCTAGAAGAAGTTGGCGTGATTTTCTGCCCGATCTCTGAGGCATTAGAGCGCTGCCCTGATTTGGTCCGTAAATACATGGGCTCTGTCGTGCCCATGAGTGATAACAAGCATGCGTGCTTGAACGCCGCAGTGTTTACCGATGGGTCATTTGTATACATTCCGCCAGGGGTTAAATGTCCGATGGAATTATCGACCTACTTCCGTATCAACGAGATGAATACGGGGCAGTTTGAGCGTACGTTGATCATTGCCGATAAGGGCTCTTATGTCAGTTATCTCGAAGGTTGCACCGCGCCGATGCGTGATGAGAATCAACTGCATGCAGCTGTTGTCGAATTGATCGCGTTGGATGATGCCGAGATCAAGTATTCTACCGTCCAAAACTGGTATCCGGGCGATGAAGATGGCAAAGGCGGCATCTATAACTTTGTGACCAAACGCGGTGCGTGTCGCGGCAAGAACTCCAAAATCTCCTGGACCCAAGTCGAGACCGGTTCGGCAATCACATGGAAGTATCCAAGCTGCATTTTGCAGGGGGACAATTCTGTCGGAGAATTTTACTCAATCGCGATTACGAATAACGCGCAGCAAGCCGACACCGGCACCAAGATGATCCACCTTGGTAAGAACACGACGTCGCGGATTATTTCCAAGGGGATTTCTGCGGGCAAGTCCGATCAAACCTATCGTGGTTTGGTCAAGATTTCTCCAAAAGCGGTCGACGCCCGGAATTATACGCAGTGTGACTCGTTACTGATCGGCGATAAATGCGGCGCGCATACCGTGCCATATATAGAAAGCCGCAATAAAGGCGCGATTGTTGAGCATGAAGCGACGACGTCAACCATTTCAGAAGATCAGCTTTTCTACTTACGCCAGCGTGGCATTCCCGAAGAAGCAGCAGTCGCATTGGTTGTGAATGGTTTCTGCCGAGAAGTGTTGCAGCAGTTGCCCATGGAATTTGCCGTTGAGGCGCAAAAGCTAGTTGGAATTTCACTCGAAGGAAGCGTCGGTTAATCCGGCGAATGATAGGGATAAAGTTATGTTAGAGATCAAAGATTTGCATGCCAGCGTCGGTGGGACAGAGATTTTGAAGGGTCTCACCTTGACCATTGAACCGGGTGAAACGCACGCGATCATGGGGCCAAACGGCTCGGGGAAGTCGACACTCTCGTATGTCTTGGCGGGGCGAGATGGGTATGAAGTCACCGGCGGTCGGATCATTTATGAAGGTGAGGATCTGACGGATTTAGATCCTGAAGAGCGCGCAGCCAAAGGTGTATTCTTGGCGTTTCAGTATCCTGTCGAAATTCCAGGCGTGCCAAATTCGACGTTTTTGAAAGAGTCAGTGAACGCAGTTCGACGCTATAAAGGCGAAGACGAACTGGACGCGATCAAATTCATGAAAATGCTGCGTGGGAAAACAAAGGAACTCGGCATGTCAGATGATATGCTCAAGCGTGCGGTCAACGTGGGCTTCTCCGGTGGAGAAAAAAAGCGAAACGAAGTGCTGCAAATGGCAGTGCTGGAACCCAAGCTTGCGATCCTTGATGAGACAGATAGTGGTCTTGATATTGATGCATTGAAAATCGTCGCCGATGGTGTGAATGCACTTCGTTCCCCCGAACGTTCCAGCCTTGTCATCACGCACTATCAACGTTTGCTCGACTACATTGTCCCAGACAAAGTCCACGTGCTCGCGCACGGTAAAATTCAGCGGACGGGTGGTAAGGAATTGGCCCTTGAGCTTGAGAAGAACGGCTACGCTGAATTCGTCGGGGAGGCGGCATAATGTCTGCAATCCCATTTATGGCCGCCACGGATACGCCTCGGGCACTGCCCGGCGATGATATCGCATGGTTGCAGGCGCGCCGCGCGTCCGGACGCTCTCGCTTTGACGAACTAGGTATTCCAACTCCTAAACTTGAGAATTGGAAATTCACCCGCCTGCGCCCATTGGATAACACGCAATACACTCCAGCCACTGATGGCGATGGTCAAGTAGAGGTCTCAAAAATTCCTAGCATCGGCAATGCCCAGGCACGACTGGTGTTCGTGAATGGTCGACTGCGCGATGACCTGTCAGATCTTTCGGGTCTGCCGAATGGTGTCCGCTTTGGATCTATTGATGCGGCGTTGAAATCAGATGCGGATTGGGTGCAAGAACATCTTGGCAAAGTGGCCGATGATGCTGACGAGGCGATGGTTTCCTTGAACGAAGCAATGCTGGACTCTGGTTTCGTATTGCGCGTGCCAAAAGGCGTCGTGCTGACACGTCCGCTTGAAGTCGTTTACATCGGCGGATTGACAGATGGTGCTGTTGCTTACTTCCCGCGCAATATAATTGTGATTGAAGAAAACGCGCAGGCCACATTGTACAAACATCATGAAGGTCGTGGCGTTGGTGAATATTTCGCAAACGCCGTAACCGAAGTCAGCGTCGCGCAAGGCGCGATCTTCAAGCATTACAAAGTGCAGGCAGAGTCACTTTACGCAACGCATGTCACAACCCTTTTTGCAGATGTTGGACGTGATGCGACCTATGAGAGCTTTAACTTGTCTATTGGTGGTTTGCTTTCTCGGTCAGATCTTAAAGTAAATTTGTCCGGTCAAGGTGCGCATGCGGCAGTCAACGGTGCCTACTTGATGCGTGGCAAAGAGCATTGCGACAACACCTCGTTGATCGATATGTCTGTGCCGAACACCACGTGCAAGCAGGTGTACAAAGGCGTGCTCGATGATGAAAGTCGAGCCGTATTCCAGGGTAAGATCCATGTTGCCCGGGATGCGCAAAAGGCTGATGGCCGGATGCTGTGTAAGACGCTCCTTCTAACGAACGATGCAGAAATCGATGTAAAGCCAGAGTTGGAAATTTATGCTGACGATGTTCAATGCGCACACGGAGCCACAACAGGTCAGTTGGATAACACAGCGCTGTTTTATCTTCGCTCTCGTGGAATTCCAGAAGCCTTGGCGCGAAACATGCTTGTGCAGTCTTTTCTTGGTGACGCGCTTGAAGAGATTTCGGATGAAACCGTTCGGTCAGCTCTCTCTGACCGGATCGTTCGCTGGTTGCCGGCGCATTGCTATCTGGCCGAAGAATGGAAGGAAATCGCCTGATGAACGGACCGGCGGCAGTCAAGCCACTCGGCGGTGATAACTCGATGCAGGCGTTCGATGTGAAACGTGTGCGCGAAGACTTCCCGATCTTGAAGCAAACAGTTTACG
>CBFHXC010000083.1:0-11562 GCA_965659695.1 Rhodospirillales bacterium
CGGCTGTCCTCTTCATCCTCGCGCTGAAGGGACTGTCTAACCCAGAAACCGCACGTCGCGGTAACCTGTTTGGCATGGTCGGTATGACCATTGCGATCATCACCACAATTATGCTGCCCAGTGTCGAATCATATGGCTGGATCATCATAGCCATCGTCATCGGTGGTGGTATCGGAACGGTCGTCGCCCAGAAAATCGAAATGACGTCGTTGCCGGAATTGGTTGCGGCTTTCCACTCGTTGGTGGGTCTTGCAGCTGTATTCGTGGCCTTGGCGGCGTTGTACCACCCAGAAGCTTACAACATCGGCTCCAAGGGTGCATTGCCCGCGGCAAGCTTGATCGAAATGGGTCTTGGTATGGCCATCGGTGCCATCACGTTCTCGGGCTCAATTATCGCGTTTGCCAAGCTTAAGGGCATTATGTCGGGGAACCCGATCACTTTCACAGGTCAGCACATGCTGAACCTAGGGATCGGGATCGCAATGTTCGCGTTGCTGGTATACTTCTGCCAGACCGAGAGCTATGGCGCATTCTGGCTGTTGTTAATCCTGTCGTTCGCGATTGGCTTCTTGTTGATCGTGCCGATTGGCGGCGCAGATATGCCGGTGGTTGTCTCGATGCTGAACTCCTACTCCGGTTGGGCAGCAGCGGGCATCGGCTTCACATTGGCTAACCCCGCCCTGATCATCACAGGTGCGCTGGTGGGCTCGTCGGGTGCGATTTTGTCATACATAATGTGTAAGGGCATGAACCGTTCCATCATCAACGTTCTGTTGGGCGGCTTCGGTGGCGACAGTGCCGGTGGCGCAGGCGCTTCCAGCGATCCAGATCGCCAAGCTAAGGCGGGGGCCGCACCTGATGCTGCGTTCATCATGGGCAACGCGTCTAAGGTGATCATCGTGCCGGGTTACGGTATGGCGGTTGCGCAGGCGCAGCACGCAGTGCGTGAGATGGCTGACAAGCTCAAAGCCGAGGGTGTAGAGGTCAAATACGCCATTCACCCCGTGGCGGGCCGTATGCCGGGCCACATGAACGTGCTGTTGGCCGAAGCCAACGTGCCTTATGACGAAGTGTTTGAGTTGGAAGAAATCAACCACGAATTTGCCACCGCCGATGTTGCGTACGTCATCGGTGCAAACGATGTGACCAACCCAAGTGCCAAGACGGACCCGCAATCGCCGATTGCTGGTATGCCGATTCTTGACGTCGAGAAGGCAGGTACAGTGCTGTTCGTGAAGCGCTCCCTCAGCCCAGGCTATGCAGGGGTCGATAACCCACTGTTCTATGCTGATAACACAATGATGCTTTTCGGTGATGCCAAGGAAATGACCGAAAACATCGTCAGTGGACTGGAGTAGGGAATACCCCCTCATCTGTCTTCTCCCCCTTCAGGGGAGAAGGACCCTGTAGTCAGTTCCCCTTCTCATCCCTCTCCCCCTTTTGTGGGAGAGGTTAGGTGAGGGGGCCTAGGAATTTACTATTCGTCGTCCCGGACTTGATCCGGGATAGTTGATACGGCCGTCATTCCCGCGAAGGCGGGAATCTCTCCAGGTCAAATAGGCCCCCGCCTGAGGGGGTGACGAATACGTTGAAATGCAGGATTCCAAAAACAACAAAAACCGCCCGGCAACTGCGGGGCGGTTCTGATAGCGTGTCTTCGTGATCAGCGGGGCACCGAAGCACCCCATCAAATCTTGCGTGAGTTAGAAGCCTTCGCGCTCAATGCGCTTACGCTCAAGCTTACGGGCGCGACGAACAGCTTCGGCCTTTTCACGGGCACGGCGCTCGGACGGCTTTTCGTAAGAACGGCGGAGTTTCATTTCACGGAAGATGCCTTCGCGCTGCATTTTTTTCTTCAGCGCCTTCAAGGCTTGATCGACATTGTTATCGCGAACGGTGACTTGCACGGTCGTTATTCTCTCTTTTTTCTATCTGTAAGATAGGCTCAAAACAAAGTATCGCGGGGTTTTCCCCGCGCGTGGCGAGCCTTATAACAAAGCTATAAGGTAATGTGAAGCGCTATTTAGCACTTCATTACCCTTATTTTTAGCCGATTTTTGGGGCAAAGGAAACGGATTTTGGCCATTTTAAAGATCGCCCGCATGGGACACCCACAATTGATGCGCGTCGCGGACCCGATAGAGGACCCGACAACGCCCGATATACAGCGTCTGGCGGCTGATATGGTTGATACCATGCGTGATGCCCCAGGAATTGGTCTGGCAGCCCCACAGGTTCATATTCCGAAGCGTATGGTGATTTACTACGTCCCAGAAGGCCGTGACGAAGAGGAAAAAGGACACCCCCTGACCACCCTAATCAATCCGATCATCACTGTGCTAGACCCTGAATTAGAAGCTGGTGCCGAGGGATGTCTTTCGTTGCCTGGGATGGTGGGTATGGTCGAACGCCCCCAGCATATCAGCGTCAAAGCGCTGGATTTGCAGGGTAACACGATCGAATACGAAGCAAAGGGGTATCATGCCCGGGTTATCCAGCACGAATGCGATCATTTGGACGGTGTAATTTATCCAATGCGGATGACTGATCTTTCTACGCTGGGATACGTAGAAGAAAAGACGGGTCACAACGATTAGGCTATAATTGGCCGGATCAGCGAATCAGGAGAGAGCCATGGCGGCGAAGAAAAGCGTTCATGAAAAAGCAGCCGAAGATACACAGGCGCTGCGCGATCAGGTGCTGCTAGAAGCCCTGACGCACGTTCCTTTTGATGGATGGAGCAAGCGCGCCATGGTCGCCGCTGAACAAAGTAGCGGTTTGGGCGAGGGGGCGGCGTATCGGGCATTCCCGGGTGGCCTGTCCGATATGGCGGCCCATGCGTCTGATTATTTTGATCGTCAAATGTTGGCACGGTTAGAAAACCTTGATTTAGAGAACATGAAAGTCCGCGAACGCGTGATCGCGGGTGTCCGCGCACGCATCGAATCCTGCATGCCCCACAAAGAAGCCATGCGTCGTTTGTTGGGCTTCATGGCGCTGCCGGGAAATAAGCCGCAAGCGGGCAAGAACGCGTGGGCGACGTGCAATAAAATCTGGTACGCCGCTGGCGATAACGCGACGGATTTCAATTATTACACTAAGCGCGGATTGTTGTTCCCAGTCTACACCACCACGGTCATGTATTGGCTATCCGACGACAGCGACGATGCCGAGGCGACGTGGGGCTATCTGGACCGTCGTATCAGTGATGTGATGAAGATTCCGGGCTATCAAGCACGCGCGATGAAGGCACTGGATAAATTGCCCAATCCCTTGCGACGAATGTTGAAGCGACGCGTCGCCTAACGGGAAAGAGAGATGCGCGCGCGAATCGGTAACGCCCGGTCTTTGCTATTTTGTGTGAACGCTGTCCTGAAAAATGAAGCTGGAATTCAGCTTCCTCAATGACTCGCATATCCGTTGGCCCTCGGCTATCATTTCATCAACGAATGGAGTGAGCCATGTTGCAACCCCAATCCAAATCTGGAACAGCACCTGCGGGTGACCTAGCGGACCATTTCTTGGCGTGCTCGAAACTGGGGCGTTACCTGACGGTCCAGGACGGAAGTCGTTTCGTCATCACAGACGATTTCCGGGAAAACGATATGGGAAGCGCGACAGCGGTCGCCGTGGCATCGATCTATTCCCGCGATCCCCTGGTCGCACAAGCTGCGCTACTGCCGTTGGGTCGTAAGGGCGGCATCACACGCAAAAATCGCCGGACCTATGAACGTCTGTTTCAACTGATCGAAGCGCAGGCGCTTGAACCATCGGTTACAGCGGCGGCTGGGCATGTCCTGAATAGCAATTTCCGCGAAGCCGAAATTCTGGCGATTGAGGCTGACCTGGGTGATCGTCTCAGCCCCGCACGGCTGCGTTATCGTGCGTTCCTGGGCGTTGTCCGCCAATTGTTGGAAAACCGTGTGTCGGCCAATGCGTTCTTGGATGAGTTTCGGGAATTCACGCGGACGGTGGCCGGTAAGCTCGATTTTGGAATCTATAGTTTTTGTCTGGATCGAATATTTGGTAACGCGCGGATTCCGCTGAAAATTAAAAAGCTGCTGGCGGTTGAATTGGTCAAGTTTCCGCCCGTGATACGCCGCGAATTGGTGACCAACTTGCTGGCCTATCCAGGCCAGACACAGGAGTTGACCAGTTTTGTTCGAGGCTTGGTGATGGCAGAACTGGAACCATCCGTCGTAGTCGAGATCGAATTGCTGGAAACCTTCAAACGCAATCGCGTCAGCATGCAAGACGTCGAGGCCGGCATCCGCCGCCAGATGTGATCAATCGGTCATCGTCATTCCCGCATTGGCGGGAATCTTCTTCAAAAAAAAGAGACCCCCGCCTGCGCGAGGGTGACGAATCTCAAATGATATCTGAATTCTACCTAAAATGTTGAAAATAAAAGCGAATAACGAAATCGGCTTTGTTTTGCAAAATCGCCACATAAATCAACACTAATTTAGTGTTAAAATGACTATCTATTTGATTATACAGATGAAAGTGTCAATTTCGGACTTGCTTCTCGGATTATTTCCAATGGCCGCGAGGATACAGGCGATTGACGTGGCCCATTTTGCGGCCTTCGCGTATTTCGGCTTTGCCATACAGGTGCAAATGTGCCGTGCCTTCGGACATCAAATCCGCCCAACCGCGCACGGCAGAGCCAATCAAATTCTTCATTTCGGCATCGTGGTGCGGGGTGACAGAGCCCAGCGGCAATCCGCAAACGGCCCGAACGAACTGTTCGAACTGACTGGTCGGACAGGCATCCATCGTCCAATGCCCAGAATTATGCGGACGTGGGGCGATTTCATTGACCAATAGTTTGCCATCACGGGTGACAAACAGTTCGACGGCCAGTAATCCCACCAGACCCAGCCCATCGGAAATGGCGTGAGCGACGTCAACAGCTTCTGTGGCCATGGCATCACTGATGACGGCAGGTGCGATGGTCGTATCCAGAATGTGATTTACATGACGATTTTCGACCGGCGGGTATGTCGCCCAACCGCCACCGGGTGAGCGCGCAACGATCACCGAAAGTTCGCGTTCCAAATCGACAAAGGCTTCTAAGATGCCAATTTCGGCGCCCATCTCGGCCCAGGCGGCCTGATAGTCGCAGTCTGGCGAAATCAAAACCTGACCCTTGCCGTCATATCCCATGCGTGCTGTTTTCAGCACTGCCGGGCGGCCAATTTCGTTGGCGGCTGATTCCAGATCGGCGGCGCTCTCAACCCGCTTAAACGGCGTGGTCGGTGCGATCTCGTTGATGAATTCTTTTTCTACCAAACGGTCCTGGGCGACGGCCAAGCTTTTCCAGCCCGGGCGCACCACAGCGTGTTCAGTCAATAGTTGCACGCTTTCGTGGGGGATATTCTCAAACTCAAATGTGACCACATCGACGGCTTCGCCAAACGCCTTCAGCGCATCTATATCATCATATGCGCCCAGTGTGGTCGCCGCAGAAACCTGGCTGGCGGGGCCATCGGGTTCCGGGCAATAGATGTGGCATTTGTAACCAAGCTTTCCCGCTGCCAAGGCGGTCATGCGGCCCAGCTGACCACCGCCCATGATGCCGATGGTGCTGCCAGGGGCTAAGGGGTGGACCTTTTGTGTCATGGATTACGCATCATCCGAAGGTTCAAGGGAGACAGCGTTCGTTTGCTTTTCACGCCAAGCGGCGAGTGCCGCAGCGACGGACCCATCTTGTAGACCGACAACAGCAGCTGCCAATAGCGCCGCGTTTATCGCACCGGGTTTTCCAATCGCCAAGGTGCCGACGGGGATGCCTCCCGGCATTTGTGCGATGGACAACAGACTATCCATACCTTTGAGGGATTTGCTTTCGATTGGCACACCGAACACGGGCAGTGTCGTCATGGCGGCGGCCATCCCCGGCAGATGCGCGGCACCGCCAGCTCCGGCGATGATCACTTGCAGACCACGGGACTTCGCCGTTTCAGCGTATTCATAAAGACGCTTGGGTGTGCGATGCGCAGACACGATCTTGGTCTCAAAACGAACGCCCAGAGCATCCAATGTCTCAGACGCATTCTTCATGGTTTCCCAATCAGATTGGCTACCCATGATGATACCGACTTGCGGTGCTTCTGTTTCAGACATTTCGCTCTCCATTCGCATGATCAGCGGGAAAGCGCGGCATTATATGTCTGAAAAGCCCGTGTGCAAGCATAGTCAATTCAAATTTAACGATTTTTCCGCTACACTTAACCCTGATAAATGGGAGTCGGTCCATGGATGTTAACCGAGCCCAAGCGATCTCGACCGTAAATAACAATGCCCAAGGCAAAAACGGTCAAGGTAACGCGGATAAAGATGGCTCTGACGATAAGAATGGCGGCAATCCTCATCACGCGTATGAGGCGGGCGATGCTGTGCAAATTGGCGGTCTCGCGGGCGACATCACGCCTGCAGTGCAAAAGCTGCTCGACGAACTGGCGTCGGAGATCGAGCCTTTGCGTGCGCAATTGAAACTCTCGAAAGAGCGAGAAGAGAAACTTCGCCAAGACTTGGCGGCACACGCATTTTTGCCGGTACCAGGTCGCCGCGAATTCTTTCGTGAATTAAATCACGTGCTCAATCATCTGAACGATCTGACGATCATGCCCAGCATGGTCATCATGCATATCGCCAATGCGAGCGATGTGCGAAAATCGTATGGCCGCGACATGCTGGACCGGTATTTGTCCCACGTGGCTGCGACCATCGACCGGCTGCTGCAACCGACAGAAGTCCTGGGCAATTTGGGCGGCGATGATTTTGCGCTGATCTTGCTAAGTGAAAACGAAGAACACGCGCGCGACCGTGCGCTGCAGATCGCCGAGCGCATTCAAAGTGCACCAATGCCTGGAAGCGAAAACATCGACACCCCCCAAGTGTCAGTCGGTGTGCACGAGCTGGTTCGGGGGGCGAGCGCAGAATCGGTGGTATCGGCAGCGGATAAAGATATGCGAATGCGGGCAAAAAGTTCGGATGGGCCTTAGGCGATAATGTCTGGCAGTATTTTGCTTTCAAGCTTGGACATTTGATCTTTCAACATCAGCTTGCGTTTTTTCAGTCGCTGAATCTGCAACTGATCGAACGGTCGCGTCTCGATCAAATGATCAATCACGTCGTCGAGATCCCGGTGTTCGAGCTTTAATTCTTCGAGCTGTTTTTCAAAAGAAGTTGTGTCGCCCATTAAAGTGATTCTGCCATTACTTCCCGGTTTATTGTCGTCTCGAATAACGGATTGATAGTCTGGTTATGTGTAGCAGGCGCATGGGTTTTACGAAACTGGAATAAATCTCTTTGAGTCCTCAATATCTTAGAAGAATTACCGTTAATTAAAGTGCAGTGCGCGACCTATTTGTTCACAATCACCCTCGCAATGATAATTAAATTACGATACCATTGCAGTGTTGTTTCAATAAGAGAGTATTCGTATCAACCAAAATAAGGAGGATAGAGCCAATGGGAAAATTGGAGCGGGTCGACGCCCTACGTCAAAAGCATGTTGCATTGGAAAGCATGATTGATGACGAAGAGAAGAAACCACTTCCGGATGATGCAGTCATACACGATCTAAAGAAGCAAAAGCTCAAGATTAAAGACGAGCTGAGCGGAATGAGCCATTGAGCGCGTTCATCCGACATCCACGCTGATGATTTAGGCCGCACCTTATTAGGTGGCGGCCTTATTTATTTATAGGACTCAAATCGCCTGTGATTTGGCCATGTGCCGCCTCATAGGTGTTTGGGTGGTCGACTATAAGGTTTTCACCTGATCGCGCAGGATGAATTTCTGGATTTTGCCGGTCGAGGTTTTTGGCAGTTCCTGGAAAATCACCGTTTTCGGGCACTTGAAGCTGGCCAAGTTATCTTTGCAGAACGCGATCATTTCTTCCTCTGTCGCGGTCTCGCCGTTTTTCATTTCCAAAAACGCGCAAGGGGTTTCACCCCATTTGTCATCGGGACGCGCGACCACAGCCGCCGCCATCACACCGGGGTGTTTATAAAGTGCGCTCTCGACCTCTATTGACGAGATGTTTTCACCGCCCGAGATGATGATGTCTTTGGAGCGGTCTTTGAGTTGAATGTACCCATCCGGGTGCAGCACGCCCAAGTCGCCAGAATGGAACCAGCCACCCGATAATGATTCCGTGCTGGTCTTGGCGTTCTTCAAATATCCCTTCATGACGATGTTCCCTTTGAACATCACCTCGCCCATGGTTTCGCCATCAGCGGGGACCGGGGTCATGGTTTCTGAATCCATTATGCACAGATCTTCGAGCATGTGATACTTCACACCCTGGCGTGCTTTCAGGTACGCCTGCTTTTCAATCGGCTCCGCATTCCACTCCGCTTTCCACGCGCACATGACAGCGGGACCATAGGTTTCCGTCAGCCCGTAAGCGTGCGTGACGTTGAAGCCTTGTTCCTGCATCCGTGCCAGCGTGGTCGCCGGTGGCGGGGCCGCGGCGGTCATGATGTTCACAGGGTGATCGAAGTCCCGGCGTTCTTCGTCTGTGGCGTTAACGACGAAGTTGAGGACAATCGGCGCACCACAGAAGTGTGACACTTTGTCTTCGGCGATATGTTTATAGATGTTGGCCGCGTTGACCCGGCGCAGGCACACGTTGGTCCCGGCGAGTGCCGCAATGGTCCACGGATAGCACCAGCCGTTGCAGTGAAACATCGGCAGCGTCCACAGATACACCGGGTGGTGGGTCATGTTCCAGCCCAGCACATTGCTGGTCGCGTTCAGATATGCACCCCGGTGGTGATAGACCACACCCTTTGGGTCGCCGGTGGTCCCAGATGTGTAGTTCAGGCTGATGGCATCCCATTCGTTCCCCGGCAGGTCCCATTCAAGATCGGCATCACCACCGGCGATGAATGCTTCATAATCGATGGAACCGATGCGCTCCCCGGTGCCGTCGTATTCCGGGTCATCAATGTCGATGACCAAAATATCGCGATCAATAATCTCAAGAGCACCTTTGACGGTGTCAGAAAACTCCTTGTCCGTGATGATCACATTGGTTTCACCGTGATTGAGCGAGAACGCAATAATCTCCGAATCCAATCGGACATTCAGCGTGTTCACCACAGCCCCGATCATCGCCGGGCCGAATGCGCATTCGTACATTTCAGGTGTGTTCGATGCCATGACGGCGACGGTGTCATTCTTTTTGACGCCATGTTTTTGTAGTGCAGAGCCGAGTTTTTTGCAGCGCTCATACGTCTCGGCCCAGGTATATCGGCGCGCACCATGGATGACAGATGGGTGATCCGGAAAAACCGCAGCCGTTCGGCGAATAAATGACAGTGGCGATAGGGGGGTGTGGTTGGCTGGCGATTGTTCTAAATGGATGTCATAGATGCTGGCGTCTGACATAATGATACTCCCTGTGATCGTCGCGCTTGAAACATGTGCGCTACGGTGTTTTTTTGCATAATGCCGAACACAGCCAGCGATTTAAAGTGGCGGATGATGTCGGCCGGAATTTTAGTGAGGGGATAGCTATGCGGCTGAAGTATAAAGTCTGCGTCATTACGGGTGCAGCACAGGGGATTGGCGAATCATGCGCCATGCGTTTTGCACAAGAAGGGGGCAAAGTTGTTGTCTCTGACGTGCAGGTCGAAAAGGGCGAAGCCGTGGCTGCGGCCATCCGCGATAACGGTGGCGAGGCTGTGTTTGTCGAATGTGATGTGTCGTCCAAGAGCGCTTGCGATAACTTGATTGCGGCCGCCGTCGATTCTTTTGGCAGCGTTGATGTCCATTTATCGAATGCGGCGATCATTGTTGCGGGGGATTTCTTAGATATCACCGAGGAAGAATGGGAAACCACCATCGGCATTAACTTGAACGGTTTTTTCTTTGCTGGCCAAGCGGCGGCGCGGCAAATGGTCAAGCAGGGCTCGGGGGCGATCATCAACATGTCGTCGATCAATGCGATTGTCGCAATCCCGTCTGTGACGCCTTACACTGTTTGCAAGGGTGGCGTGCAGCAATTGACCAAGTCCATGGCCTTGTCATTGGCCCCGCACGGTATTCGCGTCAACGCGGTTGGCCCCGGTACGATTGCAACCGAAATGGGCAAAACCATGATGGCGGACGACGCTGCACGGCGCCGGGTCTTGTCACGCACACCCATGGGACGCCCGGGCGAACCCGACGAGATCGCATCGATTTGCGTGTTCTTGGCGACCGAAGATGCCGGGTATATTACCGGCGAGACGATAAACGCGGATGGTGGCCGGTTGGCGCAAAACTATCCGATCGACGTTGAATAAGGCGTAGCGAGAAAAGACATGGATCTTACAAAATCAAGTGCAGAAGATATCAAAGCTGTTCATCAACAAGCGCTGGTGCGCTTTGAAGCCTTGCGTGGGCGCAACCTGAGCTTGGATATCACCCGCGGCAAGCCGTCTGAAGATCAATTGACCCTGAGTGATGATCTGCTGACCATCGTCAAACCGGGCGAGGCCGTTGATGAAAACGGCACAGACCTTCGGAACTATGGCGGTTTGGTCGGTATCCCAGAAGCCCGGCGCTTATTTGCCGAATATCTGGGAACGTCGCCGGATCGTATTATTGTTGGCGGGAATTCTAGTCTGGCGATGATGTGGGACGTGATCTCGAACGCCATGACGTATGGCGTGCCGGGTGGTTCAGGCCCATGGCGTGATCAGGATGCAAAAATCATTTGTCCTGTGCCGGGCTATGACCGTCATTTCGCGATTTGCGAGCGGTTGGGTATGGGCATGCCAACGGTCCCGATGACGCCCGAAGGTCCAGACTTGGATGCCATCCGCGCGTTGGTCAAAGATGACCCCAGCATCAAGGGAATTTGGTGTGTACCTAAATATTCGAATCCGTCGGGCGAAGTCTATTCCGATGCAACCGTTCAGGCATTGGCCGAAATGGAAACCGCAGCGCCTGATTTCAGGTTGCTATGGGACAATGCCTATGCCGTGCACTATGTGGGTGATGCGCCTGCGGAATTGGCCGACATCATGGCGGCGTGCGAAGCGGCTGGGAATCCGGATCGCGCGATTGTCTTTGGGTCGACGTCAAAAATCACCCATGCGGGGGCCGGTGTCGCGATGCTAGCATCCAGCCCTGCCAATATTGAGGATCACATCGAAAAAATCACCTATGCGATGATTGGCCCAGATAAAATCAATCAACTTCGACAGGTGAAGTTCTTCAAGGATATGAATGGTATCCTCGATCATATGGCGAAACACGCCGAAATCATTCGGCCAAAGTTTAAGGCGGTGATTGACGCGCTAGAGAATGATCTGGGGGGCAAAGGACTGGCCACTTGGACAACGCCAGAGGGGGGCTATTTCCTCAGCGTTGATGTGGTTGATGGGTGTGCCCAGGAAATCGTCAAACGATGTGGTGATGCAGGTGTGAAGATCACGCCAGCAGGCGCGACATTCCCGTATGGCGATGATCCGAACGACCGCAATATCCGTATCGCTCCTACGTTACCCAGTGTCGATGAAGTGGCCTCAGCGATGAAAGTATTTACCGCGGCGGTTG
>CBFHXC010000084.1:0-11402 GCA_965659695.1 Rhodospirillales bacterium
CAAAAAACCCGATCAATACCGTTCTCAACCAATGCTTCGACGATCATTTCGCCGCCCGTTCTCGTCATTTTCTGTCCCTTCGCGTCTGACAATTGGTCGCATCTTCGTCTAGCGATTACGCCTTGGCAATATCGCACCCGAAAATTGGCCCCAGAATTGCTGTTATTGAACGTATTAGGGAGAAATCGCTGATTTCCGGTCTGATTTGCCTTCGTTTTAGGCATTCAAGGAGAGCCGGTGATCACGCTATGTGCAGAACCTCTTGTTCTGCGTGGCTGGGGAATGTCGAATAGGCTTGGGAGAGCCTGATATTCCTCAATGATCGGAGGAAACTATATGTCTCGTCTTATAAACGGGGCGGGGGCACTTACGCTCGCGTCCATCTTTTTAATCTCCAGTGAACCTGCTCAGGCTCAAGAACTCAGTGGTGCGAACACCGCCTGGATTCTGACATCAACGGCATTGGTCTTGTTTATGACATTACCCGGCTTGGCACTTTTCTATGGTGGCTTGGTTCAGGCCAAAAATGTCCTCAGCGTATTAATGCAATGTTTCGCAATCGCATGTCTCGCATCACTTCTTTGGTTTGCAGTGGTCTATAGCTTGGCATTCGACGAGGGCAATACGTACGTAGGCGGCCTTGGTAAAATGTTCATGTCGGGTGTCAGCTTCGACAGTTTGTCTGGTGATATCCCAGAGAGCGTCTTTTTCATGTTCCAAATGACGTTCGCTATCATCACACCAGCACTCATAGTTGGCGCGTATGTGGAACGGATTAAGTTCTCGTCCGTTTTAATGATTTCGGCCCTCTGGCTGATATTCGTCTATGGCCCTGTTTGTCACTGGGTCTGGGGCGGCGGCTGGCTTAGCGAAATGGGCGTGATGGACTTTGCTGGTGGACTGGTCGTTCACGCAACAGCAGGCACGTCTGCGTTGGTGATTGTGAAATTCCTTGGCGCACGTCAGGGCTTCCCGGCTCACCTCAACCCACCACACAGCCCTGGCATGACCATGATCGGTGCCGCGATGTTATGGGTCGGCTGGTTCGGCTTTAACGCCGGCAGCGCACTTGCGGCTGATGGCGGTGCCGGTATGGCAATGGCGGTCACACACATTTCTGCAGCGACCGCGTCATTGGTTTGGGTGCTGATTGAATGGGTCAAATTTGGCAGACCAAGCCTTGTCGGTATCGTGACGGGTATGGTTGCTGGCCTTGCCACCATTACACCTGCATCAGGCTTTGTCGGCCCCATCGGTGGTTTCTGCATCGGGTTGCTCGGCGGATTTGTGTGTTATTGGGCAGTCGGTTTCATCAAAGACAAGTTCAACTTGGATGATTCTCTTGATGTCTTCGCAGTTCATGGTGTTGGCGGTATCCTGGGCACATTGGCAGCGGCGATATTCGTTGCCGAAAATTTTGGCGGTGCCGGTCTTGCCGATGGTATGACCACATCCAGCCAATTGGGCGTACAAGCGATTGGTGTGGCTGCGACTGTTGCATGGTCGGTATTTGCGACTGTCATCATCGTCCTGATCACCAAAGCGGTTGTTGGTTTAAGAACAACCGACGATGAAATGGCAGAAGGCCTGGATTTGTCGTACCATGGCGAACGCGACTACAACTTCTGATAACGAACGGAGAAGATAAACATGAAACTCATTATGGCGATCATAAAGCCATTTAAGCTTGATGCCGTTCGTGTCGCGTTGACCGAACTAGGCATCGAAGGCATGACGGTGTCCGAAGTCAAAGGCTTCGGACGGCAAAAAGGCCAAACCGAGATTTATCGGGGTGCGGAGTACAACATCGAGTTTGTGCCAAAGGTGAAACTCGAAATTGTGTCCGACGACGAACGTGCAGAGCGTATCGTTGAGGCCATTCGCGAAACCGCGATGACGGAAAAAATCGGCGACGGGAAAATCTTTGTCGTTGATGTCGAACAAGCCGTCCGTATTCGTACCGGCGAAACAGGCGACAGCGCCCTATAGGCGATTAAGAATTCCCGGCGGCCAATCCATCGTCGCCGGGATTTCGCTTAACCATTACCCATCATAGCAGCCCGCGATCCGTGCGCGCTGTTTGACCAACCCCAGAACCACATCAAGGGTTGGCGTTTCAACACCCGTCAGTTGACCTAGTTCAGCAACCGCTGCGACCAATGCATCGATTTCCATAGGACGGCCACGTTCCAGGTCTTGGAGCATCGACGTCTTGTGTGCGCCGACGGCCTCTGCACCTGCTATTCGTTTTTCAACATCAATGGCGAATTTCACGCCAAGCGCCTCGCCTACGTTTTGCGCCTCGAGCATGATATTTTTGACTGTCGCCCGGACATCAGCCGCCGTGCACATCTCTTCGACCGTTGCACCGGTCAACGCACTGATGGGATTGAGCGAACAATTCCCCCAAAGCTTAACCCAAATTTCATCGCGAATACGTGGTCGCACAGGTGCACGCAAACCGGCGGTTTTCAGAAGGTTTGAGAGTTCTTGAGCGCGCTCTGATTTTTCACCATTGGGCTCGCCAATAGAGAAACGATCCCCGGCTAAATGCTTAATGACCCCAGATTCTGGGACTTCAGCTGCCGGATAGACAACACAACCCAGCGCCCGTTCGGGGCCAATACCATCCCAAATCATTCCGCCGGGATCGACCGTTTCGACGCGACGGCCTTCAAGGTCGCCACCCAATTCATGAAAGTACCACCAAGGCACACCGTTAACAGCGAACACCACGGCCGTATTGGGCCCCAACAGCGGCTGCATCGCATCGACAACACCCGGCACGGAATGCGCTTTTAAGGTGATGATCACATAGTCTTGAACACCCAACTCCGCTGGATTATCACTGGCTGTGACAGAGACAGCCTCGCGCCCCTCAGCCGTTTCCAGGATCAATCCATTGGCTTGCATTGCTGCCAGATGCGGGCCACGCGCGACCAAGGAAACGTCGGCACCTGCTTTCGCCAACATCGCGCCCATGTAACCGCCGATAGCCCCCGCACCATAAATGCAAATTTTCTTAGACATTATCGCTCCTACGCCAATCCAAGTTTTTCAGCCAAGCCGATCCGCTGCAACTTACCGGTTGCTCCTTTTGGAATTTCGTCTTTGAACAAAATAGTCCGCGGCACTTTGAAATCCGCCAACTTTTTGGCGGCGTAATCTTTTAACTCTCGTTCCGTCGCCTCTTGGCCCTCGACCAGGACAACAATTGCCGCCACATCTTCACCCAGCTTGTCGTGCGGCATGGCAAACGTCACTACTTGCGCTACCGCGTCATGGGCTTGCAACACGTCATCCACTTCACGTGGTGCGATCTTCTCGCCACCTCGATTGATGATTTCCTTCAAACGACCAGAGATCGTTAGATATCCCTCCGTATCCAGGAAACCTTGATCGCCAGTGCGGAACCAATCGCCGTGAAATGCTTCGGCGTTGGCCTCTGGGTTGTTTTCATAGCCGCTAAAAACATTGCCACCGCGTATACAAATCTCACCTTCTCCACCCTGCGATACAGCATTCCCATCAAAGTCCATAATCGCGACTTCGGGGCCAGCCGCTTGTCCCACAGAACCTGGTTTTCGGTCAGCTGGCGGTAACGGATTTGATGCCATCTGGTGAGCTGCTTCGGTCATGCCATAGGCTTCGATCACGGGGCAGTTAAAGGTTTTCTCAACCTCGGCCATGACCGGTGGCGGCAACGACGAAGACGAAGACCGCGCAAACCGTAGCCGCATACCCCCAACAATTTCCAAATTGCGCGAGGCTCGGGCCATGATCGCCTGATGCATCGTCGGGACAGCCGTGTACCATGTCGGATCCACATCCTTGAACCACTGAAAAATTTTCAGTGCATTAAAACCTGGCGTGCAAACAACACAAGCACCAGCCGAAACCGACGACAATATGGATGCGATCAGGCCATGGATATGAAACAGCGGCATGATACTCAATCCCACGTCATCTGACGTAAGGTTGAGCGTGCGCGCAATATTTTGTGCCGATGCCGCAAGATTTCTGTTCAAAAGCGGGACCACTTTAGGTCGTGATGTCGTGCCCGACGTGTGCAGCACCAACCCCTCATCGTCGGGTTCTGACATGCCGCCACTTGAGGGTGTCCCAGACGCAGCGTCAGATGTATCCAACGTGAATTGGCCCGCTGGGCCATCATCGGGTGATGAAAGGACCAACACCGTTATGTTTTGATCTTTTGCGACTTGAACTGCAGGTATGTCATCACCTTTCATAACGATGAGCGCCTTGGCATTCAGGTCATTCAAATAGAATTCTAACTCGTCCGCACGATAACCAGGATTAAGCGGTGCCGTCGATGCGCCTGCACCCACTGCGATAAAGGCCGCCGCCATCTCTGGACCATTTGGCAATACAATTGCCACGCGATCACCTCGGCCAATGCCAATCCCATTGAGCGCGACAACTGTCTGCTCGGCCAGTCTTTGCATATCCCCATAGGTCATGGGGGTGCGACCTGGTGCGCCAATTGCGGGACCGGCAGCATCTTGCGCAGCTAGAATATTATAAATGGTTTGCACGGGAATTCCTCTCAACGTGAACAACTCGTTTGTCGCAGCTTTTTGGATATGGTGATTATCGCGCTGCTTCTACGAATGTTGTACGGCTGATCGGAAAAATATCAACACCCTGGCTAGGTCCTGACCCTAGGCCATGGACTCCATACCGATGCGCTTGTCGCGTTCTCGGAGCCACCAAATCACTGGAATGGCGAGTAAAACCATCCAAGACTTACCAATAATCTGGCCTGCCACGTAATCAAGATTTCCGAATGCCAGTTGTAAGAACACAATACTGTCGATGACCAATCCCACGAAACTGCTCAGCACTACCGCGAGGACCAACCGGCGCTCTTGAAGCGGGGTGTAGACCGCAAAGTCCGCAAGCTCGGAAAGCAGAAATGCGACAACTGAAGCCGTGACCAATGCGGCCGGTGCGACTAATCCTGACAGGGCGGCGCCAGCTACAATCGCTGCCAAGACCCACAATCGACCCAAACGGCGCTGAACCAAGTCACGTAATACCAGGGCCAGTCCAATCATCAACACGCCACTGGGTGCCTTAATTTCGGGTGCTACAGGGATCAAGCACGGCCCGTTGGGTACGCACACTGTTCCTACATTCCCAATCATCCAGTTGGCGATCGGAATACAGGCCATAAAGGCCACCAGGAATAAATATCCCTCTGTTTTGCGTTTATCCATATACTTCAGGCCGTTCATCATCTTTAGTGAGTTTGGAAAGGCAGGGTTTCGGCCATTCATACGCTCTCGTCAACTCTTAAACCTATTCTCTGATACGAAGCTTACAACTCGATCAGATCAACGTCCGGCGAACCGCATCCTGCCAGCCTGCATACAGTTGCTCTCGAACAGCTTCTTCGAGAGTTGGAGAATACCGGCGATCACACGCCCAAGTCGCTGCAAATTCATCAAGAGATGGGTAGAAACCAATATTCATACCTGCCAAATACGCAGCGCCCAGTGCTGTCGTTTCCGCAATACTGGGGCGCTCTACCACTGCTGGCAATAAATCTGCCAATCGCTGCATGGTCCAATCCGACGCCACCATGCCCCCGTCAACACGCAATACCGTTTCCCCGGACTGCCCCCATTCGCGCTGCATCGCTTCTAACAAATCACGGGTTTGGTAGCAGACGCTTTCTAATGTAGCCTTCGCCAATTCCTTTGGCCCGCTCGCCCGTGTCAGGCCGAAGAGCGCACCTCTGCATTCGGCATCCCAATAGGGCGCGCCCATACCTACGAATGCAGGCACCAAATAAACCGACTGGTTTTCATCTGCCAGCGCGGCCAGTTCACCAGTCTCCGCCGCATCTGCGATTAACCCCATTTCATCACGCAACCATTGCACCGCAGCACCTGCGACAAAGATGGAGCCTTCAAGCGCGTATGTCGGAACACCGTCCAACTGATATGCAATGGTCGTCAGCAATCTGTTTTGAGAACTGATGGCCTCAGAACCCGTGTTCAGCAATGCAAAGCAACCAGTCCCATAGGTCGATTTCATCATGCCAGGTTGGAAACATGCCTGGCCGACTGTGGCCGCTTGTTGATCGCCAACCACGCTTGCAATCGGTATCGACGCACCGAAATGCGACACTGCGCAATCACCAAAATAATGCGCGGTATCATGCACCTCGGGCAGAATAGTTTTGGGTACATTGAGAAGTTCAAGAAGTGTATCGTCCCACGCGCCGGTATGAATATTATACAACATGGTTCGACTGGCATTGGTCGCATCCGTTGCGTGGACGCGCCCCTCTGTCAGCCGCCACAACAGGAATGTATCAACAGTCCCAAAGGCTAATTTGCCGGAATGAGCGGCTGCGCGCGCGCCCTCAACACTGTCCAAAATCCAAGCCACCTTCGTGCCAGAGAAA
This sequence comes from Rhodospirillales bacterium, assembly GCA_965659695.1. Lineage (GTDB taxonomy): Bacteria > Pseudomonadota > Alphaproteobacteria > Rhodospirillales > Casp-alpha2 > UBA4479. The sequence goes on from CBFHXC010000084.1 coordinate 6,437, forward strand.
TATGGGTCTAACAGCAACCCTGTCTTTGAGGTGACCAACGCCTCGTGGCCCGCTTCTTTTAGGGCTGCGCACTGGTCAGACGTACGACGGTCCTGCCAAACGATGGCGTTATGAATGGGTTGGCCTGTTTCGCGATTCCAAACCACCGTCGTTTCACGCTGATTGGTGATCCCAATGGAAACGATATCCGTTGGTTGGGCGCTGCCGCGACTGAGAACACCACGGCACACATCAAGCGTTGATGACCAGATATCTTCTGGGTCATGTTCAACCCAGCCAGAATCCGGAAAATGTTGCGGAAAATCTCGTTGTTCAACAGCAACTGCTCGCAATTCTTGATCGAATAAAATCGCCCTAGACGATGTCGTCCCCTGATCAATCGCCAGCACATATTTGACCATGGCAAATCCCTATCGACTAATAAGCGCGAAATTGAAGGACGTTGACGCAATACATGAGTCTAAAAAATCTTAGGGATTTATGCTAGCGCTACGATTGGAAATCAGCAATCAACGCAAGTGCATCTTCACGTGTTGCCGCTTCTAAAACCTCTACACCGGCCGAATTGCGGCGGAACTTTTGATTTTCCATGATAGTGCGACCCGTTTCAAATTGCACGGTGCCCAAGGAATACATGAAATTGATTTTCTTGCCGCGATGCGCAAACGCAACCCATGCTTCTGGCCAGACGCGGCATCCCACATGATTGACGATAAAGTACCACCTTTTATCGGTGGGCGAGACCAATGTCTCAATCGCATCGTATACCGAATTCACAGTCTCTGAGTCGGTGAAATGAAAATCCGTGAAATCAATTTCAACAGTCTCCAAGTCTTCCAGAATTTTCACACGATCCGCATACTCATTCGTAACAATCTTCGCGACGGTTCCATTCTCGGAATCAAGGGCACGCCGTCCAGCCTCATACACACTCTCAGCAAGCTGTTCTATTCCGTCTTCTAAGCGTGCACATTCATGCAATGCAGACGCAACAAAGCGTTGGCGTTTGTCAGTCTCGAGATCGGGAAAATCGCGAAGCAACTCCAACGCACCTTTGATTGCAGTTAAGGGCATGACGAAGTCTTCTTCGACCTTTGTATTTAGCCCTAGTATCTGAGATGAGTCGGGATTGTCCTTTGACATGAAAGCACTCAGCAATATTCTTGGTTAGATGGCCAAGTACTGCTGTCTCATATCAGCATCTTCCAACACGTCTTGCGCTTTTCCGTCAAAAACTACTTTTCCTGTTTCCAGAATGATCGCACGGTCTGCAAGATGCAGGGCTGCAATCGCATTCTGCTCGACGATCACTGTTGTCATCCCAAGGGTTTTAATCTGCTCCAATGTCTTTTCAATTTCTTGAACGATAACCGGCGCCAAGCCCTCATATGGTTCGTCCAACAATAAAAGCTTCACGTCACGTGCCAGCGTGCGCCCAATCGCGAGCATTTGCTGCTCACCACCGGACAAGGTCGTCCCCTCTTGGTTTTTCCGTTCCCCAAGCCGCGGGAACAAATCGTAAATCCGCTCAATTGACCAACCGTGTGGTGGTGCGATCTGTGCAAGCTTCAAGTTTTCTTCGACGGTAAGGCCCTGAATGATCCGACGATCCTCCGGCACCAATCCGATACCAAGTTGGGATGCCTGATAGGACTTCATCTCATGCAAAGGCTGATGATCAAGCCAGATTTCCCCCTGGCGTAGCTGCGGATTATCGACCCGTGCGATCGCGCGCAATGTAGATGTTTTACCCGCACCGTTCCGGCCCAAAAGTGCGACGATTTCACCTTCGCGAATATCAAAACTTACACCTTGTACGATATAGCTTTCACCGTAATAGGCATGGATATCCCAGCAAGAAAAGAAAGCCGGCTGACCGCCAGTGGTCATGGTTGGCGCCACGCCTGGGGCCTTGGCCCCGCCGAGGTTATCGTTATTTAAAAGTGTTTCATTTTCAGTTGTCATAGTTGCTCTCCATGAGATCCAAGAGTTTCAGCGTGGGCGACCTAGAGGTGCGCCCCGCCCAGATAGGCCTCTTGGACCTTCGGGTTGCCTTTAATGTTTTCTGGTAGGTCTTCGACGATCACCGTGCCTTGCGCTAAAACAGAAATTTTCTGTGCCAGCGAAAAGACAACATGCATGTCGTGCTCAATGACAACCATCGTCATTCCTGTAGATGCGATCTTCTTCATCAAATCAATTGTGTTGTTTGTATCCGCACGCGCCATGCCCGCTGTCGGTTCATCAAGCAATAACAGCTTTGGTTCTTGGACCAAACACATAGCCAATTCGAGGCGACGTTTATCACCACGTGATAACTCTGCAGATGATGTGTACGCCTTAGATGCCAAATCTACATCTTCAAGAAGCACCATCGCCTTGTCTTTGATCTCGGTTTCGTTTTCGACCTGTACGAAAGCATTGACCTTAAAGGCGCCATCCCGTTTCGCAAATGCCGGGATCATGACATTTTCCAAAAGCGTCAAATCACCAAAAATCTCCGGCGTTTGGAAAACGCGGCTCACCCCCAACTGATTTATCTCGTGAGGTTCAATACCGAGCAAAGATTTTCCGTCGAATGTCACTGTCCCGGTATCGGGCATTAGCCGACCGATAAAGCAGTTCAACAACGTTGATTTACCAGCACCATTTGGGCCGATGATGGCGTGGACTTTGCCTTCTTCGACATCGATATTGACCTCGTGTAACGCTTTTAAACCGCCAAAACGCTTGTTGACCCCATTGACTTGAAGGATACCCATGATTTTGCTCCTTAATCCGCTGAGGACGCCGACGGTGCGGCTTTGTCGTCTTGGCTTTTTTCGCCAGACTTACGTTTAAACAGTCGACCAATTTTCTGGCCGCCTTCGACAACACCACCCGGCAAGAAGATCACGACAAGCATGAACATGATACCAAGAGTCAAGTGCCAACCTTTACCGATGAAAGGGTGGATCAAGAAGACAAACGCATCCTGCATCGCATCCGGCATAAACGAGAACCATTCGTAAAGGATCTTGTCGTTGATCTTGGAGAAGATGTTTTCAAAGTATTTGATCACACCTGCACCCAAAAGCGGTCCGAGAAGCGTACCGGCGCCACCAAGAATGGTCATCAAAACGACCTCGCCAGATGCCGTCCATTGCATCCGTTCCGCACCGGCAAGAGGATCCATCGCAACCATGAGACCACCTGCAAGACCGGCATACATGCCAGAAATCACAAAGGCAGTCAGGGTATATGGCTTCGGACTTTTACCGGTGTAGCGAAGACGTTGTTGGTTGGTTTTCACCGCACGTAACATCATCCCAAAGGGCGAGCGGAAAATGCGGATCGACAGATAGAAAGCGACCAGCATGATGATCGCACACAGATAGAAACCGACATTAAAGGTGAAAAGCCAAGGTCCCAACGCGAGTTCAAACCCATCTCGCATTTCTAATCCAAAGAAATTCGTAGGTGGGATCGAACCATTGACCTGTGACTCGCCTAAAATACGTGGATCATCCAGACCCAGTTGCAGACCTGTCTCACCATTCGTGATCGGCGTCAGCACCGAGTAAGCCAAAGCAAAAGACATCTGCGCGAATGCCAATGTCAGAATAGAGAAGTAAATCCCTGAACGGCGCAATGAGATATAGCCCACCAGCCAAGAGAACAACCCCGCAATCGCTACCGACAAGATGATTGCCGGCACAACATTCATTGAGAGGAGCTTCAGCATCCAGACTCCGGCATAAGAGCCGACCCCCAAGAACGCTGCGTGCCCAAAGCTCAGATATCCCGTCAAACCGAAGAGGATATTAAACCCAATAGCAAAAATCCCAAAGATCATGAAACGCTGCATCAGATCAGGATAACCCGCATTAAACTGCGCTAACTCAGACCCTTCTGGGAAGGGGTTTAGGATAAATGGTGCAAGCAGAGTGACCGCGATGACGATCAAAAATAGCTTTTTATCTTTTTCGTTTAGACCCAACATCGCTTAGTCCTCCATCACACCCTTGCGGCCCATCAAACCACGCGGACGCGTGAGTAGAATGATGATAGCAACAAGGTAAATAATGATCTGGTTGATCCCAGGCAGTAAGTCGACGATCTGCGCCATCGATGCAAAGGATTCAAGAACCCCGAGCAAGAAACCCGCAGCAACAGCGCCGCCGAGAGACCCCATCCCACCGACAACCACAACAACAAAGGACAGCACAAGGAAGTCCATTCCCATATGATAGTTGGGCGAGTTAATCGGCGTGTACATCACACCGGCCAGACCCGCAACACATGCTGCGATGGCAAACATTATCGTGAACCGTTTGTCGATGTTGATACCGAGCAGTCCGACCGTTTCGCGGTCGGCCATACCGGCGCGAACAACCATGCCGAAAGTTGTGTATCTGAGGAACGCAAAGACACCGCCGATCATCACGGCCGCAAAGAAGAAGTATACTAGCCTCCAATACGGATAGATTATTGACCCGGCCTCAAATCCGACTACGGCACCGAAATCGAAGCTCCCTCGCATCGCTTCTGGCGCTGGCGTTGGGATAGGGTTGGCCCCATAAAAATACTTGATGATTTCCTGCAAAACGATCGCCAGGCCAAAGGTGACCAAAATTTGATCCGCGTGAGGGCGCTTGTAGAAATACTTGATCAAGCCACGCTCCATCGCGAGGCCGATAAAAATCATAATAGGGATTGCAAATAGGATCGCGAGCGGCACCGACCAATCGATGATCGCCATGCCAATCTCTGGGCCGAACCACGTTTCCACATAGGGGGTCTCGACTTTCAATGGGTTACCAAGGAAGTCCGTTTTTGTCGGGTCAATGGCCACTGAGGACGCCGTTAAGATCACGTTGAGTGTAACAGCACAGAACGCGCCTAACATAAACAGCGCACCGTGTGCGAAGTTCACAACACCCAAGGTCCCGAAAATAAGTGTAAGCCCAAGCGCGATCAGCGCATA
>CBFHXC010000085.1:0-11355 GCA_965659695.1 Rhodospirillales bacterium
CAGTCGCAAAGCACGATGTCAGGCTCGTTCTCAGTACAGTATTGATAGGCTTCTTCGGGCTCAGCCGTGGAGAAAACGGTCGCAACACCAAATTCACTAAAAACGTCGGTCAACAGACGACGGACAAGCAAATGTTTTTCAAGCACAAGGATATTCAGTTGCGACACGTCGAAAGATTTCACGGGGCCCCCCAAAAGTCTGTTGGTGGTGTGATATCAATCACACCTGAAAACAAACTGACAACATCATAATCTCATACACTCATTCAGCGTGATTTAACAGAGTATCCAAGGGTCGAGTAGCGATTGACCACTTCCATGCCGTGCGCTACCCAACTCGTGAACCAAACCCATTAGGGATTCTAGCGTGAGCGGTCGTTCGACGGACACAGAGAAACCAAAACAATCAAAAGCCACTGGCTGGCCGCGCCCAGAACGCAAAATAGGCCAAAATTTAGGCCTTAACCCAATGCGCATGTTGGCGTTGGTAGCCCTAGCGGTGGCAGGGGTTTTGGGCGGTTATCTGCTGGGTAAATATGTGAAGCCTGCATCGCCACCCATCGTGCAAAATGCTGACCCCTTGTCGCCTCAAAGCGTGCAAAATCCAACTTCTGAAACGTCGCAAAAAGTGGATGATCATCTTAATTACGAAGAATCGCTGCCCAGAAACATTATTATTCAGGAAAATGGTCAGTTGAAACGCATCGCACTTCCTGAACCGGAAATGACCCTCGATCTTGGCGAGCGGCCCGAACTTGAGCGCGAATCTTCAGATACGGCGCACGCGAGGAAGGACGCACCTGCCTTGATTACTTCGGACGCAACCGCCACAAAAGAACCTGAACAAGACCTCGCAGAGCCCGCATCAGAAGTCACAAAAGAGGTGGTGAGCTTGCCACCTGCTATTCTCGCACGTGCGATGCCCGAAGACTTGGCGACCCTTCAGACCAATAGCGCCGATAGCCTGCCGCCGTGGCTTCGAAATGCCGTGCCTTTTGAACTAGACAATACCAAAGCCAAAATCGTCATCGTCATGGATGACTTGGGCCTGAACAAACGGCGGGCCCGCAGAACCGTCGCATTACCCGGTCCGCTGACATTATCGTTCATGGCATACGCCGACGATCTGAACCGCCAAATCCAGCAAGCGCGTACCGCAGGGCATGAAATGCTGCTACATGTCCCGATGGAACCGCGCTCGGCAACCATCGATCCCGGCCCCAATGTCTTATTGAGTGGGCTGCCCCGTGAAGAATTGCTGAAAAGCATCAATTGGAATTTGGATCAAACGGACAAGGTTGTTGGCATCAACAATCACATGGGAAGTCGCTTCACGTCTGACCTTGAGGGCATGCAGACGGTCACCGAAGTCTTGGACAAGCGCGGTTTGTTGTTCCTGGACTCCGTGACGTCCAGCAGTAGTGTTGCCCATTCAGCGGCTGAAGATTCAGGCATTCCATTTGCGGTTCGTAACGTATTCTTGGATCACGAAGATGATTTGGCATCGATTAAACGCCAGTTGCGGGCAACGGAGTCGGTGGCAAAGCGCACAGGCGTCGCAATTGCAATCGGTCATCCGCGGGATAAAACGCTCGAAGCCCTCGGTGAATGGCTGCCAACATTGTCAGAACGTGGATTTCAGTTGGTGCCGATATCAGCGGTCGTGAGAATCAAGGCTGACAGGTCCTGATGCTAGTTTATGACCCCGAAAAACGTCCGGCATCTGCGGCCGCACGGATCAATGCCTGGGCTTTGTTGATGGTTTCTTGGTACTCATACTCGGGGTCACTATCGGCGACGACGCCACAGCCCGCCTGAACGTGAAGTTTGCCGTCCTTAATGACACCTGTGCGTAGTGCAATCGCCGTATCCATATCGCCATTCGCCCCAAAATACCCGATGCATCCGGAATAAACGCCGCGACGCTTGGGTTCCAACTCGTCGATGATTTCCATCGCCCTGATTTTCGGCGCACCTGTGACGGTGCCCGCCGGGAAGCCGGCAAATAGGGCATCCAGCGCATCTTTGTCGTCAGCCAAATCACCTTCTACGTTCGACGAAATGTGCATCACATGGGAATAGTATTCGATGATGAACTGCTCTGTCGGTGCGACAGTACCAATTTTCGCAACGCGCCCGACATCGTTTCGTCCCAAATCCAAAAGCATCAAGTGCTCGGCGCATTCCTTGGGATCGCTCAACAGATCCTCGGCCAATTCTTTGTCTTCTTCCGGCGTCGCACCGCGTTTGCGCGTTCCAGCCAACGGCCGCAGCGTGATCCGGCCATCGCGGACGCGGACCAAGATTTCAGGGCTCGATCCGACGACTTGGAAATCACCAAAGTTCAAGAAGAACAGATAGGGCGATGGGTTCAAGCGCCGAAGCGAGCGATAAAATGCAAATGGAGAAATTTGGAAGGGCACGGTAAATCGTTGCGACGGCACGATCTGGAACGCATCACCAGACTTAATATAATCAACGCATTTGCCGACGATTTCGTGAAACTTCTCTCGTGATATGTTCGATGTCGGCGCTGCATCTAACTGATCACCGGCACTGTTGGCGCGTGGCAGAGAGACATCTTTTTCCAGATCATCGACGACGGTCTGAATGCGATCCTTTGCGGCTGTATAGGCGTCTTCTGCATTGACAGTATCGTCAGGCCAGACGGGCGTCACCACAAACAGCGAATCTTTGAGCGAATCAAAAATCGCCATCATTGTTGGACGAACGAAAATACTGTCGGGCACCCCAATCTCGTCAGGATTTTCATCCGGCAATTTCTCGGCCAAGCGCACCATGTCATAGGCCATGTAACCAACCAGCCCAGATGCCATCGGCGGCAATTCTGCTGGGAGGTCAAAACGACATTCTTCGACCAACGCCCGAATAGACGACAACGCGTTGCCTTGCGCGGCAATCGGGCAGGGATCAAAGGTATCCAAGTTATTCAAGGCGTCACGATTGATTTCAGCCTCGCCTCGATAACAGCGCCAGATCACATCCGGATTGAAGCCAATAATCGAATACCTGCCACGTACCGATGCGCCTTCGACCGATTCCAAAAGGAAACTGTTGGGTTTATCCGCCGCTAATTTCAGAAGCGCCGACACCGGTGTTTCAAGATCGGCAATGATCTCAGTCCAAACCACCTGCGCCTTGCCTGTGGCATAGATATCAGAAAACCCCTCAATCGAGGGTATTAAATTCATGCGCGCATGCTCAGACATCAGATGATCAATACCCGAGTTGGCGAGAAGCACGATTTGGATCGTACTGGCCGGGACGCATGACTTCATCAACGACGCGTTGGTAAACCTTAACGCCCAATGCGTCACGAACGGCCGTGATCATCTGTTGTGCAACATCTTGGCCCATTTGATCGCTCAACGCGGTGGCGATTTCAGTCGTGCTCGGCACTTCGCCAGCGACGCCAGGGGACGTCAATGTCGTCACTTTCACCACGACATAGCCATCATTCACTTTCGCTATTCCGGCTTCGCCTTGGGAAAGCCTGAACATTTCAGCGCGGACAGATGCATTGCCAGCATCGCGATCTGACCGGGACTGTGGCTCTAGCGTTTGTACATCACCGGGCACAGTTGCCGCCAACGCTTCTAGCGCTGTGCCTGCGTTTGCAAGTTGCGCAATTTCCTCGGCTTTGGCACGCGCCGCGGCTTCACGTTGTATTTGCTTCCATGCCTCTGCGACGTCTGATCGAATTGTATCCAAGGGGCGGAGCGCAGGCGGTATTATTTCGTCCACTCGCACCATAAAGAAGCCTTTGTCGCCAGCTTCGGTGAGTGGGCTTTCGAGACCGATGTCGCTCGAAAATGCGATGGGGAGAAGACTCGCGATATCGGGCAAGCCCGCAGCAAGCGCGGATGATGGTGCCATCCCTTGGCGATCGACGGCGTCAATCTGCACAGCATCGACACCCACTGTTCTACCAGCCTCTTCGAGTGTGCCACCAGCACCCAAGGTATCTTCGAACCTTGCGGATAGATCAAATAATGCATCAATCGCCCGGTCACGGGCGACGATTTCACGCACTTCGTCTCTAACTTCATTGAGCGCGCGGACTTCACCTTGTTGGATTTCGGCAGCCCTTAGAATGTGATACCCCAACGGCGACTTAATGGTGTTGGTGACGGCACCTTCTTCGACGGCAAACACAGCCTCGGCCAAAGTTGGCAGCAACCCCTCAGGCCCCATCGTGCCCAATTCGACCGCAGCGGCTTCCATTTTTGCCACTTCAGTTGCGACTTCCATGAAGTCTTTGCCTTCGGACAATTGACGGGCAGCTTCAGCTGCCGTGCCTTCATCGACGAAAACCATTTGCTGCACGGTACGCGTTTCGGGGCGGATGTAACGATCTGCATTTGCCTCGTATGCCTCAACCAATTCCTCTTCTGTCACGTCAACCCCGTCCATCAGTTGTTCGGGGTCCAGATGAACAAAGGTAATTTTCCGGTATTCAGGCGCGGTAAACCGTTCGGACTGAGATGCATGAACTTCTTCGAGTTGCGCATCCGTTGGCTCGCCAGGATCGGCTTGATCCGCGGACAAAATAGTGAGTGTTTCTGCAGCACGGCGCTCATAACGGTGCTGACGGAGAAGGGACGCCAACGCAGATGGCATTGCAGCTGCTTCACCCACAGCATCCAAGATTTGGCGATTGGCCATATCCGCACGAACGCGCTCCACGTATCCAGCTTCGGAGAAGCCTGCCGAAAACATCACTTCGTTAAACCGGTCGCGGCTGAAGTTGCCATCGAAACCGGCAAACGCGGGGTCAGAGCGAATTTGCCTGGTGACATTGGCGTCCGATACAGACAAACCAAGATATTGAGATTCTGCAATGATAGCGGTGTCATTGATCATGCGTTTCAGCACGGCATCGCCAAGGCCTAATGACGCCAGTTGTTCGTCCGTTAGCTGACCGCCAAACGCACGGCGCAATTGTTGAATTTCAGCCTCGAACTCGTACTCGTACTCAAACGGGTCAATTTCACGGTCACCAACCTTGGCAACAGAGGTTTCCGTCGCACGTGCGCCGATGAAATCTTCAATTCCCCATGCCGCAAAACTGATGATCAACAGACCCGCCAGGGCCTTCACAACAATCGAGGCCGTTTTCGAACGAATAGCTTGGAGCATCAGAGCAGTTCCCAGTTCAATAAAATAAGTTTGTCGTCAAATAGATAGGGACGGATTTCCATCCGTCCATGCGGCGGCATCTTATGCAACGAAACCGGGGCGGGCAATAGCACTCCACGCCGAATTGATGCCCCAATTGATGGTGACGTAATGGCATGGTATGCACGCCATCAAATCACCGGTCCGGAGAATGGAAATCATGAGCGCACGAACGATTTTAATCGCAGGCAACTGGAAGATGAATGCCTGCCAAGAGATGGCTTCGGGATTGATCGATGGGATCAAAGCCGGACCACCGCCGAGCAACGTTGAAATGCTTGTCTGTCCACCGTTCCCGTATCTGGGATTAGCCGTGGCATCAGCATCTGGAAGCACTTTGCATGTCGGCGCGCAAACGTGCCACACAAACGTTTCTGGCGCACACACAGGAGATGTTTCAGCCGAAATGCTGAAAGATATCGGATGTTCACATGTTATCGTCGGGCATTCTGAACGTCGCACGGACCATGGCGAGACCGATGAACAAGTCATGGCGCAAGCATCTGCCGCGATTGATGCTGGTCTTGTTGCCATAATTTGCGTGGGCGAAACCGAAGCCGAGCGTGATGCGGGCAGCACGCTCGATGTCGTGGCCAGCCAGATCGCGGGCTCTATGCCATCTGCGTCAACTTCGATTAATACTGTGATTGCTTATGAGCCGGTTTGGGCCATCGGCACCGGACGCACGCCGACCGCAAACGAGGTTCAAGACGTACACGCCGCAATCAGATCAAACATCGCGGAAAAATTGGGCCAAGGCGTGGCGGATGGCATGCGCATTCTTTATGGTGGGTCCATGAAACCGTCTAACGCCCAAGAGCTTTTGGCTCTCGCGGACGTCGATGGTGGACTAATCGGCGGCGCCAGCTTGAAAGCTGAGGATTTCATAGGGATCGCAAACGCAGTGCCTTAAGCGTGAAAGCCATTTTGCCTGTTACTTGAGCCTCAACTATCAACGTGGAGAGGAAAGACCATGTTCAGTCATGCAATGGTAGGGTGTAACGACATTGCGGCAGCAAAACGGTTCTATGGCTCTGTCATGCAGGCCATCGGTATTCCCGTCATGTTTCAATCAGATGATTTTATTGCCTTTGGTAAACCGGATCAGTCACTTTTCTGGGCGACACGCCCGATAAACGATGAACCTGCGACAGCGGGCAATGGGTCAATGGTCGCTTTTCTGGCAGCAACCCGAGAAATTGTAGACGCAGCCCATGCCGCCGCAATGGCAAATGGAGGCTCAGACGAGGGGATTCCCGGTCTTCGCCCTGACTATCACGAGAATTATTACGGTGCGTATTTCCGAGACCCAGAGGGCAACAAGATTTGCGTCGTGTGCCACGCGCCAATCTAACGAGGCATGGGTGCATGGATACATTCTCCACGATTATGTCCAGAATGATACTTTATTCTTGGTAATCGCCTCAACAAGCACGCTCCAGCACTGGCAATTGCGTAATCTCCGGTTGCCGACGCAGGACGATAAGCCCATATCACTTCAAATCGGCGCTTTTCAAACCGACACGAAGCCGTTAGAACACCGCGTCAATTGCTGAAACAGTAGGTTTTTCCCATGGAAACCATCATCCTCGTCATTCATTTGTTACTCGCCCTCGGATTGGTGGGTGTCATCTTGATGCAGCGCTCCGAAGGCGGCGCCCTTGGTATGGGCGGCGGTGGTGGTGGCGGAGGCGGCGGTGGCGGTTTCATGACCGGCCGTGCGGCAGCCGATGCGCTGACCCGCTCTACAGCAATTTTGGCGACGTGCTTTATCATCACCAGTATCACGTTGGCGATTTTGGCAGGCGGTCGTGGCGAATCGGAATCCATTTTGGATCAAGCGCCAGCCATCTCGGTGACCCCGCAGGCACCGACCACGGCACCCGCGCCAACACCCGCACCGCCGCAAAACTAGTGCAGAATCAATGGGTCGCGATACCCGGCATGCCGATGCCGGGGGACGCCACACGTGTGGATAAAATCACCGGTTGGCGCGGCGTACTTTTGATGTATGGTGAGCGCCCATGACGCGGTTTATTTTCATTACCGGCGGCGTGGTCTCCTCCCTCGGAAAAGGTCTCGCATCAGCCGCTCTCGGCGCCTTACTTCAGGCGCGCGGGTTCAAAGTTCGCCTTCGTAAACTCGATCCATATCTGAACGTGGATCCGGGCACCATGAGCCCGTACCAACACGGCGAAGTGTATGTCACCGATGACGGGGCCGAGACTGATCTCGACCTTGGCCACTATGAACGCTTTACGGGTGTCGATGCGCGCAAAAGCGATAACGTCACCACTGGTCGTATCTATTCAGACGTGATCGCCAAGGAACGCCGTGGCGATTATTTGGGGGCGACGATCCAAGTCATTCCGCATGTGACTGACGCGATTAAACAGTTCGTGGTCTCGGACTTAGAGGATGAAGATTTCATTCTGTGCGAAATCGGCGGCACCGTCGGCGATATCGAAGGGCTGCCGTTCTTGGAAGCCATTCGCCAGTTGGGCAACGATTTGGGCCGAGAGCGTGCGATGTACGTACATCTGACGCTGGTTCCCTACATCGCCGCAGCGGGCGAGCTGAAAACCAAGCCAACGCAGCACTCCGTCAAAGAGCTCTTATCCTTAGGGATCCAGCCAGACATGCTGGTGTGCCGCGCGGAACGCCCGTTACCCGATGGCGAACGGCGCAAGATCGGTTTGTTCTGTAACGTCCGCGAAGACGCCGTTATCCCAGCACTCGATGCCGAAAGCATCTATGAAGTGCCGATCCGCTATCACGCCGAAGGCATGGATGATGTCGTTTGCCGGCATTTCGAGCTGAACGCGCCAGCGCCAGATTTGACCACTTGGAAAGACATCCATGTCCGCAAGACTAAGCCAGAGGGCGAAGTCACCATCGCTGTCGTCGGCAAGTACACTGTATTGCCGGATGCATATAAATCACTCTCCGAAGCGCTCGATCATGGCGGGATCGCCAACAATGTGCGGGTCAAACTGAAGTGGATCGAGAGCGAAATCTTCGAAGGTGAAGACACCGTCCACCAATTACAGGACGTCCATGGGATTTTGGTCCCCGGCGGTTTTGGCGAGCGCGGCGCCGAAGGCAAAATTGAGGCCGCCACCTTTGCCCGAGAACATGGCGTACCCTACTTCGGCATTTGTTTTGGGATGCAAATGGCTGTCATCGAAGCCGCCCGAAATTTAGCCGGTATCAAGGACGCCAGCTCCACGGAATTTGGCGAGACAAAAGAACCCGTTATCGGCTTGATGAAGGAATGGCTGAAGGGCAATGCGCTTGAAAAGCGTGCGGCCAATGGCGATCTCGGCGGCACCATGCGCTTGGGCGCATACGCGTGTGGCCTGGCTGCAAACAGCAAGGTCCGAAGCATCTATGGCGAGGAAACGATTTCAGAACGCCATCGCCACCGTTACGAGGTGAATACAGGTTACCGCGAACAATTGGAAAAGGCCGGAATGCAGTTTTCTGGGATGTCGCCCGACGGCATTTTGCCGGAAATTGTCGAAATTCCAGATCACCCTTGGTACATCGGCGTGCAGTTCCATCCGGAACTGAAATCCAAGCCGTTTGATGCGCATCCGCTGTTCACGTCGTTCATTCGCGCGGCGATCAATCAGTCGCGGTTTGTGTAAACTATAAATCTTCACCCTGGACTCGATTCAGGGTCTCATTTTTCGAGTGGATTTGGTAAAGCTCTATGAGATGCTGAATCAAGTTCAGCATGACGCAAATCATTTTGGTGAAGTATCCCATGACCACACAGCGCACCGTTCCCATCGGCCCGTTCGAGTTTTCAAACGAAAAGCCGCTCAACATCATCGCCGGTCCGTGCCAGTTGGAAACTCGTGAACACGCGCTGGAAATGGCGAGCGCGCTTAAAGACATGGGCGAGAAGCTGGGCATCGGGATAATCTACAAAACGTCCTACGACAAGGCCAACCGCACCAGCGTCAGTGGCAAACGCGGCATTGGTCTGGAGGACGCACTGCCAATTTTCAAAGAAATCCGTGACGATATGGGTATGCCCGTGCTGACCGACGTGCACGAAGCACAGCATTGCGCGACCGTCGCGGACGCCGTCAGCGTCATGCAAATCCCGGCGTTTCTATGCCGCCAGACCGATCTGTTGCTGGCTGCCGGCAATACGGGCATTCCGATCAATATCAAGAAAGGGCAGTTCCTGGCCCCTTGGGACATGAAAAACGTGGTCGCCAAGGTCGAAAGCACCGGCAACATGAATGTCACCGTGACCGAGCGCGGCGCCAGCTTTGGCTACAACACGTTGGTCACCGATTATCGCGGCTTGCCGACGATGGCCAACGATACGGGCTGCCCCATTGTCTTCGATGCCACGCATTCAGTGCAGCAACCGGGCGGGCAGGGTGCATCCAGTGGTGGCGAACGTCGGTTTGCGCCGGTATTGGCGCGCGCGGCCGTTTCCCTTGGGATCGCCGCCGTATTCATGGAAACCCATCAGGACCCGGATAGCGCTCCATCCGATGGACCAAATATGATTCCGATCAACCGCTTAGAAGGCGTTCTTAAAGATTTGATAGCGTTCGATCATCTGGCTAAATCATCCCCCCGTGCCGAGACGTTGGCCGAAGGCTGATCCGCGGAACGCCTTTAAACGTTCATGGAATGGCGCGTTGATTACCGTCCGTCTTGGCGCTAAACAATGGCCGCAATAACACGTCCACCCCCAAAAGGAAGCTTATCATGACCGCAATCATCGACATCATCGCCCGAGAAATCCTGGACTCGCGCGGCAATCCCACCGTCGAAGTCGATGTTTTACTGGAAACGGGCGTCATTGGACGCGCCGGGGTGCCATCTGGTGCATCCACGGGCGCACACGAAGCAGTCGAACTGCGTGATGGCAACAAGAAACGCTATGGCGGCAAGGGTGTGCTGAAAGCTTGCGAAGCAGTCAACAACGACATCTATGAAGCCTTGGTTGGCATGGATGTCGAAGACCAGGTGTTCCTGGACCGCGCGATGATCGAATTGGACGGCACTGAAAACAAATCCCGCTTGGGCGCCAACGCGATCCTGGGTGTTTCATTAGCGTGCGCAAGGGCGGCTGCCGAAGAAGTCGGGTTGCCGATTTATAAGTCCATCGGCGGGTCATACGCGCACGTGCTTCCGGTGCCCATGATGAATATCGTCAACGGCGGCGAACACGCTGACAACCCCATCGATATCCAAGAATTCATGATCATGCCGGTCGGCGCCGAGTCCATCTCCGAAGCCATCCGCATGGGCTCCGAAGTATTCCAACGTTTGAAAAAAGATTTGTCCGACGCGGGCCACAATACCAACGTCGGCGACGAGGGCGGCTTTGCACCAGCGTTGAACTCCACAACCGAAGCACTCGATTTCGTCATGAAGGCGATCAAAGGTGCGAAATACAAAGCGGGCAAAGACATCGTGCTTGGCATTGATGCAGCGTCGACCGAGTTTTATAAGCGCGGCAAGTACGTGTTGGCGGGCGAAGACCTGACTCTTGACGCAGACGGCATGGTCAAATACTGGGCCGACTTGGTCGCCAAGTATCCGATTGCATCCATCGAAGATCCGATGGCCGAAGATGACTGGGCCGGGTGGAAAGCACTCACCGATGAAATCGGCGACAAAGTGCAGTTGGTCGGCGACGATCTATTTGTGACCAACCCCAAGCGCCTGCGCAAAGGTATCGCGGACGGGGTAGGCAACTCCATCCTGATCAAAGTCAACCAGATCGGGACGTTGACCGAGACACTTGATGCCGTCGAAACGGCGCACCGCGCGGGTTATACGTGTGTGATTTCGCACCGCTCTGGCGAAACTGAGGATTCGACCATCGCTGATATCGCTGTCGCGACCAACGCGGGCCAGATCAAAACCGGCTCGCTATCTCGCTCTGACCGTTTGGCGAAATACAACCAACTGATCCGGATCGAAGAAGAACTCGGCCCAACCGCTGTGTATCCTGGCTTGTCGGCGATTAAGAACGGCTGATTCAACTTTCATACGTCACCCCGGCGCAGGCCGGGGTCAAATAATTGAAGAGTTGATCCCGGACTAGGGTCAGAACTCATTAACCATTAATTGATTCAATGATTTGGAACTCAATATAGGAGATTTCAGATCATGAGAC
>CBFHXC010000086.1:0-11173 GCA_965659695.1 Rhodospirillales bacterium
TGAAATCTCCTATATTGAGTTCCAAATCATTGAATCACTCAATGGTTAATGAGTTCTGACCCTAGTCATTAGGGATGAACGCCCTGGAAATTCTGGAATTTTTGACTAAATTCCCTGGACATGTTCCGGAGTATTTATGGCTGACCTAGAGAGCGAAATCGCGTCACGGCGCACCTTCGCCATTATTGCCCACCCTGATGCGGGTAAAACGACCCTGACCGAAAAACTTTTGTTATTCGGGGGCGCTATTCAGTTGGCAGGCGCTGTCAAAGCACGCGGAGAACAACGTCGTGCGCATTCGGACTGGATGAAGGTCGAACGCGAGCGAGGCATTTCCGTCGCGTCATCTGTAATGACCTTCGATTATTCTGATTGCACGTTCAATCTGTTGGATACGCCGGGTCACGAAGATTTTTCCGAAGATACCTATCGAACCCTGACTGCCGTCGACAGTGCTGTCATGGTAATTGATGCCGCACGTGGGATCGAATCCCAGACCTTGAAACTGTTCGAAGTTTGCCGCATGCGGAACGTGCCAATCACGACGTTCGTCAACAAGATGGACCGTGAGGCACAGGACCCGTTCGATCTGTTGGACGAGATTGAGCAAGCCTTGCAGTTGCAAGTCACACCCGCAAGTTGGCCCATTGGCATGGGGCGCGATTTTCTGGGCTGTTATGATCTGCTCAAAGACGAGTTGGTTATGGTATCCAAGACCAAGGGTAAAATGCCTGATGTGGGCGAGCCGTGTAGTGGGCTGGATGATCCTAAACTCGATGAATTGTTGCCTGATTATGCTGTCGCGAAACTACGAGAAGACGTGGAAATGGCCCGCGGTTTATGTCCCCCCTTAGACATTGAAGAATACGTGGGTGGTCATATGACCCCGGTTTATTTCGGTAGTGCGGTGAATACTTTTGGTGTGCGTGAGTTGTTGGATGGTTTGGTGGTACGTGCGCCGTCACCGCGCCCGCAAAAGGCCAAAGAGCGCGAAGTGCTGCCGACGGAACCTAAATTCACTGGCGTTGTATTCAAGATTCAGGCGAATATGGATCCCAAACACCGGGATCGCATCGCGTTTGTGCGGGTATGCTCTGGTCGGTTCAAGCGGGGAATGAAACTGAAACAGGTTCGCACTGGGAAAAATCTGAACGTGCATAACGCTGTCTTATTCTTGGCGCAAGATCGCGAACTGGCCGAAGAGGCTTTTGCGGGGGACATCATTGGAATTCCCAACCATGGGAATTTACGTATTGGTGATGTGTTGAGCGAGGGCGAGACGCTGCATTTTATGGGAATTCCAAGTTTTGCCCCAGAACTGCTGAAAAAAGTACGTCCTGATGACCCGTTGAAAGCAAAGCACTTGGGGCGTGCGCTCCAACAATTGGCAGAAGAGGGCGCCGCACGCGTGATCAAACCTACCATTGGCGCAGATTGGATCGTTGGTGCTGTCGGTGCGCTCCAATTTGAGGTGATGGCGGACCGCATTCGGACCGAGTACGATGTACCTGTTCGGTTTGAGGCCACAGAGTTAATCACAGCTCGGTGGGTGGGCGGCGAAGATGCGGTGCTAAAGAAGTTCCAAGATGGCAATCAAACGGCGATGGGTACGGATCATGATGGTGAACCAGTCTTCCTTGCCCGCAATGCTTGGCATTTGAATAAGGCCCAAGAGGATTGGCCCGACCTCCAATTTATGAAAACCAGGGAGCAAATCATTTAAGTTATGGATGCGCGTTCGCCAGATCGACCAACACTAGAGTATCAACAACTTCCCGAGGAGGAGAAGTTCCGTCTGTTAATGGAGACACGCGCCGCTCGTCCAGCGGGAGAGCGCATGTGGGTCTTTGCCTTTGGCTCTTTGATGTGGAACCCATGCTACGATTTTGACGCCAAGGCTTCTGGGCTTTTAAAGGGGTATGATCGCAAGTTTCATATTTGGACGACCCGGGCACGAGGGACACCAGATAGCCCTGGCCTAGGCCTTTGCTTAGAGGATTGTTCTGGCGCATGTCGGGGAATTGCCCATCGTGTTACGGTGGACGATGAAGAAGCCGCCTGGGAACGCCTGTGGGAGCGGGAGATGTCCAGTGGCGTCTATCGTCCATCTTGGGTAAGTGTCGAAACCGAGGAACATGGTCCCGTGGTCGCGCTGACATTTATCGTGAATAAAGATCACACGCATTATGCAGGCCCTATGCCGCTAGATGATATGGCAGCGGTGATGGCCGATGCCAAAGGTAAATACGGACTTTGCCGCGATTACTTGGCGGGCACGATTGATGAGATGAAGAAGCTCAACGTCGAAGATGATGATTTAATCGCATTGCTCAGGAAAATTGATAGTCGCAAGACCTGATATTAGGTCATTGTGCCTGAGTTACTTGCATTCAGCATCGGCATCCATTTTGAAATCACGCTTATACCAGCCAGGATCAAGCGACAAGCCAATATGACCAGTCGGGTTGTGTGATTTCTTTACACGAAGTGTCTTAGCGGCACCGGGCTCAATGGACATTTTACGTGCACTGATCATTTGACGGTTCGGACCAGCGATACGGAATAATGAAAATGTTGCCGCACGGGGCCACTTGCTGCCAGTGTTAGCAACAACAAATACGGTGTCTCCGTTATTGCACTGAGAAGACACGCGAACGTTAAGGGCCTCACCTACGACGTTTGATGCCGCCGTCGATAAGCCTGCAGACTTCGCTACGCTACGTCCTTCGGAATAGGTCGACTGAACAACTTTCTCCGGTGATGGTGCAGGAGATTGCGTGTTGTCGCCTGCTGCTGTCTCGAATTGGCTGAATGACGCCATTTCTTGTTGCTCAGCGAGACACTGAGCAACGGAAAAGAATTGCCGCGACGTGAATACAAACTTGGACAAGTCAGAGGCGGAAAGCTGAACGTCTTCTCCGCGGACCTTTACCACAGCACCTTGGCCTTGAGTTCGGAGCTTATTTAACCGAGCGAGGTTGTTGTCTAGCGCAGACAAATAAGGCGTCCAATCGCCTCCATGGGCGCGATCGACATACTTAATGACTTGATCGTGGCTAAACGAGCCGATGAAATTACTGCGCGGGAATGGGTTGCAATCTGCGAATGCGGCAGAAGCAGTAAAAACTAAACCCAGGGACAAAGCTATCGCGCGAAACACATTTATTTCCTATATGTCAGAATCGGTATGATCCAACATTACAGGCCTACCCTGACACCAGTCTTACAGATTTTTATATATAGGAAACAAATAGTTAAGTTATGTTGCAGCGCAGTATTTTATGTCGTCGGTTTAATGGTTTCGCGATGCATTATGTATAGGCCAGAAGCGATGATGATAAAGGCACCAATGTAAGTCCACATGTCTGGAACATCGCCAAAGAGGACAAATCCGATAAGTGTAGCCCAAATCAGGTTTGAATAGGTATAGGGTGAGACGGCAGAGGCTTCGGCATTCGTGAAGGCTTGAATCATACAATAGTGCCCAACCGTCCCAAACAACCCAGCCAGAAACATCACAAACCACCCCCAAAGGTCGGGCATTTGGAAATGAAATGGCACGACAGCGGTCATAATCGCGCAGCCCAGCAATGCGCTGTAGAATAAGGTGGTCAGCGGGGAATCTTGATGACTTAGGGCTCGGGTGCTGAGTTGATAGAACGCATAACAGGTTGCAGCTCCCAATATCCAGAACGCACCGACGCCCAACGGGCCATGTCCTGGTCGGATGATCACCATCGCGCCAACGAACCCGACAATAATAGAAATCCAACGCCGAAAGCCGACTTTTTCTTTAAGGATAAATGGGGCCAGCGCTGTGACCAGCAGCGGAGCTGTGTACATGATTGAACTGGCTTCGGCCAATTGTACTGTGCCGAGCCCTGAAAAGAAGCACAGTGTCGCACCCAAAAGGAACATGGATCGCAGCAATTGAAACTTTAAACTGGCGGTTTTCACCAAAGCGGTCAGTTTCGGGGCCAGCACAATCAGTAGAATGAGAACCTGAAAGAAGTACCGTGCCCAAACGACCTGCATGGTTGGATAGATCTGCACCATCAGCTTAGCGCAAGTGTCCATACAGACAAACATCAGCATGGTCATCATCACCCAGAAGATGCCAGCGCGCGTGTTTGTCTCTCTGGAGAGGATCGATTGCGACATAATTCACTCTAGGGGCACAATTACCGCATTGTCACTTAAAAGCGGCGGTGACAATTGCGACATAATGCTGTTCAACAGGGGATGAAGAAAGTGCCGACCCCCACCCTTAGCAGGATCGAAACTGAAGGCCTAAAGTCCCGCGTCATTCGACACACGTCGGAACTGGTTCGTTTGGCAGGACCCATCGTCGTGTCCCGGTCCGGATTCTTGTTACTGGTGCTCGCTGATACAGTTATGACGGGCCGATATAACACGGCTGAATTGGCCTATCTGTCTATCGGTATGGGCGTGATTATGCCACTTCTGATTACCGCGATTGGGATGATCATGGGGACGCTGGTACTGACCGCCAATGCTTTTGGTGGGGAGCGTTATGAAGAATGCGGGCCGATTTGGCGGCGATCCATTCTTTATGCCCTTTTGCTAGGTAGTGGTTTCGTGGTCGTGGGGTTCTTTGGCGAATATTTGATGCTGCTTTTGGGGCAGCGCGCTGATGTAGCGCACGATGGGGGCAGGATATTCTTGATCCTGAGCCTTGGGCTGCCGGGACACTTGTTGTTCCTCAGCTCCGCGTATTTCCTAGAAGGAATCGGACGGCCTAAGATGGGCATGTTCGTGATGATTTGGGCCAATATCCTGAACGTCATTCTGAACTGGGTGTTGATTGATGGAACATATTGGTTTGGCCCAATGGGCTCCGAAGGGGCAGCTTGGTCGACAACAGTGGCCCGATGGTTCATGGCGATCAGCGCCGCTGGAGTAGTTTGGTGGATGGCGGATCATCAAACATTCAATATTCGGGATAAACTGACTGGTGGTTTTTCCAGTTGGCAAGAATTGCGGCGTATGGGATATGCGATTGGACTGAGTGCCGGAGTTGAAAGTACGGCATTCGCTGCCTTGAATGTGTTTGCGGGTTGGTTGGGGAAGCTACCACTCGCGGCATTCGGTCTGACTCTCAACTTGGTGGCACTGGCCTTCATGTTTGCGCTTGGCGTGGGATCGGCAACGTCCGTACGGGTTGGTGTGGCCTATGGCAGGGGGGATTATAAAGATGCCTCCCTTGCTGGGTGGGTCGGGTTAGGTGTGAGTTCTGTTGGTATGCTGACAGCGGCGATATTCACTTATTTTTTCGCGGATTTCTTGGCAGGTATTTACACAGATGATCCAGCCTTGCTACGTGAGGCCATTATCACAGTTACCTTTATCGCTTTGGTTTATGTGCCCGACGGCGGTCAGGCTTTGATGGCGAATGCCTTGCGTGGGCGCAAGGATGTGTGGGCACCGAGCGTTATTCAGACAGTGAGCTTCTTTGGTGTGTTGGTACCGGTCGGTTATACATCGGCATTTATCTTTGAAGCAGGCGTGGTTGGCCTCTTCCAAGGAATCCTGGCGGGATGTATCGTATCGTTAATTTGGTTGAGCCTCCGGTTTCAATGGTTAGCCAAGCAAGATGCAAAAAATAAAATCGCGGAGAGCCTATCGTGACGCATTTGATATCCGAACAAACTTCCGGCGTGTTTATCATCGCCGCCACGCCCTTTAAGGATGATGGCAGCTTAGATTTCGATAGCATCGATACATTGGTTGAATTTTATATCGAGCAGGGTGTTAGCGGTCTGACTGTTCTTGGCATGATGGGCGAGGCCAATAAACTATCTGCCGAAGAGCAACTCTCCGTTGCCAAACGCTTTATTGAACGAGTTGCAGGGCGTATTCCAATCATCGTCGGCGTGTCGTCAGCAGGATTGGATAATCTTGTGACGCTCAGTCAACAAACAATGGGTTTGGGCGCTGCAGGCGTGATGATTGCGCCGACGCCGGGGCTAGGTACCGATGAGAAACTCATGGGGTATTTCGATAGTGTGATGAATGCGCTTGGACCGACAATACCAGTTTGTTACCAGGATTATCCGCAAACCACGAACGTGCATATTTCTGTCGATTGTCTGAATAAAATGATCTGCACGTATCCGTCCTTAGTGATGTTCAAGCACGAAGATTGCCCGGGTCTTGGTAAGCTCAGCCGAATTCGCAAATCCTCGGCTGAAGACGGCGTTCGGCGTGTCTCCGTGCTTTGTGGAAATGGCGGATTATATCTGCCCCAGGAAATGATGCGCGGGGCTGATGGCGCGATGACCGGGTTTGCGTTCCCAGAAATGCTTGTCCAAGTGGTCGATAAATTTAAACACGGTGACGTAGACGGCGCAGAGGATCTTTTCGATGCGTACCTGCCGCTTGCCAGACATGAACAACAGCCAGGATTCGGGTTGGCGATACGCAAAGAAACGCTTCGGCGTCGGGGGGCGATCACCTGTGCTCACACACGAAAGCCTGGACCATCGGCATCCAGAACCGATTTAGAAGAACTCTCACGTCTAATGGACAGGTTAGATAAACGTTTACAGGCGATGGAGTGAAAGTTGATGATATCTATCCCGGTAGCGCAGCGCGCACTGGATGCTATCATTTAATTCTGAGCACGCTGGCAGTCGATGCAGTTTGGTGCGCTGGGGTCATGCTCCAGCCGTTTAAGTGGTATATCTTCGTCGCAGACTGTGCAGTATCCGTAATCACCCGCTTGAATGCGCTCCAAGGCGGCATCAATTCGAATGCGTTCAATTTCACGGCGCCGCTCTGTTTCCAATTGCATGGCTTGGCCTTGTAGCGCATCCATACGTGACAGTCGCCCGACAGAGGTTTGATCCAGTTCTACGGGCTTGCGGGAATCTGCTGCGATGTTTGAAAGCTCGCTCAACTCGTCGCGAAGGGTCTCTAATTTGGCTTTGAATTTCTTTACCTGAGCTGTCGTCAACGCCATCTCAACGCTCTCGCAACGCGTCGCCCATGCGACCGATAAGCGGATCGAGAATATACTCCATGACCGTCCGAGATCCGGTTTGAATCGACGCCATCACTTGCATGCCGGGGAACAGGTCATATCGCAGCTTGCCGTCTTCGAAGTAGCTTTGTTCTGTGACAATTTTGACTTTGTAGAATGGTTGCCCATCCTCAGTAACCAATGTGTCGGGGCTGACTGTTTCGACTGTGCCCAGAATATCGCCGAACTTTTGCGCGTCAGCCGATGCCAATGTGACTTTGGTGGCTTGTCCAGTGCGGACATAGCCGATGTCTTGCGGTGGCAACTGTGCCTCAATGATAAGACGATCATCGGCGGGCACAATATCTGCAACGCGCTCGCCCGCGCGCACGACAGCACCGACGCTAACGACGTTCAGTGTTTTGATGATGCCATCGACGGGAGCGCGGAGTGTGGTCCTGTCTAGATTGTCCTCAAATTTCCGCACACGTTGCGTGAGTTCTTCGAGGTCGCGTGTCACGCGATCAAGTTCCGTTTGCGCTTCTTCACGAAACGATGCCCGAACCGTGTCCATGTTGGAGTTGGCTTCGCTTAAAGCTGCACGTAACCGGGGTAGGGCAGCATCGGACTCTGATATTCGCCCGCGCAAGTCAGCAGCTTCTTTCAGCAAATCCAAATGGATCATTCGGTTGGTTAGTTCTTTAGCCAGCAGCTTCTCAGATATCTCAATTTGTTCGTTTAAGAGCTTCAAACTTTTCTGCGCATTTGAGCGTCGCGCCTGAACCTCTTTGATTTCCAACTCTCTTTGCCGAATGGCCTGTTCTTGAGCTGCGACCTGTCCGAGCATCCGACTTTTGCGAGTTTCAAACATTTTGATGGCTTGGCGGATCAACTCAGGTTCAGCTTTGACAAGAGCTTCTGGGAAGTTTGGTTTATCGAGATTGCCCAGTTCCGCGCGATAGCGAGATGCTTCAGCGAGCAGGGCGCGAATGCGTATCTTTATTTCCTGAACATCTGCACCGGTTTGTGTTTGTTCGAGTTCAACAAGTGCTTGGCCTCGAGATACACGCTCACCTTCTGAGACCAGAATGGCGCTGACGATCCCGCCTTCTAAGTGCTCTACGGTTTGAACATTCGTTGAAGGTGAAACTTCGCCAGTTGCGACAGAGACGATATCCAATTCTGCTTTGTTCGCCCAAATGGCAAACGCGACCACCGCCGTAACACAGAGCCCCAAGAAAAAATGGGTGCCGCCTTTTAGGTCATCATCCTCTGGCGATGGAATGTTTTCCTCGGTCATGCCGCAGGCTCCGACTTTGCAGTGATTTGTTTCAGGTTTTTCAGGGTGGGTGTCGGCTTCGTATCGAGATCCAGGATCACAGTGGCTGCCCTGATGATCTGTGGGTCACGTGAGAATGCGATGATTGTTTTACCGCGCCGTGCCATATCGATGAGTGCGGAATACACAAATGATGTACCTTCGCCATCAAGCCCTTCGGTTGGTTCGTCCAATATCGCAAGTTTTCCACCTACGAACATCGCGCGCGCAAATGCTAGTCTGCGACGTTGCCCGAGGGCCAAGTTCCCACCACCATTGGCAAGGATTGTATCTATTCCATCCGCGCTTTCGTCGATGTACCGGCCCAAACCAACTTCACGTACGATGCGCATCATGGTGACTTCGGACTGGTTGGGATTGGCGTGTTCCAAATTTTCCCGAATAGATGCAGAAATGAAGGTGGGCTCCTGCGGCAGATACATGACCTGTTTGCGCCACCAACTGGGATCGAGTTGTTGTAGATCTACGCCGTCGGCCAGGATCTGACCACGGTCAGGGCGTATCAGGCCTGTTGAGAGCTTTGCCAAGGTTGATTTCCCAGCGCCGTTTGAACCAGTCACCACGAGTACGCCGCCAGGTGCGATTTTGAAGTTCAGACCTTCATAAAGCGGGGTCGTCGCACCTTCGTATGAAAAGCTCACGTCTCTGAATTCAAGCTGGCCATTGAATTCACTTAGCTTGGCCCCTTTGTCTGCTTCTACTGGAAGGGATGCGAACTCTTTCACCTTTTGCAGCGCCGTATCAGCCTTTGCGAAGCTTTCACCCAATTGGGCGAATTTCACCATAGGGCCGAGGGCTCGAGCCGACAGGATGTTAGCGCCGATCAATAACCCGATATCCAATTCGCCACGCACAACCAACCAGGCTCCAACTGAATAGATGAACACGCTCATCAGCGCTTGTGCACTTTGAGTGAGCGACTGGACCAATGCTTGGCGTTTTGAGACGAGGGCACGAATGAGGCGGGATCGTTCGCTGGCTTTATCCCACGCACTTGTCAGAATATTGCGCCCCCCAAATGCGCGAACGGTATCTGTGGCCGAGTTTGCATTGTTGAGTAGAGCTGATAACTCGGTCTGTACGCCGCTTAAAGTCGCTGTGGGGCCACGAAGTGTGCGTTGTGAAATCACCGCCATCAAAAATATGAGTACTAGAAAGGTGACAGCAATGGCAGCTAGGTGGGGACTTAGAAGGAAAAGCGCAAAAGCAAATAACAATGCGAATGGTACGTCGATCACCGATGTGATGTTGCCGGGGTTATAGGCATTTTCGACCACATCGAGACCACGTAGAACTTCCCGGCGTTCCCCAGTTGGTATGCGCATTAAAGCGGATGTCTCGGCGGTTGTTAAAATACTAAATGAGCCAGTAGAAAGATCGCCATCTTTTTTGGAGCTCAAGCCGCGCGCTAATTTCAATCGAGCCTGACGAAACCCGAGTTCAAGAACAATGGCAATCAACACACCCGATGCCAGAGCCGCAAGAGTGGCATCCACCCCTTGGCTTACATAGCGGTTTAACACCTGTATGACGAACCAGGTGCGTTCCCGCAAATCGAACGCCATCGCGAACGACAAAGAAATCTGCGTCCTGATTACCAGAAGAAACAGACGTTTCTGGATCAATCAACTTCGTATCATTTGCTGCGTGCGAAATAGACAAACTACCGAAACCCTATCAGATATAGATATCAACACAGACGATTTTGACGGCGCGTTTTAATATGTTGTAAAGCCAACGTGCAAGCTGTTTTTATGAATACTTTTAAGCTCATTTTGTGCCCCCAATTTCAAGCTAAAAACTTTATGCACTCTTATCCGAATTTTGTTGCACGCGATGCCGACGAAGAGTAGAAAACGCGCTAATTTTTGGACTGGTTTCATTTTGATTTCGGTCGTTCACTCGGAGTGCTGCGTGATGTGGGGAATGCATTTGACCGTTGATGTCGCTGGTTGCAACGAAAACCGGTCTGACGCTGATGCGATTGCGATTTTTGCCAAAGACATGGTCGAGCGTATTGGCATGAAGGCCTACGGCGAACCGTGGATCGTCCATTTTGCAAAAGAAAATCCCGATGCGGCAGGCTACACCCTCACACAATTGATCGAGACATCAAACATTACAGCTCATTTCTGTGATTACACAGGGAAAGCTATTTTGATGTGTTCTCGTGTATAGAGTTCGATGTTGATGCTGCACTTGACGTCATTGCGGCGCACTTTGGCTCTCGCGATTGGGTGTATAATTGCATTGTTCGCCAAGCCCCAGAGAGCGTGCAGATCGCAGCAGCTGAATAGTGCGGCGTTAAGTCGTAAGTAACAGAACAATCTCTGGGCTGATGGGATATGTCACCCCGTTGACACTCAGCGCTGGGCGCATTACCACCCCATCATGAATGAACCTTCTTCCCAGCAATTGACTTTCAGGGATCGGCTTTGCGTCCTCGTTGATAACGCACGGTTTAATAACGCGATTATTGCCGTGATTGTGCTCAATGCGCTCGTTTTGGGTATGCAGACTTCTGATCGAATGGTCGCTCAATATGTTACTGTGCTGGATACTGTCGATAATATTTTCTTGACGATTTTTGTCATCGAACTCGGCATGCGGATTGTCGCTTACGGGGCTTGGTTTGTGAAGCGTCCTTGGAGCATGTTCGATTTCGTGGTGGTGGGGATTGCCCTGACACCCGGTGCAGAGGCATTTTCTGTGATGCGGGCTTTGCGTATTCTGCGTGCGCTTCGGTTGATATCCCAAGTGCCGACAATGCGCGTTGTGGTTGAGGCATTGCTGAAGTCTTTACCAGGGCTGGGCTCAATAGCCATTTTATTGATGCTGATTTTTTATGTATG
>CBFHXC010000087.1:0-10804 GCA_965659695.1 Rhodospirillales bacterium
GCGCCTTCACCTCATTGTCATTGGCTCCACCTTTGATCCTCGTGTGCCTGGACAATGCGACCGCTCATCTCTCAGCTTACACGTCGGGAAAAGGCTTTTGCGTCAACATTTTGGCCGGGAATCAGGCAGAAATCTCCAATGGATTCGCATTTCCTGGCCCCAACAACCCTTTTGAAATGACGCCACATCGCGACACCATGCACGGGGCAAAAGCCCTCACCGAGGCCGCCGCCAATTTGGAATGCGGCGTTCATGCCGTGCATCCGGGTGGAGACCATCAAATCCTTGTTGGGTTGGTGGAACATGTGACGTGGCGCGATGATGTAAAACCGCTGGTGTATCATAGCGGTGATTATCGCGGTATCGGAGACCTTGGGTGAGGCGAGAAGCCTCCATGCCTATCATTAAATCATTGGTTGTCGCGGTTATTGCTGCTGGGGCAGCAATTTTGATTTATGCAAAACTCCGAGTGGCTAGCGATGTCAGCACATCGTTGATCCTGAGCTTGACCCTAGGCGCAGGGTTATTGGCAATGATCATCGCGCGCATGATCGCCTTGGGACGCGCGTGGCAGGTGCTGATTGCCATCGCCACACCAGCCGTGGTTCTGGTCCCCATTTATCAACCACCTTCATGGATTTTTCCGATTATTTTTTTGGGACTTGCTGGCTTTTACATCAATGGCGTTCGCGAGCAAGTGCCGCTGTACCTGTCCAACAGCAAAACGCAAAAGATCCTCGCAAATATGGTGCCACCTGAAACCAATGTCACATTCATCGATTTGGGTTGTGGCTTAGGCGACATCGTCGCAAGTGTCTCTCGTGCAAGACCACAAGCACGTGTGATCGGGGTCGAGACGGCACCGTTATCGTTCTTGGTGGCTTGGGTTCGCACCAAATTATTCGCCGGCGAAAACGCGCAAATTCGGTTCCAAAGTATTTGGGATACCGACATGTCGAATGCTGACGTGGTCTATGCGTTTCTTTCACCCGCGCCCATGACGCGCCTGAACGAGAAAATACGGGCCGAGATGAAACCCGGCAGTCGATTTATCTCGAACTCATTTGCGGTGCCGGGCTCAGAACCCGACGAAATCGTCGCCGTGGATGATAGCCGAGAGACTCAACTACTGATTTGGCGGCTGTAAGGCTAATTGATACCGCCCGGTAACAGCCGCAATAATCCTTGGCGCGGCGCATCAAATCCCACGTATTCGCCATTCCGCCAAGGCTCTAACAGGTCATCATAATGGTCTGAAAACGGATTTCCCGATTGCCCGGGTCCCACCATGTATCGCGATGGTCCGCCACCCAAATCATGTAATGTTCGCACGCCTGCGCCGTGCACATGCGGAAAACCAAGCTTCGCGGATGCGCGCCTCGGTGTTGCGCCTCGGTTGAGGGTGCGATTGCCTCCATCAGTTTCAATGCGGCGGTCATAGTAGTCTGCAAAGAACGGAATACGACCCAATAACGCATGGTGGAATTGAGCCACATGGGTATCTCCCCAATGCCAGTCACGGACGTCAGAGCCCAATTCGTTGGTTAAATTCTCCGCCGTCGCGCGAAATGCGTTTTCAGCAATCCTGTCGCAGCTTTCGACGACAGGTGTCTCGACATCATCGCACCAGGAACTTTGATTTTTAATCATCGCGGCCAGTTGTATCGGACCGGGCAGGGGCATTGTCGGCATCCGATCACCCAATTCGTCCGCAAACATCTGGTGTCGAACCTCGGCCATCCAAGACGCATATATCAGCGGGGCGGCCAACTCACGGCGCATCTCACCGTCCCAAATCTTTAGTGCGTTGTATGCTTGGGCTTCCTCGCCGATAAAATCTTTGCCTTCTAGGGAATATTTCCAAAGTTCCCAGGTGACATCGCGCACATCATTCTGGAACGCGCCCATGTCTTCGATGGAAAATGACAATGGTTGTGATAGCAGCGAGTTCAAACGGTCGGCACGCGCAGGCTGCGGCCAATCGCCGCTAACACTGTCATCCAAAGCCTGCGTGCGCTCGTTGGCATTGGCGATGAATCCGGTAGGGGGATTGCGGACGAAATCATCAACACGATTGATGCTCGTTTCGGCCCACGCATTCGCAGGCGTCAGTGGCAGGCGACCGCTGATGCCTGCCCGGTCGGGCAAAACACCCGCATGCAGACGCGCGATATCTCCGTTGATGTCAGCCAAATGAACGTTCAAGAACGGCGCCACAAATAACTTCAGCGCTTCGATCCCTTCGTCAACGTTGGTCGACATGCTCAATCGCAGCAACGCATCGGGTGATCGGTCGTTGCTGCCGAGTGCTGTTGATAGCAGTGCATACCCCTGACCATCGCCACTTTCGGCCAGTTCGCCAGTGATGATGGGCGATTGGTTAAAGAACGAGACAGTCAAATTCTCGTTGAATTCTCCATCGATATTGATGACTTCGGTGATACTCGATGTGATGTCGTCGCTATCGACTTTGACCACGTCTTGCAGATCAGCCTCGTTGCTGGTCAGGCTCCAAGCCAGCCCATTGTTGCGACCCATGATGATGAACGGGACTCCCGGTGTTGTCGCACCTTCGATCACGCGGTCCGCTACTTTTATGCGCGCCACATACCAGATGCCAGGGATCGCTAGACCTAAGTGCGGATCGCCTGCCAAAAGCGCAGCCCCTGTTTTGCTGCGATGTGGTGCGACTGCCCACGCATTTGATGCGCCCTTGGGATCGGGGTGGAACAGCGATGGCAATTCAAAATCAAGTGCCGCGTTTTGATGCTCGCCCTGAATTTCGGGCCAGATTTCTTGCATCTTCGCAGCGCCCACCAAGGGCAGAGCGGTTGCCCGCGCCAAGTCCTCACGCCAACGCGCCGTTAACTGGTGCGCCATCAATCGGCCCCACAGAAGGCCATGCCAAGGCTCCCAACGGGCGGGATCAAATCGCAACAGTTGGAACTCAAGCGGCCACGCGTCATCCGTTGTCGCCAAATACGTGTTGATACCGTCCGCATAGCGGGTGAGCGCGGTTTGAGTGGCCGGGTCCAAAATTTCGAATTGTGCCTTGGCGAGGCGTCCAAACCCCAGTCGGCGCTGACGCATATCCAGTTGTAAGGTGTTATCACCGATGACCTCTGATAGCCGACCAAGCGCAAACCGCCGCATACTAATCATCTGCCATAGTCGATCTTGCGCGTGGGCATAGCCGAGGCCGAACCACGCGTCTTCCATCGAATTGGCCTCAATCGCCGCCAACCCGTGTTCCGTGCGGGAAATTTCAATCGGGACCGTAATCCCCGGCAGGCGAATTTCGCCTTCGATCTGTGGCATCGAGGTGCGCAGCCAGAAATAGGTGCTGATGATCCCAATACCGCAAATCGCTAGCGGCAGGATAACGTATTTGAACCAGATCTTTTGCATCGCAGTGTTTGAGCAAAGCAACGGCCTGCTGGCAAGCGTCCTTTGGCATCCTTTGGCTTCCATTGCTTGATTGTGAGGGGCCCCGTCGCTATGTACGTCGCTCAGGATTTTAAAAGTTCATTTGTTTCTTTGGGAGGAATTTATGCCGGGCGCTCTTGATGGCATTCGCGTTTTTGACATGACCCGTATCTTGGCGGGACCAAGCTGCACGCAGATCTTGGGGGATTTGGGGGCAGAGGTCATTAAGATCGAGCGCTCTGGTGCAGGCGATGACACGCGTTACTTTGCACCGCCGTACATCAAAGGCGACGATGGCGAAGATACTTCTGAAAGTGCGTATTTCTGCGCTGCCAATCGCAACAAAAAATCCATCACCTTGGATATTTCCAAACCCGAGGGCCAGGCATTGGCAAAAAAGCTAATCGGGAAATCTCAGGTCTTGGTTGAGAACTTCAAAACTGGTGGCCTAAAAAAATACGGTCTCTCGTATGACGATCTAAAAGACGAATTTCCTGACCTTGTATATTGCTCCATCACCGGGTTCGGCCAAACCGGCCCATATGCTAATCGCCCTGGATACGATGTTTTGATCCAAGGGATGAGCGGCCTGATGAGCCTGAACGGCGAACCAGAGGGCGAGCCCGTTAAGACCGCCGTTCCTGTCGCCGACTTGATGGCTGGTATGTACGCCGCCACGTCCATTAACGCAGCACTTCGCCATCGCGAAGTCACAGGCAAAGGACAGCACATCGACATCGGGATGCTGGATGTCATGGTCGCGTTTTCGACGATCATGGGCATGAACTATTTGGCAACCGGCGAAAATCCTAAACGCCTGGGCAATGCGCACCCCAATATCGTGCCGTATCAAGGGTTCGAAACGTCTGATGGCGCGATCATTTTGGCCGTCGGAAACGATGGCCAATTTCAGCGTTTTTGTGCTGTGGCAGGTTGCCCAGAATTGGCCGAGGACGCACGCTATACCACCAATGGGCTACGTTTGAAAAACCGTGACGAACTGATCCCAGTCCTCAAAGACATCGTCAAACAAAAGCCGATGGATTTCTGGCTGACCGAGCTTGAAAAGAACTCCGTCAGTTGCGGCCCGATCTACAAAATGGATCAGGTGTTTGCCAACGAACACGTTCAGGCCCGTGGCATGCAGATCGAAATGGAGCAACCAAAAACCGGCGCGAAAATCCCGATGATGAACAGCCCCATCAAAATGTCGGGCACCCCGCCAGAGCCTCGCTTGGCCCCACCGACACTTGGTGAGCATACCGACACGGTGTTGAATGATCTTTTGGAAATGGATGACGCCGAGATCGCCAAACTTCGCGATAGCGGGATCATTTGATGGCCATTCCAACGCCGCCCAAGGCCGGGAGTTTTCTGTCTCTTGGGCCGAGCGGCTTTCATCGCGTTGCCTTTACCGACTGGGGTGATCCTGATGGCCGCAAGGCAACAATTTGTGTGCACGGATTGACCCGAACTGGCAGGGACTTTGATGTCCTGGCGGCTAAATTATCCAAGTCCACCCATGTGGTGTGCCCTGACGTCCCCGGACGTGGCGCATCGGATTGGCTAGAAAACCCCAAGGAATACATTTACCCGACGTATCTGGGCGACATGGCCGGATTGATTAGCCACATCGGCGCAGAACGTGTGACGTGGATCGGCACGTCGATGGGGGGATTGATCGGGATGATGCTGGCCGCCATGCCGGGCAGTCCGATCCGCAAGCTCATCATCAATGACATTGGGCCGTTTATTCCCAAAGAAGCGTTAAACCGGATTGGTGATTACGTTGGCGCAGCGCCATCGTTTCCAGACATAGCTGGTATCGAAGCCTATCTTCGCGAAGTTCACGCGCCATTCGGTGATTTGTCCGACGAACAATGGCAACACTTGGCGACAACAAGTTCGGAACAAAATGGCGAAGGTGGTTTGCGACTTCATTACGATCCCGCCATCGCCGATGCATTTATTTCGGGCCCCGTCGAGGACGTAGATCTGTGGTCCGTATGGGACCGAATTGCTTGTCCTACGTTGGTTCTTCGCGGTGCAAAATCCGATCTGCTGAAGCTCGAAACCGCGCAGGAAATGACCCAGCGTGGGCCACAGGCTGAACTGGTCACAATCGACGGGTGCGGACACGCCCCGGCGTTGATGGCGGATGATCAGGTCAAAATCATCACGGATTGGCTGGGGTAACCAGCCTGCTTCTATCTATTCAGGAGCGTCGCCGCATCGATGGCGTGATAGGTCAGAATTCCATCTGAACCGGCGCGTTTGAAGGCTTGCATGGTTTCCATCATGACCCGGTTGTAATCGAGTAGGCCATTGTCACAGGCGCTGCGCAACATCGCATATTCGCCCGACACGTTGTAGACGAACGTCGGCATGTGGAAATGCTCTTTGATGCGTTGCACGATATCCAAATACGGCAAGCCCGGTTTGACCATCACCATGTCGGCACCCTCGGATATATCCAAGGCGACCTCGCGCAATGCTTCATTAGAGTTGGCAGGGCTCATCTGATAGGTTTTCTTGTCACCCACAAGCGCACCACCCGAGCCAATGGCATCGCGAAACGGATCATAAAATCCAGATGCAAACTTTGCGGCATAGGACATGATGGCAACATCCTGAAAGCCTGCACCATCCAGACCAGCGCGGATCGCGCCAATGCGTCCATCCATCATATCAGAAGGTGCAATAACGTCACAGCCCACTTGGGCTTGGCTGATGCTCTGTTTAACCAAGCACTCCACCGTTTCATCATTCAAAATAATGCCGTCTTGAACCAAGCCATCGTGACCATCTGAATTAAACGGGTCCAACGCGACATCACACATCACGCCGATATCCTGCACGTTGTCTTTGATCACACGCACGGCTTGGCAAACCAAATTATCATTGTTCCAGGCCTCGGCGCCGTCCGAGGTCTTCAACGCTGGGTCAACAAATGGGAAGATCGCAACCATCGGAATGCCCAGGTCTTTGGCGCCCTGAACCGCATCGACCAACATATCAGGCGAGTATCTGAAAACGCCGGGCATGGCATCAACCGGGATCTTTTGTTCTTTGCCACCTATGACGAATACCGGCCAGATGAAGTCGTTCGGCGTCATCCGGGTTTCTTGAACCAGCCGCCGCAGCCATGGGGTACGCCGATTTCGACGCATACGAATAGACGGAAACGATGGTGTCGCAGTAGTCATGGATTGCCCCTCAGAAATCACTTTCTAGCAGTTTCGCGAGGACGAGCAAAAAGGGCAAGGGTTTGATTATACCTTTAGAGACCCTAGTTTAGGGATAAGGAAGGAAAACTTATGCCAAAAACTATTCTCTACTTTGCTGATCCCATGTGTTCATGGTGCTGGGGATTTGCCCCCGTGATGGAAAAAGTCCGTGCGCAAATTGGTGATCAGGCCGATATCCAGGTGTTCGTCGGCGGACTGCGCCCCTTTACCGAACATGCGATGACCGACAAAGATAAGTTATATGTCCGCAATCACTGGACACACGTCCAAGAAGCATCTGGGCAAGAATTCGACTTCACATTCTTTGATCGCGAAGGTTTCACCTACGATACCGAGCCCGCGTGCCGCGCCATCGTCGCTGTCCGCAAGATCGAGCCTAAGTTGGCCATCGATATGCTGAACCGACTGCACAAGGCATTCTATAGCGAAGGCAAAGACACCACCGACACCGACGTGTTGGCAGATCTGGCCAGTGAAGTCGGTGTACCAAAAGGCGATTTCGAGATCGTCTTTGCCGACGAACAAACCAAACAGGAAACACTAGGCGAATTCCAATATGCGCAACGATCAGGAATCCAGGGTTTTCCAACGGTCGTCGGCGTCGATGGGGACACGCAACCCGTGGCGCTGACCATGGGCTTTCGGCCTTGGGATGCCATGGAACCCGCCGTCGAGGGCTGGCTTTCATGGAAACCAGCCTGATAAAAAGGATGGCGAGTAGTTCATATTCGCTAACTTTCGCCGAAATCCTTGACAGTTAACGTGTTCGCTGGCTCTATCCGGCCCCAATTGCACGTCGATTTTAACTGACCACCCAGGAGCCCCAGATGAAGGATACAATCCGCACTGTTGTGTATGCGGTCCTCATCGCGCTTTCAATTCGTGTCGCGGCTTACGAGCCGTTCTCGATCCCATCGGGCTCTATGATTTCGACGTTGTTGGTCGGTGACTATCTGTTCGTGTCCAAGTTTGCCTATGGCTACAGCCGCTATTCATTGCCATTTGGTATTCCATTGTTGCCGCCGGATCGTGTGTTCTTCTCCGAGCCCGAGCGCGGCGATGTCGCCGTATTCAAGCTGCCTGCGGACAATTCTACCGATTTCATCAAGCGTATTATTGGCATGCCCGGCGATCGCATTCAGGTCATCGATGGTGTGCTGCACATCAATGGTGATGCCGTTGAGCGCAAGAAAGTCGATGATTTCATTTACGAGCAAAGCCCGGGCCAATTCGCACGGATGAACCAGTACCTGGAGGTTCTGCCCAACGGACGCGAACACCTGATCGTCGAAGAGTCGGATAACAACTTGGGGTCGGATAACACGCCAGAATTCCTGGTCCCGGAAAAACACTACTTCATGATGGGTGACAACCGCGACAATTCGAACGATTCACGTTTCGGCGGTGTAGGGTTCGTGCCGCGTGAAAATCTGGTCGGGCGGGCAGAATTCCTCTTCTTCTCTATCGATGGTTCGGCTTGGCAGATATGGACTTGGCTCGATAAACTGCGCCCTTCGCGTTTCTTCATGAGTATCGAATGAGCGCCGATCTCAACACGTTGCAGGCAGCCCTCGGCTATACGTTTAACGATCCATCCTTGCTGAAACAGGCGCTGACCCATTCCAGCGCCGCATCCAAACGCGTCAAATCCAATGAACGCATGGAATTTTTGGGGGATCGTGTCCTCGGCCTCGTGTTGGCCGAAATGCTGCTAAAAGCATTCCCCAAAGAAGACGAGGGCGGCATCGGCTATCGCTTTACGGCCTTGGCGCAACGCGATGCCTTGGCCCGTGTCGCGGGCGAGGTCGGCTTGGCTGATCAATTAAAGCTCTCCAATGGCGAACACATGATGGGCGGTCGTGAGAACCCAGGCGTTCTGGCAGATGCGGTCGAAGCCGTCTTGGCCGCGATTTATCTGGATGGCGGACTGGCCGCCGCGCAGACGTTCGTGCGTGCCCACTGGACACAAATCATGCGCGAAGACAAACGCCCGCCCAAAGACCCGAAAACGCGACTTCAGGAATGGGCTCAGGGCAGGGGGCTTGGATTGCCAACATACACGATCACTGGACAGTCTGGGCCGGACCACCAACCGGAATTCGACGTCGATGTTGAACTTGCAGGGGCGGGTAACGCATCGGGCAGCGGCCAAAACAAGCGCGCGGCCGAACAAGCAGCGGCAGTGGCCCTCATCGAAAAGTTAGAACAAAAGGCGCGTGATTGATATGAAAGCAGGCTTTGTCGCCGTTCTGGGCGCACCCAACGCAGGCAAATCAACCTTCGTCAATCAGGCGGTGGGCACCAAGGTGTCCATTGTCTCGCCCAAGGTACAGACCACGCGGACCCGCGTTTTGGGCATTGCAATTGTGAATGACGCGCAGATCATTTTCATGGACACACCCGGCATCTTTGAGCCAAAGCGTCGCTTAGACCGCGCGATGGTCGCAAGTGCCTGGGGCTCTGCCGCCGATGCCGACATCACCATGCTGATGGTCGACGCCGAACGCGGCATTGATCCAGACACCAAGCGCATTCTGGATGGGTTGGAAAAACGCAAACAAGAGCGTCCTAAATCGCCAGCACCGATCCTATGCATCAACAAGATCGACAGCGTCGCCAAGGAACAACTTTTGGTCCTCGTTCAAGAACTCTCTGAACGCGATTTATTTTCCGATACGTTTATGATTTCAGCCCTGACCGGCGATGGCGTCAGCGATGTGTTGGACGAATTCGCCGAGCGCATGACAACGGGTCCGTGGTTGTTCCCCGAAGACCAAATCAGCGACATGCCATCGCGTTTGTTGGCGGCGGAGGTCACGCGCGAAAAGCTGTTCCTGCAGCTACACCAGGAACTGCCCTATGCGGCGACGGTCGAGACCGAAACCTGGAAACAACAGGACGATGGATCGATCCGGATCGAACAAGTCATCTACGTCCAGCGCGACAGCCAGAAAGCGATTGTCCTGGGACATAAAGGGAGTCGCATCAAAGAGTTAGGGTCCGCTTCTCGAAAAGACCTTGAATACATGTTCGAGACCCGGGTGCACTTGTTCTTGTTCGTCAAAGTCCGCGACGCATGGATCGACGACCCCGAACGCTACCGCGACTGGGGCTTGGATTTTAACGCTTAGTTCTCTTGGAAAACGTCGCCCCGGCGAAGGCCGGGGTCAACTGTCTGCAAAGTTGATTCCGGCCTGCGCCGGAATGACGATTTGATTTAGAGGCACGAGCGCACCTAAGCACGCCCGGGACGACGAAAAGAAACTAAACCTTATCCAAAGCCTGACCGATGTCGGCTAGAATATCGTCGATGTGCTCAATCCCAATCGATAAGCGCACGTAGCCCGGTGTGACACCAGATGCAGCTTGATCCTCGACGGACAACTGCGAATGCGTGGTCGATGCCGGATGGATCGCCAACGACCGGGCATCGCCCAGGTTGGCGACGTGATATAGCAGTTCCAAGCTATCGATGAACTTGCGACCGGCGTCTTTACCGCCCTTAAGCTCAAACCCGCACAATCCGCCGTGCCCACCAAAAAGGTATTTATCGCGGCGCGCCGCCAATTCACCGGTCTGTAACGATGGGTGGATGACGTTTTCGACTTTGTCATGGACGTTCAAGTACGCCGCCACTTTGGTCGCATTTTCACAATGACGTTGCATACGCAACGGCACGGTCTCGACGCCTTGAATGAAGTTGAACGCGTTCTGGGGCTCATCGATGCACCGATATCGCGCAGCAGAATGACGCGCACTCGAATGATGTATGCGATGGGGCCGAGTGGCTTCACAGCCTCGGTTCAGACTGCCCCGTGATAGCTGGCATCGGGTTGGTTCAGGGTCGGGAACCGGTCACCGCCAGCTTCCCAATCGAAGTTTCCGCCATCAACGATCAGGCCACCGATGGATGTGCCATGGCCGCCCAAATACTTGGTGGTCGAATAGACAACGATGGCTGCACCATGATCGAGCGGGCGACACAGCAGCGGACACGCGGTGTTGTCCATAATCAGCGGCAAGCCCAATTCACGGCCAATGTCAGCGACTTCTTGGATCGGGAACACGTTTAGTTTCGGACTCGGCAGGGTTTCCGCATAAAAACAGCGGGTCTTGTCATCAACGGCCGC
>CBFHXC010000087.1:10814-11072 GCA_965659695.1 Rhodospirillales bacterium
ACGGCATTCGATGCCCATATCCTTCAACGTATTGGCGAACAGGTTCCAGGTCCCGCCATAGATATCGGTGGACGACACGAAGTTTTCACCGGCACGGCACAGGTTCAGGATCGAAAACGTCGATGCGGTCTGACCGGACGCGACGGCGAGGGCAGCGACGCCGCCCTCCATCGCCGTGATGCGCTTTTCCAGCATATCGCAGGTCGGGTTCATAATCCGGGAATAGATGTTGCCGAGTTCTTTAAGCGCGAACAGGTT
>CBFHXC010000088.1:0-11031 GCA_965659695.1 Rhodospirillales bacterium
TCCCTGCCGCAAAAATCACAACACGGTTCTTTTCCATGTGTCGAATGGCTCGACGGCGGATGTAGGGCTCGCACACGGACGACATGGGAATAGCCGACAGCACGCGGGTGCTGACGCCCAATCCTTCTAGGACGCTCTGCATCGCAAGCGCATTCAGGACAGTCGCCAACATGCCCATATAATCGGCCGTGGTGCGTTCAATATTGGACTGCGAGAGCGCGACACCGCGAAAGATGTTCCCGGCCCCGATCACGAGGGCCACTTGAACACCGTCTTCGTGGACGGCTTTGATCTCGGCTGCGATCCGATCTACGGTGGAGGTGTCGAGACCAAACTCTTGGTCGCCCATCAACGCCTCTCCCGACAATTTCAGAAGAACACGCTTGTATTTTGGCGACGTCGTCATGTCTTGGTCCCTGTACTCAGAAAGTAACGATTCTTGATACACAGTATGTGATTGGCGCCGTTTTGACTACACCGACGACGTACGGCGTAACAGAAATTGGGGCACAAGGTTATACACTAGTTAAATCCCTTGCGCCCCGATATATCTGAGATTAGTTGCCGCCTGCGACAGCTGCGACTTCTGCAGCGAAGTCTTCTTCTTTTTTCTCAATGCCTTCGCCGAGGACATAAAGCGCGAAACCAGAGACTTTTACATCGCCACCGGCTGCTTTGCCTGCATCTTCGAGGACTTTGGAAACCTTGCTTTCGCCATCGATAACAAAAGTCTGCTCAAGCAGGCAGACTTCTTCGTAGAATTTACGAAGACGACCTTCGACCATTTTTTCGATGATGTTGTCAGGGCGACCGGACTCTTTGGCCTGATCGACAAGTACTTGACGCTCACGCTCAATCGCTTCTGGGTCTAAGTCATCCGTGCTGACGGATTGTGGACGTGCAGCAGCAACATGCATGGCGATCTGTTTGCCAACGGCTTCAAGACCATCGGTGCTGCCGGTGCTTTCCATAGCGACCAAAACAGCGATCTTGCCCAAGCCCGGGACCAATGCATTGTGCACGTACTGCGCCAATACGCCGTTTTCGACGCTCAAAGTTTGTACGCGACGGATGTTCATGTTTTCGCCGATGGTTGCAACAGCGTGTGTCAGTTCTTCAGCAACGGTACGACCTGAGCCTGGATAATCAGATGCGTTCAATTTGTCCAAATCACCGCCTGCAGCGACAGACAATTGTGTTACGTTGCTGACGATTTCTTGGAATGCATCGTTACGTGAAACAAAATCGGTTTCAGCGTTCACTTCTGCGACCGCGCCGTTGTTGCCATCAATCGCAACACCGACAAGACCTTCAGCTGCCACACGGCCCGCCTTTTTGGCTGCAGCAGCCAAACCTTTGGTACGCAACCAGTCTACGGCTGCTTCGATGTCGCCATTATTTTCAGTGAGTGCTTTTTTGCAATCCATCATGCCTGCGCCGGATTTCTCGCGCAGTTCTTTGACGAGTGCTGCTGTAATTTCAGCCATAGTCATTCCCCATATTTTAGAGGTTGAGCAGAAAGTGGGTGCCAAGCCTCATGCTCGGCACCCGGTATTCGAATTATTCGGGCTTGGCAGCTTCTTCAACCACTGCAGGGGCTTCTGGTGCCTCTGCCACAGCCTCTTCGACAGCCTCAGCAACGGCTGTTGGCGCTTCCTCGGTTGGGGCCGCTTCAGCTACAACCGCCGCCGCTGCTGGCTCAACAGGAAGTTCCTCGGTTGGGGCCACTTCAGCAGCACCAATATCAACGCCGGATGAGCCCATTTCAGCCTGAATACCATCAAGCACGGAACCGACCATCAAATCGCAATACATTGAAATCGCGCGGATCGCATCATCGTTCCCAGGAACGGGGTGCGTGATGCCATTCGGGTTGGCGTTGGAGTCGATAACGCCGACCACAGGAATGCCCAACTTGTTGGCTTCGTTGATGGCGATGTCTTCTTTCATGGTGTCAATTACAACCAGAATGTCTGGCAGACCGCCCATGTCTTTGATGCCGCCCAATGCGCGCTCGAGCTTGTCACGCTCACGTGTCAGCATCAGCAATTCTTTTTTCGTCAGACCTTGGATTTCAGCTGTGTTGCCGAGCATTTCTTCCAGGTCTTTGAGGCGTTTGATCGAGTTTGAGATCGTGCGCCAGTTGGTCAGCATCCCGCCGAGCCAGCGGTGGTTGACGTAGTACTGCCCGCAGCGTTTTGCTGCATCAGCAACCTTTTTCTGTGCTTGGCGTTTTGTGCCAACAAACAGAACACGACCACCAGAAGATACAACGTTACGAACAGCCAGCATTGCTTGGTGCAAAAGCGGCACAGTCTGTTGCAGATCGATGATGTGGATGCCGTTACGGTCACCAAAGATGTACGGAGCCATCTTGGGGTTCCAGCGACGGGTAT
Organism: Rhodospirillales bacterium; assembly: GCA_965659695.1. GTDB lineage: Bacteria > Pseudomonadota > Alphaproteobacteria > Rhodospirillales > Casp-alpha2 > UBA4479. The sequence goes on from CBFHXC010000088.1 coordinate 2,397, forward strand.
TGTGACCAAAGTGAACACCAGCTTCTAGCAGCTGACGCATAGTAAAATCGGGAAGTGCCATCGGGCCTACTCCTTTTCCGGTTAATCCTCCGCGGGCGTTGAGTCGGGAAACCCGACACCGGATCGACATGAACGTGAATTTGCACGAACAGCCGTATACCCGCGTGTGAAATCGAGGGTGGTTTAACGGTCCCTGAGCGGTATTGCAAGCCGCTTTATGCGATTGATGAATGTGGCCATGAGTTTGTCTTGTGTTGGTTCATCATCAATCGTCCGATCAGGGAACGGGACCACATTGGGCCCGAGGTCGTCTTTTCGTGCCTTTGCATCTGCATGCGAGAACCCAAGCACGGCAATAATGATGGCGATGGGGAACAGCCAAATGATGCCAAAGGCCAGGAATTTCAATACATCTGCGGCAAATGGGTCCACTATTTTCTCCGTACTTACATCATGTTAGCGGAACATTTCGGTCTGGAAAACATCCGACGCGTAATCGATTGTTAAAAGTGATAAGGGCCATTCGACGATGAAATGGCCATAAATGGTACTTTTGAAAATGGCATTCCTGCGAGAAAGTATGACCACTCAATAATCAGAAAGTGCATCAAATGTCTCCAAAACATGACCATCAGAATGAACTGGGCCAGCCGATTGGTTTTCCCCTGCCCGATTGGAAACCGTGCGACCGGCCGCCTGAAACACCGATGCTCGGCCAGTACTGCCGTCTTGAGCGCCTAAATCTGGCGGCACACGCGCAAGATTTATTTGATGCAAATATCACCGATACCGAAGGGCGCATCTGGACATATATGGGATACGGGCCATTTGACCAAGTGGACAGCTACATCCAGTGGATCAAAGATCAGGCGTTGGGTGATGATCCTCTCTTTCATGCCATTATTGACCTAGAGACGGACAAAGCTGTCGGTGTTGCCAGCTATCTGCGCATTGAGCCGCCGATTGGATCGATTGAGGTGGGGCATATTAATTACTCTCCCCTCCTCCAAAAAACGGTGGCGGCGACCGAGGCCATGTATCTGATGATGGAGCGGGTCTTCGATGAACTTGGATACCGTCGCTATGAATGGAAATGCGACAACGCCAACGCGAAATCGCGTGGTGCGGCAGAGCGTCTCGGCTTCACGTTCGAAGGCGTGTTTCGCCAGTGCACCATGTACAAGGGCCGTAATCGGGATACGGCGTGGTTCTCTATTTTGGATGGAGAGTGGCCTGCGTTGAAAGCTGCATATCAAGAATGGCTCGATCCCTCGAACTTCAACGATGATGGATCGCAGAAGCAGGCGTTGTCTGATCTGACGCGAGCGACGCTTTCGAAATAAACCGCGTCGTCCCGGAAGCCTCATATAGTTTATGGGGCTATCCGGGATCTTTTATCTGACGACACCACATAATATGAGCGAACAAGTTCCCGGGATTCGCATCCGCTCGCCGGGATGACGGTGATGAATTTGGAAAAGGCCCTTAAAGCTCACGCACCTCGAGCACACCCGGCAACGAACGCAGCGCGAGCGAGATATCATGCGATAGTGGGAACGGCTGGTTGAGGCGAATATCAACCTCTTCGTTGCGATCCCGCAGCTTGGCAGTAATCAACACCTCGCCTTTTTTATGCCGTTCATTGGCATTGTTCTCGCGCCCCAAGACTTGGCTGAGGGGGCCCAGCGGATCCAAGTTATCGATGATGATGTGCAATTCATCGGGTGCATTGGCGACGTCTCGCGCGACTTTATCGATGCTTTCCAAGCGCTGAATGGTCAGGCGTGGATTGTCGCTATCAAACGTCACACCGCAATCGACAATCATGGAATTTCCCGGTGTTAAAAGCTCGCGGTTTTCGGACAAGATTTCTGAAAAGGCCGTGGCCTCGAATACACCAGAGGGGTCAGAGAACGTGATAAAGGCAAATCGATTGCCCTTCTTGCTGGTCATTTCTTTTTTGGAAATAAATGTCCCGGCGAACTTAAATGCGCCAGCCTCCGCTGCGGCCAAAACTTCGGAATACTTGCGCACGCGACGGCGTTCCAACAAGCGTTCGAACGCATCCAACGGGTGGGCCGATAAATAGAACCCGACGGCGTTAAACTCTTCCTTTAGCTTTTCCATCATCGGCCAGTCTTCGACATTGGGCAGTCGAATTTCTTGCGGCTGCTGATCTTCACCGCCGAACAGGCAAATTTGGTCAGAGTTTCGATCATTGGCCGCTACCCCAGCGACGGCAACGATGGTTTCTAACCCTTGGAATACACGTCTGCGATTGATGTCGATCCGGTCAAAGGCACCAGCACGGGTCAGGTTTTCCAACTGGCGTTTATTGATTTGATGTGGATCAATCCGGTTCGCAAAATCGGTGATGGTTTCGAACGGTCCATTTTCGGCACGTTCTGCGACCAGAGTTTCCATGGCAGCACCGCCAATATTCTTGATCGCAGCCAAAGCATAACGAATACCAAGTTTCGTGCCGCCCTCAACTTCTTCGACGCCGAATGATGGCAACGACAGATTGATGTCTGGTGGAAGCAATGGAATTTCCAGGCGATCAATTTCTTGGCGGAAGATATTTAGCTTGTCCGTGTTGTTCATATCGAAAGCCATCGACGCGGCCAGGAATTCCACCGGATGATTGGCTTTCATATAAGCCGTCTGATACGCGACCAAGGCATAGGCCGCTGCGTGACTTTTGTTGAAGCCGTAGCCTGCGAACTTATCAACGATGTTAAAGATATCGTCCGCTTGTTTTTCAGGGACACCTTTGGCAACCGCACCTTCGACAAAAGTTTTGCGCTGCATGTCCATCTCGGCCTGTATTTTTTTACCCATGGCGCGACGCAGCAAGTCAGCACTGCCGAGTGAATACCCGGACAGTACTTGCGCAATCTGCATCACCTGTTCCTGGTAGATCGGAATTCCGAAGGTTTCCTCTAACACAGGCTCCAAAGTCGGATGCAGATAATCGGGTTCTTCTTGGCCGTGTTTCCGGCGCACATAACTTGGGATGTTGTCCATCGGACCCGGACGATACAGCGCCACGACAGCGATAATGTCTTCGAAGGTATCGGGCTTCAGGCCACGCAGCACGTCACGCATGCCCGCACTTTCCAACTGGAACACGCCCGTGGTGTCGCCGCGGCTGATCATCTCAAACGTTTTGGCGTCATCTAGCGGGATCGAAATCAGGTCGAGTTTCTCGGCCCCGGTATCCAACCGATCGTTCACAAAGTTCTCGGCCTTGGTCAGAACGCTGAGTGTTTTCAGACCCAAGAAATCGAACTTCACTAATCCGGCGCTTTCGACGAATTTCATATTGAAGCCCGTCACCGGCATGTCGGACCTTGGATCACGATACAGCGGGATGAGTTGCTCTAGCGGGCGGTCACCGATCACCACACCCGCCGCGTGGGTCGACGCATGGTGATAAAGCCCTTCGAGTTTGCGGGCGATTCCGACCATTTCCTTCACTTCGGGTTCTGAGTTAATCAGGTTGCGCAACTCGTCTTCGCTGGCGATGGCCTGCGATAACGTCACAGGATTAGCTGGGTTCGCAGGTACCATTTTGCAGATTTTATCAACAAAGCCGTAAGGCATCTGCAGCACGCGCCCGACGTGACGCAGCACGGCGCGGGCCTGTAATTTACCGAACGTGATGATCTGCGCGACGTGATCACGGCCATATTTCTGCTGCACGTACTTGATGACTTCGTCGCGACGTTCCTGGCAGAAGTCGATATCGAAATCCGGCATGGACACACGTTCCGGGTTCAAAAACCGTTCGAACAGCAGACCCCAGCGCAACGGGTCCAGATCTGTGATCGTCAATGCCCAGGCGACCACCGATCCCGCACCGGAACCCCGGCCCGGCCCAACCGGAATGTCATGGTCCTTGGCCCACCTGATGAAGTCGGCAACGATCAGAAAATACCCTGGGAAACCCATCTCGTTGATCACATTTAGCTCGTAATCAAGTCGCTCCAGATATGGACGTGCGGCATCTTCTTTGGCCATGTCGTCCATATTGTCGGTGTAGACATGGAGTTCCAATCGCTCCAAAAGGCCTTCTTTGGATTGACGTTTTAGTTCGTCTTCCTCGGTCAGGCCATCTCCTGAGTCATAAGGTGGCAGGATCGGCGCGATGCTCTCGACCATGAACGCGCAGCGTTTGGCGATCAGAATTGTATTGTCGATGGCTTCGGGAAGATCTGCAAACAACGCGCGCATTTCCGATGCCGATTTGAAGTAATGATCGGATGTGACCTTGCGCCGCGTTTCATCGGATAGCGTCGTGCCGCCCTGAATACACAGCAACGCATCGTGCGCGCGATGAAAATCGGGGTCGCTAAAATACGGCTCATTGGTTGCGACCAAGGGAATGTCGCGCGCATACGCCCAGTCGATAAACTGCGGCTCTGTTTGGCGTTCTTCGGGCATGCCGTGACGCTGAATTTCCATGTACATGCGATTGCCAAACGCGCCGGAAATTTTATCCAGGAATGCTGTCGCCTTATCGCTTTTGTTCATGCGCAGCAGACGACCCAGCAATCCATCGGCACCGCCCGTCAGCAAGATCAGGCCCGCTGAGTAGGCACATAGATCACTGATCGTAATCGTCGGTTTGTGCGCGTCCTCGGAATCCATGTACGCGATCTTCAACATGGTCAAAAGATTGCGATAGCCCTCGTCATTCTGCACCAGCAACGCGACAGCACCTTCGTCGAACTCTGCACGAGAATGCCCCATCTGTGCGGCTTCGGATTCGTCGGCATATCTGATGCTGACCTGACAGCCAATGATCGGCTGCACCCCTGCCCCGGCAGCGGCACCAGAGAACTCTAATGCGCCAAACAGGTTGTCGGTATCGCAAAGGCCCACGGCGGCCATGTTCTGTTCGGCAGCCAGATTGACCACGGATTTGGCAGCGATGGCCCCTTCGCACAGGGAGTACGCGCTATGGGTTCGAAGATGGATAAAATCGGCAAATGACATAGCGGAAGTGTCTCACACGTCACGGGCACTGTCACCAGATGTTGCGTTCGTTTTTAATGTTATCCACAAGAAATGACGTATTTATCTAAATACGTCGTCCCGTATTTATGTCCGGGCCGGATCACGAAGCAATCAATATAACCTCGTCACCTCCGCGTAGGGGGAGGTCTCTCACAGAAATAGATTCCCGCCTTCGCGGGAATGAAGAGGTGAGATTGGACACTGAACTTCGCGGAGACGACGAGATAACTATGTGCTCGTTCAAACTGGAAAGACAGATTCTGACTGCTAATTCCAAACACCCTTCTCAGCATCGATCCACACGTCGAAGAATTTCTCCAGTGTTGCGCGTTCGATCAGATGAGTAATGAACACAAGCCGGGTTCGCCTGTCATCGTCCGGCCATTCCTCTAGCCAGACCGGGTCATGGAACACGTGCTGCACACCGTGCAGAACAAGCGGTCGTTCCGGGCGTTCAACGGTGTTCACAATCCCCTTCAGCCTGAGCATGTTTGCGCCCTGCGTGGCTGTCAGCGCTTCGAGCGCACTGCCGATGGTTTCGATGGAAACCGGTTTATCCAACGTGAGCGTAAACGCGCGGATATCTGTCCCGTGCCGCGTGATGTCGTGATCTTCATCGAGGCTATGATCGTGGTGCGTGTGAACGTGACCGTGATGATCGCTGCGATGATGATGGTCATGCTCGTCCGTGTCCGCCTCGGCGCTCAACCACTTCCGAACGTCCATGGTTTTGGTTTCGGGGTCGTATAAGGACGTATCGAAAAGATTGGCCAGATCGAATTCGGGATCATGTACATCAAGGACCAAAGCCCCAGGATTAAGGCTTGCGAGTTTTCTTTTGAGCTTATCCAAGTCTTTTTTCGAGAACGGGTCAGACATCAGATCAGATTTGGTGATCACAATGCGGTCGGAAACAACCGCTTGTTTCACACATTCGCTATGGCTCTCTAATGTCGCCTCGCCATGAAGGGCATCGATCGTCGTCACGATCCCGCCCAGCATGTAACGGCGATCCAATCGTGGGTCACTCATCAGCGTGTGAATGACGGGTGCGGGGTCTGCCAATCCCGTGGTTTCGATGACTAGACGTTTGAACGGCCTGATCTCGCCCCGCTCACGCCGCGCATGCAGATCGAGCAATGTTTCGCGAATATCACCCCGGATCGTGCAGCATAGGCATCCCGACGTCATTTCCATGATTTGATCGTCCGAGTGCTCGACCAGAAACCCATCCAGCCCGATCTCGCCGAATTCGTTGACCACGACGGCGGTCTCGCCAAACCTTGGATCTTTTAAAATTTTTGTCAGGAGCGTGGATTTGCCGCTGCCCAAAAAACCAGTCAGAAGTGTGACGGGTATATTGCTCATGCTTAGCCTGGCACCAACAGCCCATTCTCGACTTTTACAATGCGGTCCATGCGCTGGGCAAGTTCCGGATTGTGCGTGGCAACAAGTGCTGCCAATCCGGCACCCCGCGCCAAATGCATCAGCACGTCGAACACCCCATTTGCGGTTTCTGGATCGAGGTTCCCCGTCGGCTCGTCGGCCAGCAACACACGGGGTGATGCGGACAGTGCCCGCGCAATAGCCACCCGTTGTTGCTCGCCCCCCGATAGCTGTCCCGGGCGGTGATCAAAGCGTTTGCTCAACCCCATCCATTCCAGGAGTTCTTTGCCACGACTGCGGGCCGTTTGCTTATCGATACCGGCGATGATCTGCGGGATTGTAACGTTCTCCAATGCCGAAAATTCTGGCAGCAGATGGTGGTACTGATAGACAAAGCCGATGTTATAGCGGCGCACCTTGGTGCGTTCGTCATCGTTGAGACCCACGCAAGATTGGCCGTCGATTTTGATGTCACCGGATGTTGGATGTTCGAGCAATCCAGCAATTTGCAGGAACGTCGATTTACCAGCCCCCGATGGGCCGACCAGGGCGACAACTTCGCCCGCTCGAACGGCCAAGTCAGCACCCTTTAAGACTTCGAGTGCACGCTTTCCTTTTCCAAATGTTCGGGTGACCTTGGAAAGTTCCAGCACCACGTCGCCGTCCATCGCGTTATTCATAACGAAGTGCCTCGGCTGGTTCGATTTTGGCGGCGCGCCAGCTGGGATAAATTGTCGCCAAGAATGAAAGCCCTAGGCCCATTAGAACAATAGCGGTCACTTCGGTCGGATCGACAACGGCGGGTAATTGCGACAGGAAATAAATTTCGGCGGCGAACAAATCTGTGCCGGTGAACTGTTCGATAAACTGGCGAATGCCTTCGATGTTACTGGCGAACGCGAGGCCAAGGCCAAACCCCGCCATGGTTCCGATCACACCGACACTGGCCCCCGCGATCAAGAAGATGCGCATGATCATGCCACGGGTCGCCCCCATGGTGCGTAAGATCGCGATATCCCTGCCCTTATCCTTCACCAGCATGATCAATGACGAGATGATGTTGAATGCGGCGACCAAAATAATCAGCGTCAGGATTAAGAACATCACGTTGCGTTCGACCTGGATCGCGTTGAAGAAACTTGAATTCGCACGCTGCCAATCGTGCACGCTGGCCTGGCCTTGCAGGGCGCGTTGCAATTCAATTCCCACCTTGGGGGCGTCGTCCGGATTGGCAACAAAGACCTCAAGGTTTGAGATCGCATCCTTGAGTTTGAAATAAATCTGTGATGCCTCTAACGGCATAAAAACAAAACCAGAGTCGTATTCGTACATGCCAATCTCGAACGTGCCGACAATCCTGAACGCGCGCATTCGGGGCACGGTGCCAAAGGCCGTCACATTGCCCTTGGGCGATATCAGCGTTACGTCGTCGCCAACCCCGACCCCCATTTGTCGGGCCAGCCTGCCGCCCATGATGACGACGTTGTCGCCCTTAAATGCTTCGAGTGACCCTTGCTTGATATTGTCCGCAACGATCTTGCGTTTGGCTAAATCCTCGGCGCTGATGCCACGCACAATCGCGCCCTTGGCGACGCCGTTCGCCGACGCCATCACTTGGCCTTCGACCAGTGCGTTGACGGAAACCACGCCATCTAATTTTTCTAACTTATCCAGGATGGGTTCGTAGTCGGTCATCTGACCAGCGACGGGGCCATAGACACTGAGGTGCCCGTTGATCCCAAGAATACGTTCCAGCAATTCTTCGCGAAATCCGTTCATCACAGACATCACGATGATCAGCGTGGCCACACCGAGAGCAATTCCCACCAACGAGAACCACGCGATGACCGAGATAAACCCCTCGCGTCGGCGTGCACGTAGATAGCGCATGGCCATCATCCATTCGAAAGCGGAGAACATAAACCGGTGGAACCTTTCGTCTGATCGGCGTTAATGCCGCACCCTTTTAGGCGATGGGCCCGGTCGCTTCAACCATCGAGGGATGCTTGAAACAAGCGGCCATAACCGCTGGGTGTTTCGGTGCCGCCCGACAATCTCAACAAGTGCCATGCCAGCACCTGATTGCTGCACAACATGGGCTTATTTATGGCAGCCTCGACCTCGTCGACGATTTCCCAAGCGCGCAAATTCGTGCAGGATGCAAAGACCGCATCGCACTCCCCCAGCCCGATATGGATCAATGCGTCTTTTGTCGATTGCGGGGATA
>CBFHXC010000089.1:0-10910 GCA_965659695.1 Rhodospirillales bacterium
TTGCCGACCAAGGGCGAGCAAGATTCCGATCGGTAAAGAGAATACGATGCCGGTAACACCAACAACGGTGTTCAACATCATACCGCCGAATTCATCGGTACCCACTGGTTCCAGTCCGAAACCACCCAACAACAACCACATCGCGATGAACGGATACAGGCAAGAATAGATCATGCCCTGCTTCCGGAATGGAATTTTGTCGAACAGGATAGGCACCAACGCCACGAGCAACAGAACAAAGGCCAGATTGACCCGCCACTGTTCCTCGTCAGGGTAGAACCCGTACGTCAGGATGTTAATGCGATTGGCGATAAACGCCCAACACGCACCGAGACCGATTTCACGGCACTCAGCACGACTGGATGCATTTACCACAGCATCTAATACAGCCCAGTTCAGCATTGGCGGGATCATCAAGTAGAGAAGGTAAATCCCGATAAACGTCATGATCGTATTGATCCATGACGAGAATAGATTTGTCCTTAACCACAACACGAGCCCGCGCTGACCAACTGGTGCTGGTAGATCAGGGTGCGTTCCAGGAACGTAATTTTGTGTAACTTCGCTCATGATTATACTCCCCTCACCTTTCAACCAGCTTAATGCGCTTGTTGTACCAGTTCATGAATGCCGATATCAGCAACGAGATCGTCAAATAGACCGCGATCACGAGGATCATCGTTTCCATCTCTTTACCCGTTTGCATCAACGAGATACCGCCCAGTGTGGCGACGATATCCATGTACCCAATCGCAATGGCCAAAGAAGAGTTCTTGGTCAAATTGAGGTACTGACTGGTCAACGGAGGAATGATTACACGCATGGCTTGCGGGATAATCACAAGGTTCAAAATACGGCTACGTTTGATTCCGAGCGCACCAGCAGCTTCCCATTGGCCGTGATTGACCGACGTGATGCCAGCCCGCACGATTTCACCAATGAATGCCGCGGTGTACAAAGACAACGCCAGCCATAACGCCATGAACTCGGGTAGGAGAACCATCCCACCACGGAAGTTAAAGCGTTGGAATTCTGGAATATCCCATTGCAACGGAAGCCCCGTAATGAGGAATACGATCAACGGGAACCCGATGATCGCGCCTAAGGAAATTAAGAAAACTGGATAGATCTTACCGGTCGATTCCTGAACACGCTTGGCATATCGACGGAACCAAATCGTAAACCCGATCCCTATTACGAACGCGGCGATCACAACGTAAAATAAGTCTTCCATGATCGGTTTCGGCGCAAACACACCGCGATTCGACAGAAAGAACATGTCGGCGACGCTTTGCGCTTGTTTTGGGCGCGGCAGCGAATGGACGAGCAAGCCGTGGATCAACAAGATATGCAGCAATACCGGCACGTTCCGCGTGAATTCGATAAAGCAGTAACTGATCTTGCTCAGCAAGAAGTTCGGTGATAACCGCATCACGCCAAGGATGAATCCCAGGATCGTTGCCATAATGACACCGGCAATTGCCACCAGGCCCGTATTAAGAAGGCCAACGATACCCGCCCTTAGGTGGGTGTCACGTGACGTATACGGGATCAACGCTTGATTGATATCGTAGCTAGCCGGTTCATAAAGGAAATCATAGCTGAAGGTCTTACCCACAGCGGCCAAGTTTGAGATGGCATTTGTAATAATGAATGCGAAGAAACCGATCATCAGAGTCATGGTCAGGATCTGTAAGATCACTGATCGTGCTTCACGATTGTTCCATAGCTTCGCTAGTGACGAACGATTTTGAGTATCGTCAAGGGCGGTCGTGCTCATAGGCCCTGTATCCCCCAGCTAGTGTTGTGCGGATCTACCTATGAAAATCAAAGGCCAGCACCGCGACACCTCCCCACTTCGCCGTTTTTATGTTGCCTTACGATGGCGATAACGGTCGAAGATTATTCACTTTACTACGATGCGGACGCTGGCCGAAGCCAACGCCCGCCCGCAAAGCTTGTGTCACCCGCCCTAGGCGGGCACACCGTTCCGGATCAACGGAATGGAGGTGTGTACTGGAGACCACCGTCGGTCCACAGAGCGTTCAAACCACGCTCTAGGCCGATTGTGGTGCTTGGACCGATGTGACGGTCAAAGATTTCGCCGTAGTTACCGACAGCGGAAAGAACTTCAACGACCCAGTCTTGGTTCAAGCCGAGCATAGCGCCGAGGTTACCTTCGGAACCGAGCATACGGTTGATTTCTGGATTGTTTGTGCCTTTAGCAAGTTCAGCCACGTTTGCTTGCGTAATACCGAGTTCCTCGGCAGCCAGCGCAGCATTCAGTACCCAACGAACGATGTCGCTCCAGTTATCGTCGCCATGACGAACGACTGGACCAAGTGGCTCTTTGGAAATGATTTCCGGCAGAATCACGTGATCTGCTGGGTTATCAAAAACTGCACGTGAAGCAGCAAGACCGGATGCATCTGTGGTGTAAACGTCGCAACGACCAGCTAGGTAGTTCTTGCGTGCTTCTTCACTGTCTTCAATCGGCACTGGCTCGTAAGAGATTTTGTTTGTGCGGAAGTAGTCAGCGAGGTTCAGCTCGGTTGTTGTACCGGTCTGGATGCAAACTGTTGCCCCGTCGAGGTCTTTTGCAGACTTAACACCAAGTGCTTTTGGTACCATGAAGCCTTGACCATCATAGTAGTTAACACCAACGAATGTTGTTTTAACGTCTACGTCACGAACGAATGTCCATGTTGTGTTCCGCCAAAGAACATCACCTTCGCCAGAGTTCAACAGCGTGAAACGCGTTTTACCTGTAGCTGGGATGAACTTAACTTTGCTGGCATCGCCAAGAACAGCAGCAGCTGTCGCGCGGCAGAAATCAGCGTCAAAACCTTGGTAAACACCATTCGCATCGGTGTAAGCAAAACCTGGAAGACCAGTGGAAACGATGCAGCGGAGTTCGCCGTTCGCTTTCACGTCATCCAGCGTAGCAGCGGAGGCAACAGATGTGCCCAATGCCAACGCGGCAACCGCAGCTGTCAGAAAAGTTGTTTTCTTCATTGTAATATAGCTCCCTGAAGACTTCATTTTTAGAGGATTGTCTCACGATTAAAGTGTTAACTTTTTCGTAAAACACGAATCCGTAACACGATTAGTAAGCGGGCCTCAAGACGAAACCTAATGATACCATAACAATATCTCGGTCGGAATTATTCTGATCTGATGCGAATATCGGGAAAGTCTTGCCCCATCATCGTCGGTAAAGCCCACTGACTATGAAATACCGGGTATCGCCAAGGTCCCTTACGTTCGTTAATCTCATGAAAATTCATCGCTTTGAGGGGAATATTAGTGACTTCTAAATTGAATAAAATGCGCCAAGATACGGTGATCGCACATGCTGGACGCGATCCTTCCGCCAATCATGGTGTTGTTAATCCACCCGTTTATCACGCTTCTACGATTACATTTCCCACGATTGCGGATTGGGAAGAAAGAGACAAAAACCCGTATGGCGCGGCTTCCTATGGGCGGAGTGGCACGCCGACACAATTCGCATTCGAAGAAGCAACGACAGCACTACACCAGGGGTACCAAAGTGTCTCATTCCCGTCTGGCCTCGGTGCTATTGCGTGTTCTGTGAATACGTTTGTGAAATCCGGCGATCATATTTTGGTGGCGGATACGGTATATGGCCCGATGCGGTCCCGAATTTGCGGAGCGATACTTAAGCGTAATGCCGTCGATGTTGAGTTTTATGACCCGGCCATTGGGGCAGGCATCAAAGATTTGATCCGCGGCAATACCACACTTGTATATATGGAAAGCCCTGGCTCGTTGACGTTCGAAGTGCAGGACATTCCGGCCATGACAGAAGCCCTCAAAGATGTCGATGTCATTACGATGATCGATAACACATGGGCGTCTGGTTTCTTCTTTAAGCCGCTCAATCATGGTGTCGATATCGTTGTCGAGGCGTCGACAAAATACACCGTTGGTCATTCAGATGCGATGCTAGGCACGGCGACGGTAAATACCGAAGAGCACTATCGCGCGATAAAAGTCATGGCCAATAGCTTTGGATATCATGCCTCACCCGATGATTGTTATTTGGGACAGCGCGGGTTGCGTACCATTGGCGTGCGCCTGAAGCAGCATGAAAAGAATGCGCTCAAGGTAGCCGAGTGGTTGAGTTCACGTGATGAGGTTGCGCGTGTGATGCACCCTGCCCTACCCGATGATCCGGGCCACGCCATCTGGAAGCGCGATTTCGAAGGCTCATCCGGTTTGTTTGGTGTCGAATTTGTTCCGGCGGCTAAAGAGGCCGTGACAGCGATGCTCGATGATTACCAGCTGTTTGGAATCGGGGCCAGTTGGGGTGGATACGAAAGCCTAGTGCAAACCACGTATCCTGGGAAATTACGTACTGCCAATCCCTGGACGGCAGAAGGTCCGACCGCGCGTTATCATATCGGCCTCGAAGATCCGGATGATTTGATTGATGATCTGACCGAAGGGTTCGCTCGCTTTAATGCGGCGCGGTGAACATTACGATATGTCCGATAGCACGATAGATAAGATCTTAGGCCAACTCACCTTTAACGAGGACGGATTGGTACCCGCGATTGCCCAGCAGCACGACACAGGTGAAGTCCTGATGATGGCCTGGATGAATGCCGATGCCGTACGCGAGACCATCGAAACGGGCCGCGTGTGTTATTGGTCGCGGTCTCGTCAGGCACTCTGGCGCAAGGGTGAGAGTTCTGGTCAGACACAAACGCTAAAGGAATTTCGTTGGGACTGCGACACCGACACGATTCTGGTGCAGGTCGATCAGATCGGCGTGGCGTGTCACACAGGCCGCAGGAACTGTTTCTATCTGGCTTTGCGTGATGGTGAGATCACCGAAATCGCCGATGTGTTGACAGATCCTAGTGAGCTTTATTCGAAGTAGTTCTCTTCGTCATGTTGAATACCCGCCTTCGCGAGCACAGGCTCGATTCAGCATCTCATTTTCATGCGAGATGAGACCCCAAATCAAGTTTGGGGTGACAATGCTAATTGGTTAAAACTTCAAAGTGATAAAGGCGGCTAAGCCATTTTCCAGTAATTCGGGCGGCGCAGCATAATGCCTTCAAGGATATCAAATGCGGGTGCGCTGATGGTCAGGAATTGTGCTGCCAGTTCCATGCCGTTGTCGCCACCGATACGCACGACACGGGCATTGATCAAGACGGGCCAAAGTCGCTTACCCGCCAAGCCGATGCTATCGATATCAAACTGTTCGCCTTCGGATAAGACGCCGTTATAGCCGCCGAGCAAAATGCCGCCGAGGCTCCAATTCAAAGACTCATAGTGTCGGCCCCGCAATTGGACGCATAGGGTTGGATTGTTCAGGCGCGTCGAACTCCGCGTTCGATAGCCTAAACGTCGTCCTTCTTCAGATGTTTCTTGATCGGGCCACATTTGTAAGGCGGACATGGAACTCTCCTAAGTCTGCGCCAACGCAATTGATCGCGACGCAGTACTCGACACCCTAAAATCTTAGAAACGACTCATTAACAAATCGTTGATACTCCAATCCCGACTGGTCACTAGTAAGTCGGGTGATATAGTCCTGACATGAAAAACTGGGTCGTTTTAACCACTGTTATTTGCGTCATGTTCTTCGCGTCTCATGCGGATGCGAAAAGCAGGGTCACGATTTTTGCCGCGTCGAGTACGCAAACTGCGGTCGACACCATAGCCGCCGCATGCCCGGAACTGGCCGACGCAAAATGCCGCGTATCCTATGCGGCCAGCTCATCCATCGCGCGGCAAATTTCCGCAGGCGCACCCGCCGATATTTATATCTCGGCCAATCAAAAATGGATGGTGCAGTTGGCGAGTTGGAACCTGATTGACCCGAAAAGCGTTCGCCTTGTGGCATCCAATTCATTGGTCGCCATCGCCCCGATTGTGCGAAAAGTCAGAATCAATAGCCCGGATGAAATGCTGACTTGGTTAAAAAGCGACCGGATCGCCATCGGTGACCCCGAACACGTGCCTGCAGGGATATATGCGCAAGAGGCTTTCATGTCGCTGGGGTTCTGGGGTGATCTGCGAGATCGGGCGCTGAGGATGCCGAACGTGCGCTCCGTCTTGGCCGTGGTTGCACGTAACGAAGCCCATGCCGGCGTTGTCTATGCGACAGACGCGCTGGTCAGTGATCAGGTCAGCGTGGTTTATCAATTTGATCCAACGACGCACAGTGCCATTCTGTATCCAGCTGGCGTGGTGAACGGGCGTTCCAATGAACACGTGCAACGGGTCTTTGATCTGCTCATCGGCGACATGGGCCGAGACGCGTTCAAGGCAGCTGGCTTTCTCCCTCCTACGCCCCCATGAGTGAACTCGAACTAGAAGCCATTCGTCTCAGTCTCGAAGTTGCCACGGCAGCGGTCCTGGGCAGCTTGCCCATCGCGATTTTAGTCGCCTGGGTTTTGGCGCGAAAAGAATTCCCCGGCAAAAGTATTCTCGACGGGGTCGTCCACTTACCGTTGATCTTGCCGCCGGTCGTGGTCGGTTATCTGCTGTTGGTCACACTTGGACGCAACGGCGTCATCGGCGGATTTCTGTTTGATGTATTCGGGATCACCCTCGCCTTCACATGGAAAGGTGCCGCCGTTGCGGCGGCTGTTGTCGCATTCCCGTTAATCGTCCGCTCCATTCGTTTATCCCTCGAAGCCGTTGATGGCGGTTTGGAACAGGCCGCACGGACGCTTGGTGCCAGCCCGCTTCGGGTGTTTGCCACTGTAACGCTGCCGCTCGCCAGCCCTGGGATTCTAACAGGAGCCATCTTGGGATTTGCGCGCAGTCTGGGCGAGTTCGGAGCGACCATCACGTTTGTTTCCAACATCCCCGGCGAGACCCGCACATTGCCGATTGCACTTTATACCCTGACCCAAGTGCCAGGCGGCGAGATGGGTGCGCTCAGGCTCGTCGTCATCTCCATCGTTGTGGCGCTCGCGGCGCTGATCGTTTCCGAGATCATTGCCCGCCGCCTGAAAGCGAGGCTGGGATCATGAACGAGGTGGTCAACATCATCGATGTGGATATCGAATGTCAGCGTGGTGATTTCAAACTGCGCACCAAGTTCGTATCCGAGGATCGCGTGATCGCGCTGTTCGGCCGCTCGGGATCGGGCAAGACGAGCATCGTACAATGCTTGGCGGGACTGTTGAAGCCGTCTTCGGGGCATATCCGCGTTGCCGGGGAAACCCTGTTTGATGCGTCGGCCAGCATCAATGTGCGGCCAGAGAAACGCCGGATTGGATATGTGTTTCAGGATGCACGGCTGTTCCCCCACCTGCGTGTGCGCGGCAATCTGACCTACGGGATGAATTTGCTGTCTGCGGATCAACGCCGCCATGCACCCAACGACATTGCCGAGATGTTGGGGATCAGTGGCTTGATGGACAGGTTGCCCGCCACTTTATCAGGTGGTGAACGCCAGCGTGTCGCCATTGGTCGCGCCCTCCTCGCCAGTCCAAAGTTATTGTTGATGGACGAGCCTTTGGCGGCGCTTGATAACGACCGCAAATCCGAAATCATGCCGTTCATTGAAAACCTGCGTGATCAACTGGGCGTGCCGATTGTGTACGTCAGCCACGCCATCGAAGAAGTCGTGCGTCTGGCCGATACCATGGTTGTGTTGGCCGACGGCCAAACACTTGCGACTGGTGACGTTGAGGACATCATGAGCCGCCTAGACCTGCGCCCTCATACTGGCCGGTTCGAAGCCGGTGCCGTTATCAACGTGTGGGTGATTGGTCATGATGATCCGAACATGCTGACAGAGTTGGGTTTCGGTGCCGGATCGATCTGGGTGCCGAAGTTGGAGTTTGAGCGCGGCACGTCCTTGCGTCTGAGATTACGGGCCCGCGATGTGGGGCTATCTTTGGTGGCGCCTGCGCAAAGTGCGACGATGAATGTCTTTCAGGGGCGTGTCGTTGATATCGAAGATGTCTCGACCGTACGCAGTCCACACGTTGATGTGCTGGTCAATATTGGCGCGCCGATCATCGCACGGATCGCCCGCAAGGCATTGAACGATCTGAATATCAAAAATGGCGATACGGTCTTTGCGTCGGTGAAAACATCGGCGATTGATCGTCAGAGCTTAGGTTTGGGCCGTCGCCGCAAGTAATTGGCGTTCTTGTTTGCGGACCCACAATGTTGTCAGCAATGACAGTGCCGTCGCGATCAGCATCAACACCAAAAGCATATAAAGTGCGTTTGCCGCATTGATCAGGAGGCCTGCAATGGACGTCAATATCGCGCCACCACCGACCATCAACGCGCCATTGAATCCGGCGGCACTACCGGCAATTTTCGGGCGCACGGATAGCATACCTGCATTGCTACTGGGGATCGTGATGCCATTGCCCAACCCGACCAGGATGGTGCATCCAAAATAACTCAGTGTTGATAGATGATCTGATGCGATCAAGACCAACCCAAGCGACAATCCCGCGCATGCCGTGACACGTCCGATCAACATGGTAGTGGTGATTTGCAGCCGTGATGACGCAAGGCCAGATAACAAACTACCGAACAGGAAACCGCAGGTGATGCTGCCGATGAAGAAACCAAGCTCTGCCGTTGAAACTTGAAAAGCCGATTGCGCGACCAACGGTGCGCCGACCAGGAAAATATAAAATGCGCCCGCGGCCAACGCACTGGTCAGCGAATACCCCCAGATTCTTTTTTCTCCAAGTAAATGGCGGAACCGATCGCGCTTGGGATCGTGCGCACTCGCTCTGTCGGTATTTGTTTCACCCAGATCAAACCAACACAGGATCAGCAACAGCACGCCAACGGTGGTGTAGAAATAAAAATTGGCGCGCCATCCAAATGCGCTATCCAGAACGCCGCCCAGCATCGGCCCCAACATCGGGGCGAGCGCCATGGACATGCTGATGTAACTCAGCAGTCCGGCGGTTTTTTGATCCGACGTTTTGTCTCGCACGATCGCCAGCGCTAACGTGTATCCTGCTATAATGCCGCCTTGGAGCATTCTAAAAAACAAGAACGTCCAGATATCCTGGGCGAGCGAGCACATGATTGAACTGATGATAAAGACACATAACGCCCCCAGCATGACCGGGCGCCGTCCCCATCGATCTGACAAGGGGCCGACAATCAATTGGATGACCGCGGTGACGCCCAAGTATCCGGCAACCGCCAAACTGACGAGGGCATAATCCGCCTTTAGATCGATCGCGATATTGGCCAGCGATGGCAAAAACATGTTCAAAGATACCGTCGCGAATGAGGCCAATAGGATCAGCGTCACCAGATGCGGCGGTGTGTTTCTATATCTCATGGTGGTTGCGGGCGCTGTTAGCCCGTTCAAGTATCTGCATCGACGTTATTGTGACGGCAAATAGTCATCTGACCATTTCAACACGATATTGAAACTGAGCGATATGCGCGTTTCTTCGGATAGGTTCGGATGGACGAAATGCATCAACGACCCCGGCCACATCATGAGTAATCCGGGCTCCGGTAATACCGTGAACTCGGGGTCGACATACGGGTCGCGCTTGATCGACGTCATGTTGAACCCAGTGCGCGGGTCATAAAATGATATGTGATTGGGTCGCACGTCGGACCGATGACGTTTCTTTGGCGCATCTGTAGGCATCTTTAAATAGCAAGTGCCGCTCAGGTAGGCGTGTGGATGATTATGCGGGTCGTGATAATCACCCATCCGATTGACGTTGGCCCAGGCGTGGATTTGCCAATTCACCGCATAATCGATGCCCGCATTTTTCAAATACTGGATAACGGTGTCGTTGATCTGGGCACGCAACCAATTGGGCCCCTCGCGGTCATATTCCAGCGGATTATTTTCACGGTAATCCGTGGTCAGGCTTTTGTTCGCCTTTTCCATTTCGCGGATGTGCTTAATCAGGTCGCGATTGGGTTCTTCGAAGTCGGGCAACGCGCGCTTCACGAACTTGGTCGGAAACAGGTCAATGAATTCGGTCATAAAAAAATATAGCGCGGATTAGTGCTAACGTCAGGATGCTGATTTGTGTGAGCCGCTTATTGGTTGCGCGGCCGTGGCGTGACGGCCACATAAACCCGACAATTGGAAAAGCCCTAATTAAAGAAATGATAAGTCCGCTCGTCTTCGGCGGCTCCTGTCGGATCATACAGGTTCCAGCCGCGCTGCGCGATACCGGTGACACCTTGCCCGTTGGGTCCGATGTAGCCGATGGATAATCGCAGAATCTTGCGCTGCTTGAACAATCCGCGGCGGCACAATTGGGACAATGTGCCGTTGTAATCGCCGACTTGATAAATAGGTGATCGAGACGTTGCGTACTCGCCCTTCACTCGCGATTTCGCATGCGCTTCCTGCGCCAGACTGGCGATATAGAGGAATACGAGTATGACAGCCATTTTCTTGGCCAAATGAAAAGCGTTCTGCTTCATCATGGAGGTAATATAGCGCGAATCGGCTGATTTTGGAAGTGATAGCGGGCACACATCAACTCACCGAAATGTGCTGACTCTCAACCGACCATTTCTTCTGTTAGCTCGCGTATGCCTAAAACGGTTTCGAGGCTGGTTCCAGTCTAGTGCCCTGCATGGCCTGACTAATAATCGCGAACAATTTATCTGAATCGATTGGTTTGGACGCAACACCGTCAAAACCAATCTTTAGAAAACTTGAAATCTGATCCTCGGCGACATCAGCGGTCAACGCGACAATTGGTAGATGACATCTTAGGGAATCAATGGCCCTGATGCGCTTAAACGCTTCGATTCCATCGATGTTGGGCATGCGAATATCCATCAACACAAGATCAAATTCTTCTTGTTGAACAGCATTGACGGCTTGTTCGCCATCATTGGCACAACTGCAAGAGTGCCCGGCATCAGTGAGGATTGATTCGATGATC
>CBFHXC010000090.1:0-10869 GCA_965659695.1 Rhodospirillales bacterium
CAACCAAAATAATCGTCTCATGATCTGAAATCTCCTATATTGAGTTCCAAATCATTGAATCAATTAATGGTTAATGATTTCTGACCCTAGTTGGCAATAAAGGTATCGAAGATACTGAGGCCGTGTATGCAGAAGAAATATTTGAGAATACCTTGTCCCTCGATTATGGCGGCGTCCGCTTCGAGCTAATCGCCACCGGCGGTGCCCACACTCCCGGTGACACCGTTATCTGGTTGCCCCAACAGCGGGTCGCCTTTACCGGCGACATGGTTTACCTAGAAAGGATGCTGGGCATAGGTAATTTCAGTAATTTTAAGAACTGGATACTGGCCTTCGAAGCTATGGCGGCACTCAATCCTGAGCATATAGTCCCCGGTCATGGGAATCCCTCGACGCTGAAACGCGCCAGGGCGGATACCTACGATTACCTAGTCAATCTCAACAAACGGGTTTCAAAGGTTCTTGAGAATGGCGGTACTATTAAAGACGGCACCGCCGTTGATCAGGATACCTTCAAATACCTTCTCAACTTTGATCAATTGGCCCGCCGCAATGCTCAGGAAGTCTTTATCCAACTGGAGTTCGAGTTCTAGAAGTTGTCAGATTTGGGTCAGAATCAGTAAAGGTCGCTGGTGATTACCCCGTCCAAAATCCAACCAATAGCAGTCGAAAAAATAATGTCCTCAATGCCCAAAAAGTGTGTCACTTTTCCTGAGAACCGAGATTGATCCTGGGCCTCTCAAGAACGATCAAATGACCAATTCAACGGGCTGGCATCCAGTTGCCACACCCCTTTATCGAGCGCCCGACTGCCGTTAAAGGTGATGTAGCTCCGGCTGCCATAGTGCGGCAGCGGACGCAGCAATCGGTCAATGGCTGCGGCATCGTCACCACGAACCACGAGCACGGGATGTCCGTCGGCACCCTGCCCCGTCCACGCCGCAGCGGAACCATTTTTAACCCGCTCCGGGACGTTTGTTGATAGGAACTGGGCGAGGTACGTCGCGATTTCGTTGTTATCACCAATCACGATTGTTGGACCCACAGGCGCGCTGACCGATGCGGATGCGGCCTTTCGGGATAGTCGTCCGGCCAACTTCAACGCCGATTTTTCGAATGCGGCGTCAGTTCCCAGGACCATGATATCGATCTTCGGTGCCAAGGTGATATCGCGAAGGATCGTTGGGCTCTCCCCCGGCAGCAATCGGCGAAAAATGTCAAAGTCTGGATCGACCCGGACTCTCAGGGCTGCACTATAAAGCGCGAGAGTTATGGTCTCCTCGGCCGTGCTCAAACCAACCACATGTCGGAATTCGCCCGCCGCCGTCTCCACAATGACGGGCACCTTTAAGCGGTACAGCGACCCTTTTTGGCGGAGGGTTAGCGACAGGGTGTGCTGTCCATCCGTGGGCTTGGCTTGTGCGTCGACCAGTTCGATTTCAGGTGCGCCCACTTGATCGCGCCATTGACCAAAAAACCAATCTAGGTCCTGACCGGCTGACTTTTCAAACGACTGCTGCAGGTCCGACCAAGCTGCGGTATCGAATTTGTGCGCATCCCAAAAATGCCGGATGCCTTGGTCAAATACATTATCTCCGATCTCGAGACGAAGCATATGGAAGACGTGCGCCAGCTTGTTATAGCCGATGATCTGAGAGGACTGATGCGTTTTTGCAGTGAAGGCAGAGACGGCACCGTCATCAGATGCAGGCAGTGCAGCATAGTCACGGAGCCAGCCCAATCGCATCTCGCGGGCAGCTTCGGGGCCTTTTTGCTGTGCCAGTCCATAATCAGCGAAATAGGTGGTCAAACCTTCTGACCAGTTGCCGTGATCGTAATCAACCGCGACACCGTTCCCCCACCAGTTATGTAGCACTTCATGTGCCAGCGAACGACCGCGCATAAAGGGTAACGGGACGATCATACGGCCGATGTAGGTCATGTTCGGGAATCCAAGACCGACGGGCAACGGTGCCGAGACGATATGAAAACGATCAAAGGGGTAGTCTCCGATCTGCTCGGCGAACATCTTGATGTAGTCGGCAGAAGCCGTCAGGTAATGATCTGAAGAATCAGCAATGTCTTGATGAAAATAGGTCCGAAGCGGGATGCCGTCGGTCACGCGCTCCTCGACCACATAGGGGCCGACGAACAGCGATGGCAATTCGGCGGGATAATCGACGGCGAAGGTCGCCAAGGAGGCATTCTCTCCAGAGGTTTCAGAAATGATCCGGCCCGTGGCAACCGCAATCTGCGACCCAATAATCTTGGTTTCGAGCCGATACGTGACCCTATCGGCCCCGGTATCCGGCAACCACGCAACATAGCCCGGCAGGTAACTGCCTTCCATAGGATCAGCAACCGCGCCGCGTGTGCGACGCCGTTGATCTTGCGGCGGCATCATGGGCACTTTCCCATGGATGCTCACCGTCACGGTTTCGATAGGTCCATTCGAAGATGTCACCCGCCACAAACGGCCGTTTCGTTGGACCGAGAGTTCAGCCCCACCCGATTCTGCGCGATTGACTTGCAACCAGGTCGCCAGCCTAAAGGTGAGTTCCGTGGCAGGCGGAAATGTGATCCGGTCGACGACCTCGACCTCCCGAGTCTCGGGGTCAAAAACGACCTGCACATCGTGATGCGGCAACCGCTCATCAGCCCGCGCCGAGGGCTCAAATGCCAAAGTTATGAAAACAACGAACGCGCCAAGGACGCGTGCAAAGCTCATTGAACAGCCTCAAACGACGTTGGGAACTTCGCGACAATATCCAAGTCTTCATCGCCCCTAAGAATACTGAGCGGCAGCCATGTCCCGGGGGCTTGGCGTTCGATGATTCTCAGCAGATCCGCGTTCTCTTTGATGGGCGTCCCCGCAGCGCCTACGATGATGTCGCCCGCAGCCAATGCCGCCTGGGCCGCGACGCTGTCATCGGCGACTCTCAGAATGCGGACACCCTTGGCGGTGGTCTCGATCACTACACCGAGGCGGGGTTTAGCCGGCTTCGCAGCTTCTGATGCCGTTGGATCAACAACAAAAACGGCGTCGGCGAGGGTGGCTGTGTCCTCATTACACTCTGTACCAGCGTCAATCGGAATCAAAACGGCCACGTTATCGAAGCCGAGCGCAGAAAGTTGATGCGGCACACCGTGCCGGTATTCGATATGACCACGCCCCATCACGCCGACGACCAACGCGTCCGGATTATCTTCCTTTGCTGATGCCAATCCTTCTGCCATCGCACGATCCCATGTGAGTTGCGCCTGCACGAACCGTCCATAGGGTTCTGACGCCATGATGGACTCTAACTTCGCCTCGGTGCCCAGCGCATTTGCATCGTCAACCGACGCCCCTGCAGGCTTAGCGCTAGAATGTTGCATCTTGCTGAGGAACACGCGGGCGAGCGACTCACGATAAGCTTGGGGCGCGGCTGCAGGTTCAGAAACACCCTCTCGATCTTTTTCAGAAATAGACGCCCAACCCTCTCTGCCGACCTTACTGATCAACGCACGATCCACATTCAATGCGACCATTGGAATTCGGTTCAAGCGCGCGTGATCAAACATCGGCATGTAGAATTCCGCGCCGTAGCCCCAGACTTGTGACCAGCGGCTTTGCTCAAGGAATTCCGTGCGCGAGAGTTCTCCATTCGACCATGCGTCTAACGCGGGCTGAACGGACCGGGGAAACATCTCAAAACCGGCAACGATATTGGGTTTGAGCGCGTGCAGACCGGCGATGGTCTGGGCCTGCCAAAGATGATCCTCGCGGGACGTATGCCTTTCGCCGAGGAGAACAATATCTTTACCTGCCAATTCCACGAAAACCTGACGTGCATCCAGCGTTTGACCAGTCGCCGGATCATGCCAGCGACCGGAATTAACGCAGGCAGTCTCGGCCACACCGACCTTTGTCTCCATTGTTGCGACGCAACTCGATGCAGCCAAAAGCATCAAAGCCAAACATGCCGCGGTGAGCGCCGGACGTCCTATCAGCTGAGGGTTTTTCATTATCTATGTTGTCCAATTATGTTCTAAAGCCCGTGCGGCCTTATTCTCAGGCAAGCTTCACGATCTGTTTGCCGATGTTCTTACCCTGCAACATGCCGATAAACGCAGCGGGCGCACTTTCGATCCCATCAGCAATAGTCTCTTTGTAAACCAATCGACCGTCGATAATCAGGTTTTCGATCTCCGACCGCGCTTCCGGCCAAAGTTCTTTGTGCGCTGATAAAACAAATCCCTCCATCGATAGCGATTTGTCGAAGAACAGGTGCATATTCTTTACACCGTACTTTTCACCCGTTTCGTTGTAGGCGGATAGCACACCACATACGGGAATGCGCCCCAATCGGTTCATATTCGCCAGTGCGGCATCCAAAACCGCGCCGCCAACATTATCAAAATAGACATCAACACCATCTGGCGCGACATTTTTAATCTGCCACTCCAGATCCTCTGTTTTGTAATCGACACATGCGTCAAATCCGAAATCTTCGACGACCATGTCACACTTGTACTGACCACCCGCGATGCCAACCGCCTTGCAACCCCATGCCTTCGCGAGTTGACCGACGGCACTACCAACTGACCCAGCGGCAGCCGAAACAAGAACGGTCTCTCCCGGCTTTGGCCGGCCTGCCTGTTTTAATCCAACCCAAGCTGTCGTTCCGGTCGACCCACAAGCACCAAGATATGCGCTGATGGGAATTTGGTCATTGGGTTCGATAACAAAATCCAGGTTCTCACCGTTCGACAGGACGTAGGTTTGCCAGCCCAACCGGCCGACAACCAGTGTTCCCTCGGGAAAATCAGGGTTTCGTGTCTTGATGACGCGCCCGACTACGCGCCCAACCATTAGATCGCCAGGGTTTAAAGTGTTCAGGCTATAGGTCCACCCGCCACCCATCAGCATGCGCATGTAGGGGTCCAGCGAGAGAAAGAGATTCTGCAAAAGAAACTCTCCATCTGCAGGTTCTGGAATTGTTTCTTGCGTGATTTCAAAGTTCTCCTCAGCAGGTATCCCCTCGGGCGCTGATTTAAAAAGAACTCGGGTGTTGATCTCGTTCATATCTGTTCTGTTCCCCGTTTCTTACGTATTGATGCACACCCGTCATTTGGTGACTCATCCCGCATTTGGCAAATGCACCGACTTTTGGTCAGCTTTTCAAACAAACGGGCGAGATGCTCTCATCTTTTCCGACCAAGTTAACAAATGTCATTGATCTGTCTCTTTACAGAGCAAGCATTTCGGCTATTTTTATAGCTCGGGCTTAACGGCAGTCGCCCGGCAATAGACGTTCAGCATGAACTGCTTGTCGTCCAAGCACTGCCCTCGCTTCGAAAAGCTGGATTTTTCCAGCGTGAGGGACCATGGACGAAAAATCACCATCCACAGAATTGAACACGCCCACGTTTGGTGAGGCAGCAGCCTATTGGATTAAGCTCGGGTTCTTAAGTTTTGGCGGCCCTGCCGGTCAGATCGCCATGATGCAAACCGAATGCGTCGACAAACGCCGCTGGATTGATCAGGGCGCCTTCTTACGCGGTCTCAATTATTCGATGCTGTTGCCGGGGCCAGAAGCCCAGCAGCTTGCCGCATATTTAGGTTGGCGATTGCATGGCGTTGCTGGGGCGCTGTTTGCGGGCACAGCATTTATTGTGCCGGGCGTTGTCATCATGATCGCGCTGGCATGGGTCGCCGCAGCTTATGGCGATCAGGGGCCGGTCGCTGCGGTATTCGAGGGGATCAAACCCGTCGTGATTGCCATCGTGATTGCAGCTGTTTATCGCATCGGCAAAAAGGCATGCAACGGCATCGCCCCCATCGCGTTGGCCGCAGCAGCATTCGTCGCGCTGTTTTTCTTATCAATCCCATTTCCGTTCGTCGTGATCGGTGCCGGCATGATCGGTATCATTTTGGCCAAGATCGCACCAAACGCCTTATCAGGTGGGCACAGCCATGAGGGCCTCGCCGAACAGGATTCATGCGCGCCCAAGCGACCTGGACTGTCCCGTTTCATCATCATCACGTTGTTGTTTTTGGTGTTCTTGATTGTCCCAAGTGTTTTAGCGGTTGCGATCCTGGGCGTGGAGCCGTTTCAGAACGTTGTGAAACTATTCACGACTGCCGCCTTTGTGACCTTTGGCGGTGCTTATGCGGTCCTGCCCTTTGTCGCCGATGCCGCCGTCAACACATATAGCTGGTTGAGCGGCGAGCAGATGATCGATGGGTTGGCGCTCGCCGAAACCACACCTGGACCGTTAATTTTGGTAACAACATTTGTCGGCTTCTTTGCCGGGTGGAACACCCTGGGCGGTCTCAATGGCGTGTTCGCAGCTCTACTGACCACGTATGTCACCTTTCTGCCGTCTTTCTATATGATCATCGCCGGTGCCCCATATATCGAGAGCATTCAAAAATTTGCTTGGGCGCGCGATGCACTCACGGCCATTACAGCCGCCGTCGTTGGGGTGATTTTGAACCTGGCGATTTTCTTGGGCCAAGCGGCGCTATTGTCCGATATGAACCACCCAGATTGGTTAGGAATCGGTGCCGCTATCGTGGCCCTGGTCCTGTTGCTGTCCAACAAGGTCAGTATCCCGATGATGGTGGGATTGGGTGCTGTGTTCGGTTTGGCGCGGACGTTCTTGCTCTAAGTCGACCGATCAGGCAGACAGCGCATCTTGCACGGACTGGTCGAAACCGACTTGCACCGTTTTACCGTCATCAAATACAGGCCGCTTGATCAATGCAGGGTGGGTCGCCATCAATACGATGGCACCGCCCTTCTCTGCCGCATCCTTATCAGCATCCGATAAACCGCGCCACGTTGTGCCTCGTCGGTTCAAAAGTTTGTCGATCCCTGCGGCATCTGCCCACCGTTGCACATCGGATTCGGTGATGCCATCAGCCCGGACATCTAGAAACGCGTGATCGATCCCATTTGCATCCATCCATTTGCGCGCTTTTCGGCAGGTATCGCAGTTCTTTAGGCCGTATACGTTGAGCATGTGTCATCCCCTATTTGATCATCTGTAATTGCACCCTATATGTGGTGTAACAGCGAAAACATCAATCGAGGACAAATTCCATGCTTGCCATTATTTCGCCTGCGAAAAAGCTAGATTTCGAAAGCGAGCCAAAAACCGATATGCACACGATGCCTGATCTATTGGACGAAACTGGCACTCTGGTCAAAAAAGCAAAATCGCTCACCCGTCCAAAGCTCAAAGCCATGATGAAACTTTCCGATAAACTCGTAGATTTGAACTTTGAACGTTTCAAAGCATTCGAAACGCCTTTTCATCTGGGCAATGCACGCCAAGCGGCTTTGAGCTTCGCAGGCGACACTTATGTCGGTCTTGATGCGCCATCGCTGACCGACAAAGATCTGGAGTTTAGCCAGGATCACTTGCGCATTTTGTCTGGGTTGTACGGCCTTCTACGCCCGCTAGACCTGATGCAGCCGTATCGTTTGGAAATGGGAACAAAGTTTCCTGTGGGCAAAAGTACCGACCTTTATGATTTTTGGGGTAACAAAATCACAGAACGCTTGAACGATGCGGTGCGCGATCATGGTGATCAGTCGATTATCAATCTTGCATCGAACGAGTATGCCTCGGTGATTAAACCATCCGAATTGGTTGGTCCCATGATCACGCCCGTGTTCAGAGAAGAAAAAGACGGCAAATCCCGCGTGATTGGGCTATTTGCCAAGCGTGCGCGTGGCATTATGGCGCGTTACATCATTAAAAAGCGCCTCAAGACATCCAGTGCTCTCAAGAGATTTAATGAGGGTGGGTATCAATTCCAGCCGGAACAGTCTGACGATACCACATGGGTCTTCAGCCGTCCGCAGCCATAATCCATGTCGACTTGTGGCCAAAGCCGCTATGGCGGCAATTGGATGGTGATTGCGCTGACTAACAGCAAAGGCACGGTCACGACCCTGGCCTGTGAAGGCAGTGACCCGGAATTGGCATTGGATGAGTATTTACGGACAACGGGTAGCACCAATCCCCGTTGGTTGGTTCATTATGAACGTGGATTCGAGAGCCGTGCTGACGCAGAAAAACGCGCGCAATTGATGAACTCCGAAATCGGCGCAAACAGCGAGCGCACTCAATCCACCGCCATTCAATAAAAACAGTCGCCTTCCTTGCGGACAGGATAACCAACAGATAACGTACACAACTTGGTGCATTTTGGGGGGATGTGGTGCGCCCACTGATACTGTTCATCGGTATGATAGGAATGGTCGCAATTTTGGCGGTTGCGACGACAGTCGCTTACGCGCTCTACGATGCCAAGAAGGCGACAACCGCTGCACTGACGAACATCGCCACCAAGCATCTACGCTCCGATGTATCGATTGCCGAGACACCGATCTCGTTCAAGTCAGGTGCCACGCAGATCATTGGTTTGAGAATTCAAAACCCGCCCGGTTTTTCTTCGTCTTCCGCCATTCAGGGCCCGGAAATCAGTATTGAGATTGATACGGCTCGTTCGACCAACCAACTGATTGTTGCCAAAAAAATCCTTATACGCCAGCCGCATGTGTTGTTGGAACTCACTGAAGGACAAACAAATCTTACCCGGCTCATGCAAGCCCTGACCGCTGCAATTGCCCCCCCAACAGAAGATCAGAACATCCGATTGACTGTCGAAGAAGTCATCATCGAGGGCGGAAAGCTATCGGTCGTGATCGACCAACTTGGCGAGGCCGCTATTCGTGTTCCGTTGCCAGATTCTTCGCTCAAAAACATCGGCATTGAAGATAAAGGTGCAGCACCCAAATTAGTGATAGAGTCTTTGACGGCGTTCATCATCAAGATCACCGAACGCGCAACGCGTCGTATCGATATTGTTGCGATCGCTAATGAACGAGGCGTTCCAACACCGGCGCTGGATTTCAAAAAGTTGCTGGCCCCATGATCAACCGGAGAACCATATGAGCACGTATCGCGCACCTGCTGAAGATATGATTTTTGTGCTAGAGGAAATTGCAGGCCGGGAACAAGTTGCAGCCCTTCCCGGTTTCGAAGACGCGTCGGCAGACCTGGTCGCGGCGATCATCGAAGAAGCCGGCAAGCTGGGCACCGAGGTTCTCGACCCCATCAATCATTCAGGTGACCGTGAAGGGTGTACCATCGAAAATGGCGTTGTTCGCACGCCAAAAGGTTTTAAGGAGGCCTATCAGAAGTTCATCGACGGCGGTTGGAATTCAATGCCCTTTGATCCCGAATATGGCGGACAAGGGCTACCGTGGTTAGTGTCCACAGCGACATCCGAGATTTGGCACGCAGCCAATATGTCCTTTGGTCTTTGCCCGCTCCTGACAGGCGGTGCGGCTGAATTGCTGTCGGAACATGGATCCGATGATCTTAAAGCCATCTACCTTGAAAAGATGATCGCCGGGGTTTGGACTGGCACGATGAACTTGACCGAGCCTCAGGCGGGCTCTGATCTGGCGCGAATACGTACCAAAGCGACACGCGATGGCGAGAACTATAGAATATTTGGTCAAAAGATTTTCATCACCTATGGCGAGCACGACTTCACCGACAATATCGTACACATGGTTCTGGCCCGAACCCCCGATGGCCCAGAAGGGATCAAAGGCATTTCGCTATTTGTCGTCCCAAAATTCTTAGTCAACGAAGATGGATCTTTGGGCCCCCGAAATGACCTTAGGTGCGGGTCCATCGAACACAAGATGGGCATTAACGCCAGTCCAACAGCCGTGATGTTGTACGGCGAAAATGAAGGAGCCGTAGGTTACATTGTCGGTGAGGAAAACCGAGGCATCGAGTATATGTTCACCATGATGAACAATGCGCGTTTGGCCGTCGGGTTAGAGGGTGTCGCGATTGCAGAACGCGCCTATCAACGCGCACGCACCTTTGCCGAAGATCGCACCCAAGGACGCGCCATTGACGGTAAATCGAGAGAAGCCGTTCCGATCATCCACCATCCAGACGTGAAGCGTATGCTCCTATCGATGCGTGCCCAAACAGAAGCCGTGCGCGCACTCGCATATTTTGTTGCTTCACATCTGGATATTGCCCATCGCCACGAAAACCCAAAGATCGCAAACAAAGCACAGGTATTCGTTGATCTGCTTACCCCCGTGGTCAAAGCCTGGAGCACAGATGTGGGCGTGGACGTGGCCAACATCGGCATCCAAATTCATGGCGGCATGGGCTTCATCGAAGAAACAGGGGCTGCACAACACTACCGCGATGCCCGAATTGCACCGATCTATGAAGGCACCAATGGCATTCAAGCCAACGATCTCGTCGCTCGCAAAATTGGCCGCGAAGGAGGCGTAACGGCAAGATTATTGATCGCCGAAATGCGTTCTTCTCTGGACAGTATGGCGTCTTCACACGCCAAAATGACCGCCGCAATCGACGCCTTAGAGCGCGCGACAGATTGGATCGTCAGCAACTTCGAAGCAGAACCAGAAACCGCACTTGCAGGTGCTGTCCTTTATCAGCGTTTAATGGGGATCACGGTCGGTGGATGGCTGATGGTACGCTCGCTAGAAATCGTGCAGCAAAAACGGGATCAATACCCTGATTTTGCGGATCGAAAACTGGCATCGGTGCGCTATTTCGCCCGCTACATCTTGATCGAAGCGGACGGCCTTGCGTCAGCGGTGATTGAGGGTAGTTCCGCTATCACCCAGACGGCCCTGAAAGACCTATAAACGGTTAACCATAAAACCTTCTAATTTACTTAGATTTCTTGCTTTTTTCGTATTGATACCACAAATTCGTGCGATTCAGAATGCTGGGAAAATGATCGCGTGAATTGCTACAATCGATATGTATTAAAGCAGCTTTTTGTCGGGCTCGTGCTGGTCG
>CBFHXC010000091.1:0-10823 GCA_965659695.1 Rhodospirillales bacterium
CCAACCCACTGACTCACCGTATAGCGATCACCATGTGCCCAGCCAATGGGCAATACGTTGTCTATCGCTTCAAGATCTGATGGCGTAAGTTTCATATCTGCACCCGCGGCCAATTCGATCAAATGATCAACAGATCGCGTCCCCGGAATGGGCAAGATGTGATCGCCCTGGTGCAACAACCATGCAATCGCCAGAGTCGAGGTTTTGACACCCATGTCCTTTGCCAGTGCACGAAAGCCCTCAGTTGCTGCAATATTTCGGCTTAGGTTCGGCTCAACAAATCTCGGATTTGCTTTCAGAAAGTCGATCGACTGGCATTTTTCCAATGATGGTGGCTTATCGGTCAGCAGACCGCGTCCCACCGGACTAAAGGCCACCAAAGAAGTTCCAAGCTCTTTGGCTTTCTGGACCAAGCCCATCTCTGGCAATCTAGTCGAAAGCGAATATTCATTCTGAACTGCGCCCACCGGGTGAACGGTGGCTGCGACCGAGAGCGAAGTCGGCGCGATTTCAGAGAACCCGAATTGGCCGATTTTACCAGCCCTCACAAACCCGGCCAAAGTTTCGGTGACTTCTTCGATGGGGCGCGCCTCTTCTCGTCGGTGCACATAAAATAGTTCGACATGATCCACGCCCATGCGCTGCAAAGACTTGTCCAGTTCCGCTTCTAGATGTTCACGGCTGTTATCGTAGCACCGATTGCCATCGGCATCTGTCGTGATCCCGGCCTTGGTCGCGATCTTGAATAATGTGGCTGCCTGGGTTCCCTGTTTGGCGAGGAAAGAACCAATCCGATCCTCCGACAGTCCGCCGCCGTACTTATTCGACGTGTCCAACTGATCAATGCCCAAATCCAACGCCTTGGTCAGGAGTGCATGAGATTGTTCGGTATCCGTGGGTCCGTAAAAATCCACAAATGACATCGCGCCAATGCCGATGGCAGATACGCGGGTGCCCAAATTTCCAAGCTTTCGATTCTGCATAATCACTCTCTATCAGGATTGTAGATGTGGCTCAGAATAGGCCACGGCTCCGGTTGCTAATTTTATAACAGCATAATCTCAGGTGGACACGCAAAACGCCGTGCCGGGGGTGACCGCGCATTACAAAAATTTAATGGCTATAGGGGCTTAGAAGCCATTTTAAGGCCTGCTTATGTCTTGTTTCAGCGTTCTCACCCCCCAAGTAGTGCCTAGCGGTGTAAGGTTCAGTCTGAGGGCTGAGGTCCTGATTATTTTTGAAGCACCCGTAGTCATCAATTTGAAAGGGCGTCACATGAAAACGAATAAACCAGTATCTCTGGAAAGCATTTGGTACATGATGGGTGGCGGCGCGATTATCGCTCTCGGTCTCGTCGCAGCAGTTTGGGGTGTTTTGGGCATATTTGTCGCCTAACTGACCTGTGACAGAGAGGGCCCACTGCCCTCTCTATCGTTCTTTTGATTGCAAGAGCGTTTTAGTTCCTCTCAGCATTTTCTACGAAATAGCATTTTTAAGGTATTCCGGACCAAACGCGAAGTTCATCCAAGAATTCCAGTAAGGCCATTGCGAAAATCCTCATGTCGCAATCCACGTATAAGAATTCTGCCAGATTCGCGTCAGACGGCGCAAAGCGTTAGGATGACAACATGAGAATAGATATCGTATCTGACGTCATCTGCCCTTGGTGCATTATTGGTTACAAACAGCTCGAACACGCGCTGGAAAAAACTGGCGTCTCGGCAAATATTTATTGGCATCCATTCCAATTGAATCCGCATATTTCCAATGACGGAGAGAACCTGCGTGAGCATCTCGCCGCCAAGTATGGCACATCGGTTGAAGATGCGATTAAGTCACGCGCCAATTTGACAGCGATGGGGGAGGAGCTTGGCTTCACCTTCAACTACACAGACGACATGAAGACTTATAATACGTTTCTTGCGCACCAGTTACTGCGTTGGGCGAACGAACAGGATCGCGAGCATGATCTGAAGCTGGCGTTGCTCGAGGCTTTTTTCACGCGCCGAGAGAACGTTGGGGATATTGAAACGTTGGCATCTATTGCTGCAAGCATCGGCCTAGACCACGAAGAGGCCGGGGAAATTTTGATGGATCAACGCTTTGCCTCAGCGGTCCGAGATGAAATGAACCTTTGGGTCTCTCGGGGCGTGCAAGGTGTCCCCGCCGTGATCTTTAATGAGAAATATCTGGTCAGCGGTGCACAAGGCATCGAGAATTTCGTCACTATTCTTCACCAGCTCGAAGAAGAAACAGCCTAATTCCGCTTCAACACCATATCGATGAGTGCCGTTTCCGTATCGCTTGGAATAACGGATTTGCGACGAACCATCATGAACTTTCTGGGCGGCACATCGAGGGGTAACGCCCGAAGCGCCCCGGCATCAATTGCCGTTGCCACCACATGTCGCGACAACACGGCCGCGCCCACGCCCGCTTCGACCGCTTCTCGCACAGCTTCATTGCTAGGCAGTTCAAGAACAATATTGAGATCTTTCCACGCCAACCCTGCTGCCTGCGCGAGCTTTTCCAACACACCCCTGGTGCCCGATCCTTGCTCGCGGACCACCCATGGAACAGCGGTTAGTTTAATGGAGCCCTTGCCCCGTCCCAGCGATGGCCATCGCTTTGACTGAACAACCATAACCGGCTCGTCATGATCGACTTCGTCTAACTGTAAGTCTTTGGAGCGGATAGATCCCTCAACGAAACCGATAT
This sequence comes from Rhodospirillales bacterium, assembly GCA_965659695.1. Classification (GTDB taxonomy): domain Bacteria; phylum Pseudomonadota; class Alphaproteobacteria; order Rhodospirillales; family Casp-alpha2; genus UBA4479. Next base: position 2,719 of record CBFHXC010000091.1, read on the forward strand.
CAACCTCTGAAGTTACGACCAGTTTCTCAACCTCGCGCGTATTGCCGATCGAAATATTGAGATTGATCCCAGGATACCGATCATGGAAAGCCGCTAATCGGCGGGGCAGCCAATAGTTCGAGATGGTTTGGCTGGCGGCAATTTCCAATCGCCCAAAGCTGATCCCACCCAGAGAGGCAATGCTGCGCTTTGCTGCCTGCGCACGCTCCAGCACTCCGTTTGCTTCGGCCAAAAATATCAGTCCGACTTCAGATAACTCAATCGCACGACCAACCCGATTAAAGAGCTTGATCTGATATTGCTTCTCAAGCGCTGAGATCGCGGCAGAGGCTGCGGACTGTGTGATACCGAGGCTCTCGGCCGCCTTGGTCACATGGGCAAATTTGGCGACGGCGGCGAATATTTCCAATTGGGTCAGGGTCATACGAATTGATAAGGAAAATTTGTGAGTTCAGCAATATAAACATGTATCTCTGATCATCAATCCCTCTGTTTACCGCAACCGTTCCCGTTTATAATATAGATTGGGGAATAAAAAAAATGGGGATGGGAAACATGGCAGTATCAGCAGAAGACGTGATCAAAGAAACTGAGGGGATGGAGGCGCCAGAATCCTTGCACTACCTTATTGTCGATAAGTTCCCAGGAAAGACCGTCGTCACCACATCACTGCGTGCACGCGGCATGGTAACATTAAGCATGGTTGCCGACATTGATCCAGCAACACCGGTCGTGTTCTGCCACATGAAAAACATGTACCCCGGCAGCATGGAATATAAGGCAGAGATGATCGAAAAACTTGGCTTGAAAGACGTGCGATCACCATTGGACGATCTGGATGCCTTGCCCGGTGACAACTTTCATTGCGAAAACCTGTGGGGCGAAGATGTGAACGATGGCACGCGGCACTACACCACGGTGCCATTGAACGAGACACTGAAGCCATTTGATTGCTGGATCAGCGTGGTCTGCCACAATCCATATTCATATGAACCGCGCCCTCGCGTGTTGCAGGATGGGCGCCTTTTGCGTGTTCATCCACTGGTTGGATGGCAGGAGGAAAAAGTCCGTTCATATTTGAAAGAGCGTGATCTTCCATTCCATCCCATGGCCATGAATGCGTCCTATCAACGTGTCGATGCAGAGCCACCTGCAGCCAGCGAGAGTTACAATTACTGAGCGACGAGCATTTCGCTTCTGACCACGTTCACGCCGCCCCCGTCCCTATCGAGTGAATATAGACACTATGATTATTGCCCAAATTTCTGATTCGCATATCGACCCAGAGCACGAGAACGGGACTGCCCGCCTTCGTGATCTCGAAACATGCGTATCTGACATCAATTCATTGAACGACTTACCAGACGTGGTAATTCACACCGGCGACATGGCGCATAATGGCAATGACGAAAAATACAATTTGGCATTCGAGATTCTGCAAGGCCTAAAGCCGCCACTATTCGCATGTCCGGGCAATCGCGATGAGCGATCTTTGCTGCGTGACCACCTGAAAATCGGGCACCCTCTGCAAATGGATAGCCCGTATCTTCAATATGCGGTCGACGATTTTCCAGTCCGTCTGGTTGCACTCGACACCATCAGCACCCAAAGCAATCAGGGCGCATATTGTCAGGACCGGGCGAGCGGATTGGGTACATGGTTATCGGGTCATACCGACAAGCCCATCGCGTTGTTTATGCATCACCCGCCGTTTGAGGTCACTGAATCGAAGTTCCCGCAGCAGTATGATCCGTGGGAAGGTGCTGAGCGCCTGCAATCGGCGCTAAAGGATCAAAGCCATGTGATGCGTGGATTTTGCGGGCATGCCCATCGCGATACTACTGGGATTGTTGAGGGCATACCGTTTAGCTGCGTTCCCAGTATTGCCCGCGACCTGCGGTTAGGGGAATTCGCGCCTGAGCTGGACTCTGCGCCCTTGTATCAGATTCATACGTTTGACGGCATCAGCGCATATAAAACCGAGACACGTCCGGCTAGTAACTGAGTTCAGATCGGGACCATACGTGATTTATCAACGTCCGGCCCTTCTTGACCGACGGGTCCACCAGCATCGATCTCTTCCTTCGTGGCGTCGCGCACGCTTAGAACTTCGAGCTTGAACAGAACTTCACGACCGCAGAGTGGGTGGTTCCCATCCAGGGTCACCGTTTTATCGTCAACCCGCGTGACGATGAAGTTCCGCACATCGCCACTTTCGTTTTCCGCATGAACGGTCACACCGACTTTCTGGTATTCTTCAGGCACATTCTCAAGATGATCGGTAAACACCAGAGTCTCATCTCTGGCCCCGAAAACGTCGTTGCCGTTGAACGGCACTTCGACAATATGGCCCGCAGATTTACCCTCTAATTCATCCATGATGTCAGGCATCAGGATTTCGTTCACCCCATGCACGTAACCAAGCGGGAATTCGACAGCGACAAGCTCTTCGCCCGTTTTCTGATCAATCACCTGATAGGTGAGCTCGACATATTTCTCGTCTTGGATTGTATCTGTCATATCAATTTCGCAGTGACAACTTAGAAAACCGAAGCGCCAAAAATTTTGATTTCGTCGTCCTGGTTGATGCCCAGGACCAATCGGCCCAGCCACTCACCATCTCTTTTGGTGCTTCGGACCCGATACAGAACGGTGACATGCTCGCCGCGGCGAATGATGCCGAGATAATCATACACCTCAGACAAGTTCCGGGTCAGTTCGCTGTTGGCAAACTGCTTGCCAACTTCGATTTCATTCAGACCCTGCGTCAGGCTGTAATCAAAATTGCGGATAAACTTTGCATACTCGCCATCGTTCGAGGCGCGGACGAGTTCCGTCCACATTGGCTCGGCGGCGGTCAGGATATCTTCATCAGAAAGGTCGGTAATGTTCATATGCGTTCTCAATTCATTTGAGTCGAAATATCTTTATCGGCACAAAAAAAGATCAACTTGGAAATGCTGATCTTTTTTGAACGCCCGGCAAGCGCCAAATATGACGCTTGCCAGATGCGTTGAAGATTATTCGGCAGCAGCCGCTTCTTCGTTCTCGTTTACCAAGTGGTAAAGCGGTGCTTTTTCCATCGTGTATTCGCCGGTTTCTGGATCACGGCGCGATACGGTCAGGACATGCCAGTTCTCGTCATCAAGTTTCATGGCATCGCCGCGATAGTAGTAACCCGGCCAGCGGGTTTCTTTGCGGAACAAGGTGTGTTGCAACACACACTCTGATGCCCGATGACGGTGGATGACTTCCCATGCACGGAGCAACTCGTGAAGGTCCTGGGCTGCGATCTTCTCCAGATCCTCTTCCATGATCTTCAGTTTCTTAAGGCCGATGCTGAGTAGTTTGTCATTGGTCATATAGTTGACCGTGACGCCCCCACCATATTCATCCATCAACTTCTGCAAGCGGTCGAGTGCCTGACGAGGATTGTGGTAGTTCGGGTTCACCGTTCCAGCCACGATCTCGTTGCGATGGACTGTGTAATGCTCCAACGGCTTGAAGACTTCGGCCTTCAATTTCTCGATGGTCGCATCAGAAACCCGGATACCCTCGGCCTTGCCATCATCGATATATTTGTTGGCGGCTTTGGCAGCCAAGCGTCCTTCGGTGAAGGAACCCGACGAAAACGCATGCGGCGTTCCACCAACCGCATCACCCGCACCGAATAAACCTTCGATGGTTGTCATACGGTTATAGCCCCAGAAATACTCTTCCGGAGAGAGATCTTCCGGGCCAGAGCACCATGCACCACAACCCGTCGCGTGCGATCCCATCACATAAGGTTCGGACGTTGTGAGTTCAGGGTTCTCGTTCTTCGGATCGACGTCCGTCGCTGCCCAAAGAACAGCCTGACCAACGGTCATGCCGAGAAAGTTGTGCCAGCCAATTTCTTCCAGGTGTGGATCTTGGAATGAATGCATTGTCACCATGTGAATCGGTCCGCGGCCAGCATTCACTTCGCTAATGATACAGTGGTTGCGAAGACACGTTGGAATTGGACGGTGCGTCAGATGTGAGACTTCCGGGTCCAAGTATTCCTTGCCGACCATTTCCTGCAATGCAGGGAACCATTTCGACTCGTACTCTTCACCATAGGCATTTTGCGTGTACGTCTTGAGGTGCAAGAAATACGCACCCACTGGACCATAACCATCTTTAAAACGGGCCAACACGATCCGATTTTCCATCTGGGTCATTTTTGCACCTGCGTTTATCATCAACGCATATGCAGAACCAGAGGACCAAGGTGCATACCAAACACGACCAGCACCCTCGCCAACGGAACGTGGCTTAAAGATGTTGGACGCACCACCCGCACCGCAGATCACGGTTTTGGATTTAAAAACGTGGAAGTCACCGGTACGAACGTTGAAGCCAACGGCACCCGCAACACGGTTTTCCTTGGCTTCGTCCATCAACAGATGCGTGACGCAAATCCGGTTAAACACCTTGTCGGCGTTTTTCTTCGCGGCTTCAGCCACGATGGGTTTATAAGACTCACCGTGAAACATAATCTGCCAGCGACCTTCGCGAAGGTACGTGCCCTTCTCTTTGTCGCGCATGATTGGCAGGCCCCACTCTTCGAAGTTGTGGACTGTGGAGTCCACATGGCGCGCCATATCAAACAGTAAATCTTCGCGCACCATACCCATCAAATCGATGCGGGCATATTGAACGTGGTCTTCGGGATTATTCTCGCCAAAGCGCGTTCCCATGTAGCAGTTAATCGCATAAAGCCCCTGCGCGACCGCACCGGATCGATCAATGTTGGCTTTTTCGGCAATAACGATCTTGCGGTTTTGACCCCAGTAACGAGCTTCAAAAGCCGCGCCTGTTCCACCCAGGCCAGCACCTGCGACCAGAATGTCGATGTTGTCTTCGACGACAGTATTGTAAGCCATCAGTATGCCACTCCTTGTTTCATCTTAAGCCCATTGGACTTAAAGGTGTGGATATCGCCGTCATCCATACGGATGTACTTCGGTTCGCTATAAAGCAACTGACTGTCTTTTTGTTCCTGCGTCGGCGCTGTTTCTTTCTTAAGATCAGGAATACCCTCGCCCCAAGGTTTGGTCGTGATCGGTGCGATCAGGTTCAGATCTTTCTCGCCGTTGCGGAATTTGATCCGCCAAGCGATGACACCTTTTTCTTCGTCGCGCAGCACGCGAACACTGTGACCAAGTGGCGCAAAATCGGCATAACCACGCACGTCGATGGCGTTCTGAGGACAAGCTTTTACGCAGGAATAGCATTCCCAGCACATGCTCGGTTCAATGTTATATGCACGGCGGTACGTTTTATCGATGTGCATGATGTCGGATGGGCAAATGTCTACGCAGTGCCCGCAACCGTCGCATCGTGTCATGTAAACAAAAGTAGGCATGATGATGTTTCTCTCTATTTAGAACGTTATTTTGGTTCTTGAATTAATAGTGGCGAGGCGCTTCGCGCTTGATCCCCAGTCCCATGTTGGGCGGATTGCTGCCCAAGTATTCGGGAATGTCAGGAAAGCGTTCTTGCAGCGCCTTATCCGATAGATCACCAATCTCTGGCATGTTTTCCATCGAACCATCAGCTTTAACGATGCGCTTGTTATACGCAGCGGCCGGTTTGAAGAACATATGCGCGAATTTCGACCAGATGACACCACAGAAAAGCGTCGTTGAAGAAATCAGGAACAACGCCAGCAGCAGGTTGGTGATCGAGCCACCACCCATCGATTGACCGATAGACCACAAAAACCCAAAGGTCGTTGTGCCCAACAGCGAGAGGATGAACAGGTCAGCCTTGACCAACTTGTACCAAGGATTGCCCTCTGCCGAGATATCAACCCGGATAACAAACCAGAACCAATAGCCGCCAACCATGACGCTCAGTGCACCCAAGTGCCACAACAGCGAAACAATACCCGGTGCTGCATGTGTTGGGTATGCGAACACCAATGCAATCGTGGTGACGAGGAATAGGATGAAACCGTACATCGTCATCAGATGTGCAATCCGGCGATGCGGGTTACAGAACTCGGCTGACGTCGCAACATCAACCAGCGCGGTTTGTACCGCGATGTTCATTTTGTCGCCTGAATTCAGCTCCCGCGTTCGTGCCGCCTCGGCTGCTTTGGCTTTATCAAAAAAGTACTTACCGCTTTTCTTGTGAATAACGTCGAAAATCGTACCGCCGACGACAGCAAGGAACATCAAAACGACGTACCATTGCATGACATCGACAGGGATCGACGCAGCAAGATCAGCAAAAGGATTACTGACGAACATAGAAGCCTCCCATTTTCACTTCGTTCTTATTTGGGAAGAGCTCTCGGAAAACCCTCCCCACATTTAGCAACATTGTAGAAAGGTCAATTGCGAAAGTAACCAACTTTGATGGGTGCAAAGGCGGAAAATTCGAAAAAAATGATGTTTTTCGCCTTATTAATAAACAAAATCGATTAAAAAGATGAATGCATTTTATGGGTGCCGCAATTCCGCCGACAATCGTGCACATTTGATAGAGAGCGCCAACATGACGAAAAAAGCCACTTCCCTCTGAGCGCACCTTCCTTTAAGTTTCATCCTCGATAGATGAATCATCTCGCTTCCAAGATGGGAAGCATCCAACGACGGGGAGACGAACAATGGGCAACGTTGATAAGAACGCACCGGTTCCCGAGGGCAAAACAAAATACTATAACACGAAGCAACAGCCTGCGAACGAGCAAGGCTTTGTTGGCTACCACACCGAGTGGGTTCCTTGGCACAAAGAAGTCCCTTACGAGACACCTAAAAAACCTGAGTGATCGGGTTGGGCTGAAACGCCCGCACATATTCTAAGAATTCAGTGGGCTCTATGCCTCCCTTTTGTTTTGGACGCATTATCTGATCAACCTGGGTGATTCAGGAGGTTGTTTTGAGAAAGTGGATATTACTTGTGAGCCTTGTCGGCACGCTCGCTTTGGCAGCAGGGCTGCACCATATCGTGGTTTTGACCGCCCGCGACACTACTTTTGCCAAATCGTTCTCAGGAACGTGCCAATGGTGCCATGGCGACAAATATAGCGGCTTTGGGCATTAATTCACCTGCGGATAGCAGACGTCATCTGCCCCGACCGCGCAGTGTCATCACATAAACGCCTCAATCGTTGGCCGTGACCTTCTTCAAGAACGCGGCCCGCTTCGCGTCATCCATGACCACGCTTTCTTCGGTCACGTTGCCGCGCAGATACCATTCCGGTTCATCGTCGTCGTATTCAACGGCGGGGCCGTCTTCACGGTGAAGCCATCCGTTGATCCACCACTGACGCATGATGTGTTCTTCGACGACGGCGGGGCCATCTTCGCGGTGACGCACACCGTTCACCCACCATTGCTGCACACCATCGGCGCGTACCACGGCGGGTCCATCTTCGCGATGGGCAACACCATTCACGTGCCATTCCTGTGTACCATCTGATTCGATAATGGCAGGGCCATCATCACGATGTAGTTTGCCGTTCACCCACCATTCCCGGCTGCCGTCATTATGTTCAACCGCAGGGCCATCTTCGCGATGCTGTTTGCCATGCAAGAACCAAACCCGGGTGCCATCGGGACGTTCGACAGCGGGGCCATCTTCGCGATGGAGATCATCATTCAGCCGCCACTCGATCATCCCATCTTCTTTCTCGGATCGTTGTGCGGTCTGCACCAACTCGCCGTTTTGCCAATATTCTTTGCTGCCGTCTGCGTGTTCAACGGCAGGGCCGTCGTCGCGATGTTGCTTGCCGAATTTGAACCAAACGCGCGTACCATCGGTTTTTTCAACGGCGGGGCCGTCTTCACGGTGCAACACCCCGTCAAGGCGCCATTCGATTGTACCGTCTTTTCGCTCAACTCGTTCCGGGGTTCCAGGCATTCACACTTTCCGTTTCACGTTATCGCTCTGGGGCAATGAGCGTTTGTTCTGATCTCAGGGATCGTTATATAGACGAGTTAAGGATTGGAGGAAAAGATGCCAAACGTCGAAGTCCGTGATGCGCAGGGAACCCTGCTAAAGACCTATGAAATCATCGTCGACGATCTCGGCTCCCTCATCAAAACCGAGTTCGTATTCGATATCGCAAAATT